>JANJUM010000047.1 GCA_024710585.1 Desulforhopalus sp.
CGCAAAGGGGAGCGGGGGCGGCGGCATCTCGAGGAGTTCACCATGATCGAGTGGTATCGCAGTGACTGCGATTACCGCCAGCTCATGGCCGACTGCCGCGCATTGTGCCGCTATCTGCAGCGGGAATGGCCTCAGGACCCCCGCCGCGTCGAGTCTACCGGCTTGCGGTCGATATTTACCACCAACGATTTCCATGGTGAATGGCAGAGGGTGACGGTAGAGGAAGCCTTCGCGCGCTATTCCCCGCGCCCTCTCTCTGCGGCGCTGAGCGAAGACTGCTTCGACGAGTTGCTCTGCGAATACGTCGAGCCGCATCTCGGGCAGGGATACCCAACATTTCTTTATGATTATCCCCGGGCCCTGGCCTCCCTCTCGCGGCCCAAGCCTGGCGACCCGCAGCTCGCCGAACGGTTCGAGCTCTATATCGGTGGAGTGGAGCTGGCCAATGGCTTTTCCGAGCTCAACGATGCCGCGGAGCAGCGTCAGCGTTTTGCTGAGGAGCTAAAGGCCATCCGCGCCGCAGGCGGTACTGGGATGAAAATGCCCGAGGTGTTCCTCGACGATCTTCAGCACATGCCGGAGGCGGCCGGGATTGCACTGGGCATCGATCGTCTGGCGATGATCGCCTTCGACGCCCCCGATATCTCCCAGGTGGTATCATTCACCCCCGAAGATTTTCCGCTGCGCCCTCTTTGATTGGCCCAGACTGCTGTTTGCCTTGGGAGAATTGGGTAGCGATCGGTAATTGTTTTGAAAAAGACAGTCAAATGGTCTATGGTTCCTTGATAACTGCCGGGGATGGCCATGTTTTTGCGGTTGCTGCCCCTTTCTGTCGGGCTGCTGCCCATCAATCTCTTTCCCAAGTCCCTGCCTGCCGATGGATTCGACTCAGCGTCACCTGGTCAAGAAATATGTCGATCTGCTCTATCGACGCAAGGTGTTGATCATCACCCTGCTCCTCTTGAGTCTGCCTGTGGGGCTCGCGGTCTACCTCAAAACCCCCAAGGTGTACCAGGCCTCCAGTCTGCTCAGTTATGAACAGCAGATGATCTCGGCCGGCAAGATGTCCGCCGACAAGTCCTCCCGCATCCGTGATATCGTCAGCACCCTGACCCAGGTAGTCACCAGCCGCACCAACCTCGAAAAGCTCATCGTCGATCTCGCTCTCTACCCCGAACTCCTGGCACGGCTGCCCATGGAGGATGTGGTGGAGATAATGCGCAAGAATATCAATATAGTTCCCTCTCCAAAGGGAGATATCTTCAAGATCGCGTTCACTCATCACAGCCGTGACAAGGTGGTCAAGGTCACCAACGCCCTGGCCGCCAAGTTTATCGAAGAAAACCTCAAGTACCGCGAGGAACGTGCCACGGAGACCTCCTCCTATACCAGCAACGAACTGGAGAGCGCCAAAGCCGCCATGGACCGCAAGGAAAACGCCATGCGCGACTACAAGCTGCAGCACTTCAACGAGCTGCCGGAACAGCGCGAGTCCAACGTGGCCAGGCTCATCGCCTTGCAGAAACAGGCTCAGGAACAGCAGATCAGTATCCAGGAACTGGAACGTACGGCGGTGCTCATCCAGGATCAGATCGTCAATCGTCAAAAGGTGCTCGAAGCGGAACGGCAACTGGCGGCGGCGGGGGAGGCCGAAACCGGGCAGGGGACACAGCAGGAGGTCCCGATGAGCGCCGAGGCACGCCTTGCCAAGGCGCGTCTGGTACTGGACCAGCTGCTCACCCGCTATACCGAGATGCATCCCGAGGTCAAGCGCCTGCGGACGATCATCGCCAAACTCGAGGACGAGGTGGAGGTGGAGCGAAGCAGCGCGGCTGCCGTCAAGGGAGGTGCGAAAGATGCCCGGGATGGTGGTCGTGGCGCTCTCGACCGCAGCAGTGTCGACTCGGTGATTCTGCAACTGGAAACGCAACGCAAGAACATCCTTCTCAATATCGAGGCGATCAAGGCCGAAAAGGAGCGTCAGAAGAAGGTCCTCGCCGAGGTTGAGGAGTGGATCGCCGCCGCACCGGTCCGCGAGGCTGAGTGGGCGGCCCTGACCCGCGAATATGGCCAGCTGAAGCGACATTACGACTACCTCGTATCCCAGGACCTCGAGGCCAAGTCGATGCTCAATCTTGAAAGGCGTCAAAAAGGGAGCCAGTTCAAGATCGAGGATCCGGCGCGAACCCCGGAAAAACCGATCAAGCCAGACTTCGTCAAGATTCTTGGTGTTGCCCTCGCCGCCGGCATTGGCCTCGGGCTCGGGCTCGCCTTTTCGCTCGATTTTTTCGATGGGACGCTGCGGGATCCGGAAGTCGTCGAGTCCGCCCTGGGTGTCACCTTGCTGACCACCATTCCCTATCTCGAAATCGCAGTCGAGACCAAGCGCAGAAGGAGGAAGGCCGTATCGATTTTCCTCCTCCTCCTGCTTCTTGCAGCGGGGGTGGTGGCCCTTTTCGCAGCCGTCTGGTTGAGAGGTTATGTCGTTATTTAGCGCTGACAGCGGTACCTTGTACAGGGATCATTTCGGCTTGGAGCGTAAGCCCTTCGAGCTGACCCCGGATTCCAACATGCTCTTTCTTGGCGAGGGGCATAAAAACGCCCTTGCCGTGCTCAAACACGGGGTGGTATCCGATAAGGCCTTCCTGTTGTTCACCGGGGGGGTCGGCACGGGGAAGACCACCCTCATCAATGTCCTCTCCAAGACTCTGGAAAACCCAGGCTACGTGTGCGTCATCTCCAACCCGACGCTCGAACTCGACGACTTCTTCTACTATTTCGCGGCACAGCTCGGGCTGCTCTTCGATGGCAACAAGGCCAAGTTCCTCGTGCTTTTCTCAAAGCTCCTCGAACAGTGCAAAAAGTCCAACCGACGTGTCCTGCTGATCATCGACGAGGCCCATGCACTGCCCACCGACCTGCTCGAGGAGATGCGCCTGCTGGTCAACATGGCAGCCGAGTTGAAGGATGTTCTCAGCATTTTTCTCGTCGGGCAGCCGGAATTGCTCGAGCGCCTCAACGAAAGGCAGCTCTCGCCGCTCAGTCAACGTATTGCGGTGCGCTATCATCTCGATCAGCTGTCCGCGGAGGAGGCCACCCAGTATGTGCTCTTTCGCCTCAGTCGCTCCGGGGGAAAAAATCCACGGCTGTTCACGGATCAGGCCCTGCAGCTGATCTATCAGGCAACGGGCGGCAATCCGCGGCAGATTAATGTCCTCTGCGACACCGCCTTGCGTGTCGCCTGTGCCCGCGGCAAGACCGAGGTTGACGAGAAGATAGTCCGCAAGGCCGTCGAGCAGTTGCATATCCCGGGGGACAGCAGCGCTTTCCACCTGCCGTCGCTGCGACCATCCTGGCGGCGCTGGCTCGTACCGGGAGTGGCAGCCATCCTCGTCCTCGATGGTTTGTTCGTCGCGTATGCCTATCATAAGGGGTGGGTGCAGGCGGCCTTGGGCTACCTTGCACGCCAACTGGGAATGGGTTGAAACGAGGGTATAATGGGAATGTTTTCGAGAAATGAGGGGAAATCCGGCCACGACGCTGCTCAGAGCGCTGAGGGCAAGGTGGCGATGGCTGCCGAAACAGCTCGGCGAGAGTCGGAGGCGCCACCGCTGGCACAATCATCCGCCGGTGGTGACTCGGTCAGTTGGGATGCACGTCTGGTGCAGGCGGTGAATTTTTCCCCGACAACCAGCGAATCCTTTCGCGTGCTGCGAGCGAAAATCCTCATGCCGCCGGATGGCCGCCCCACGCCGCGCACCATCCTCGTCACCTCGGTGCAGCCCCAGGAAGGTAAGAGCTTCGTCGCCGCCAATCTTGGCGTAATGCTGGCCCAGGGCATCGATCAATATGCCCTGTTGGTAGACTGCGACCTGCGCCTGCCCACCATGGCGGAACTCTTCGGGCTCCCCAGAGAAGGCGGGCTTGCCGACTATCTGCGCCACAGGGGAGAGCTGTCTTCCTATATCCGCAAGACTTCGATGGACAAGCTGTCCATCCTCACCAGTGGCGAGCCGCCAGCCAACCCCGCAGAGCTTCTCGGCTCCACGCGCATGCAGGAACTGGTCGCCGAAGTGTCTCGGCGGTATCCCGATCGTTTCGTGGTCTTCGACTGTCCTCCGTTGATGGTCGCCTCGGAGGCGATAACTCTCGCCAACGTCGTCGACGCGGTCATCCTCGTCGTTCGTGAAGGGGTTGCCAGCAAGACCCTCCTCGAGCAAGCGGTGGCAGACATCGGCAAGGAGAAGATCCTCGGGGTGGTCTTCAACGGGCACCGCCCCAACCCCGTCGCTTCGCGGGTTCTCGGCAAGAATTCTTCCTACTACGAGAACTATTACTACCGCCGTCCGGCTAAGTAGGCCTCACCGGGGGCCCGCGGCGCGGTCCCCCGTCTTCACTGTCGTCTTCCCTTGCCAGGTTTGCGTGGTGTGCCGCCATGGTGGTTCAGGCAGGCCTCGAGGATCTTTCTTTCACGCATACGTTCTGAACGATTTCGCGGTACCGGGATGCTTTTCGAGGTCCGCGGGTCCCTGCCTGTAACATACATGGCGGTGGAGAGCGTTCCCGGAGTGGGGGTGAAATCCTGGAAGGTTCGCGGGGAAAGGTTCAGCCGGCGCAGATCGGCGACCAGTCGTTCCACCGACTCCGGTCGTGATCCGGGGTGGGAGAGCAGCAGATAGGGCGTGAGTTCGATGTTCCTGCCGAGTTTTCTGGCGATACGCCGGCAGGCGGCGACGAAGCGCTCGAGCAGGGCGTGGGGCTCCTTGTTCATCAGGGCGAGGATCGTGGCGTCGCTGTGTTCCGGTGCGATCTTCAGCGCTCCGGGGGTGTGGCGGTCGAGGATGGTTTCGAGCAGTCGCGGGGTCTTGAGGAGGAGTTCCATGCGCAGCCCCGAGGAAATGAAGACGTGCCTGACGCCTTCGACGGCAGCTGCTTCTTCGAGCAGAGACAGCATGGCGCCCTCGTCGGTCTGCAGATTGGGGCAGAGCTGCGGGTAGAGGCACTGGTGCTTCTTGCAGGTGCCGATGGCGCAGGACGTGCCGTAGAGGTTGGCGGTCGGGCCACCGAGATCGCTGATGGTTCCGGAAAAGTCGTCCATGGCGGCGAGCCGCCGGCACTCGGCGATGATCGAGGCCCTGCCGCGCGAGACCACCGCAGCCCCCTGGTGGCGGGTGATGGCGCAGAACGAGCAGTTTCCGGAACAGCCGCGGACGATGGTCACCGAGTCGCGGATCATGCGATAGGCGGGAATGTCGGCTGTGGCGGGGTGGGGCCGCCTGGTGAAGGGCAGGTCGTAGAGGGCATCGAGCTCGGCGCTGGTCAGCGGTGGCTGGGAAGGGTACTGGAGGAGCCAGTGGTGCTGCTGGCGTTGCAGCACGAGCCGCGATGATGCCGCCCTGGAGTGGTCGTCGATCTGTCGCTCGGCGTCGAGAAAGAGGTCCCTTCTCGCTTCTATGTCTTCCCAGGAAGGGAGGAGGAGCAGGGCGCGCGTGCTTTTGCCCTCGAACTGCGGGCAGAGCGAGGCAAGCTCGCGGTCGGTAAGCCTAATGCATGTTCCGGGAATGCCCGTCAGGGGCTGCCCTCGCTGGCAGCGGGCGGCGATTTCGACAACCGCCCGCTCCCCCATGCCGTAGACGAGCAGATCTGCCTTGGCATCGGTGAGGATCGAGGCGCGCAGATTTTCCTGTTTGTAGTCGTAGTGAATGAAGCGGCGCAGGGATGCCTCGATGCCTCCGAGGATGATGGGCACTCCGGGAAAGGCGGCGCGGGCGGCGTTGGCATAGACCATCGAGGCGCGATCCGGGCGGCGGCGCTGGGCACGTTCCTGGGTGTCCCCATACCAGGGGTTGCCCCCTGGGGAGTAGGCGTCGTGGTCGCGTACCTTGCCATTGCCGCTGTAGTTGGCAACGATGGAGTCGAGGTTGCCGGCGCTGACACCGCAGAAGAGCCGTGGCGGCGGGAAGTGGAGAAAGTCATCGAGGCTGGTGTGGCGCGGCTGGGCGAGAATCGCCACGCGATACCCATGGCTTTCGAGCAGGCGGCCGATAAGGGCGATGCCGAACGAGGGGTGGTCGACATAGGCATCACCGCTGACGAGCAGAATGTCGAGTTCGTGCCAGCCGCGTTCCTGGCATTCCTGCCACGATGCCGGCAGGGCGGAAGAGGTGGCGTGGGTATGCTGCATGGCGAGGGATGAGGTCTGCTCGGGGTGTGGGGGATGGATCCAGGGGCTGCTGCCAGCGGATGGAGGTGGCCGACCTGCGACCAGATGGCTCATAGTAGCGGGCCAAGGAGGATTTGGCAATCTTTCATAGGGCTCCATCATCGTGGGAGGACGGTGACCCAAGTCCTCTCAGCGGGGCCAGCTGGGCCTGCGAGTGCCGGGAGTTATCGGTTACGATCGTGAAAAATTGCATTTTTTCTAGATATATGGTTATGATGAAGAAAGAAATTGCACGTCCATGGGGAACGGTCGCGCCGGTGTCGCTCAGGCGGGGCCGGCGGTGAACCAAAGCTGGGGCCAGCCGATGCCTTCTTCGAGAAGTTACAGAATCCTGCTCGCCGATGACCACGCCCTGATACGGCATGGCATCAAGCGCATCATTAACGCCAATCCTTCGCTGCAGGTGGTTGGTGAGGCCAGCAGCGGCGAGGAACTCATGGAGTCGCTTGCCGGCGGTGAAGTCGACCTCATTATCCTCGACATCGCCATGCCGGGGATAGGTGGCATGGAGACCATCGGCAAGGTCAAGTCGCGCTACCCGTGGATCAAGATCCTCATGCTCACCATGCACAAAAACAAGCAGTATTTCTACAATGCCATGTCGGCCGGGGCCGATGGCTATCTGATGAAAGATGACTCGGATCAGGAACTGCTGCTTGCCATCGACAAGGTCCTCTCCGGGAAGAGCTATATTTCGCCGTTCATGGCGGCCGACTTTGCCGACGACGTCATCTCCATGTACCGTAACGAGCGGAAAAATCCCTTCCAGGGGCTTACCCGCCGTGAGCACGAGATTCTTCAGCTGGTGGTCAAGGGGTACACCAGCAAGCAGATGGCGGAACGGCTGAAGCTCAGTCAACGCACCATCGACCACCACCGCTCCAACCTGCTCCGCAAGTTCAATCGCAAAAACAGCGTCGACATGGTCAACTACGCCGTTCGCCACGGTTTCGTCCCTTCGGAATGAGCCGTTCGCTTCCCATCGCGTCGCCTGCGGTCGCCGGCGAGGCGCGCTCCATCGCGATCAACGTCCTTCACCTGCACACCTTTTGGCAATGAGCCCCGGTACGGCCGCCATTGACGTCGCGGCGGCGGTTATCGTCGCCGATGGCAAGGTGCTGGCCGCCCGCCGCCGTCCCGGCCTGCACCTCGCCGGCTACTGGGAATTTCCCGGCGGCAAGATCGAGGTTGGGGAAAGCCCGCAAGGCTGCCTGCAGCGCGAACTCGACGAGGAGCTGGGGTTGACCTGCCTCATCGGCCGGTATCTTGGGCAATCGGTACACGATTACGGTGACAAAAGGGTGCGCCTGGTTGCCTATCTTGCCAATGTCGTCGCCGGATCCTTGGAGCCCGTCGACCACGACCGTATCCTCTGGCTGTCTGCGGAAGAACTCCCTGCTCTGCAATGGGCCCCAGCCGATGTGCCGCTGGTGGAACTGGCGATTCGCCATCTTTGCGGTGGAGACTGCGACCAAGGTTGAGCGGTCCCTCCCCGGGGACTTGGAAGGCGCGACAGATCGGCAATTTTTTTCTGGCCTGCAGAAAATTTTTGTATCTCCCCCCAAGAGCGCAGCTTTTTTGTCTAACGATGCCGACTTGGTATCTTGATATGGGTATATATACCTAGAAAAAATACGGTATATCCGACGATTGTTTTTTCTCGAGGAACCGCTAGAAAATACAGGTAATTCGGGTAAGTAACATATGGTCAATCTTCGAGAGAGGTCGGGTAGACATGAATAAAGGTGAACTGGTAGCATCGATTGCGGACGCGAGGGGCATTACCAAGGCGCAGGCCGAACAGGCTTTGAACACGGTGCTGGGCTATATGGCCAATGCCATGGAGAAAGGAGAAAAGGTCATCATCACCGGATTCGGATCCTTTCGGGTGGTGGAGAGGGCGGAGCGGAAGGGAAGGAACCCCCAGACCGGCCAGAACATCGTCATTCCTTCGCATAATGTCGTCAAATTCAGGCCGGCGAAAAATCTTTACGACAAGGTGCAGTAGCCGGAAAAGACATCAGAGGGGAGTGACAGCACCCGGAAGGAACAAGGAAGGAACAGGCCTCACCAATGCATTTCGGGCCTGTAACGACGCCCTCTCTCGCCACGAGAGAGGGCGTCGTCGTTTATTAAAGGCCCCTGCTGCCAGTTCAGCGACGTGTCGCGGCTGTGGTTACGTTGCGCACAGTGCGGCGGCGCAAGAGCCAGATGGTCACGCCTGCCGCCACCATGGCCATGCTGAGGAGCTGGCCCATGGTGAGCAGATTGAAGAGAAAACCCACCTGCGGGTCCGGTTCGCGGAATATCTCGGCGATGATGCGCATGCAGCCGTAGCCGGCGAGGAACAGGGCGAGGATGCTGCCGTGCGGCCATGATCTCACCTGTTGCCACGGCTTGTGGCGTACGCTCCACAAGAGAAGAAAGAGCAGCAGCCCTTCGAGGACAGCTTCGTACAGCTGCGAGGGGTGTCGCGGGCTTGGCCCGCCATCGGGAAAGACCATGCCCCAGGGCATGGCAGTCACCCTGCCGAACAACTCCCCGTTGATAAAGTTGCCGATGCGCCCGAGACCGATGCCGATGGGAATTGTTGCGGTGTAGAGGTCGGCGGCCTGCCAGAAATCCACACCTTTCCTGCGGCAATAGAGAAAACCGACGACAATCAGCGTCAGGCAGGCCCCGTGGAAGGACATGCCGCCGCTCCAGGTGGCAGGGATCTCCAGGGGGTTGTCGAGATAGTAGCCGAGATTGTAGAACAGCACGTAACCGAGACGGCCGCCGACGATCACCGCCAGGATGAGCAGTACGTTGAGATTCTCGAAGTTTTCCTCGAGGCGGGCCGGTCGGAACTGGCGGAGCTGATGGCGAACCAGGTAGTAGCTGGCGGTAAAGCCGAGCACGTACATCAGCCCATACCAGCGGACGTGAAAAGGGCCGAGGCTGAAAATGACCGGGTCGATCTGCGGGAAGGGAAGTGGCGCCATGGCTGCCCTATGAGGTAAAGTTTTTGCCAAGTTTTTTAAGGTGTACCTGCAACACTGAGATGGCCGCCGGGGTGATGCCGGAGATCCTCGAGGCCTGGCCGAGGGAGAGGGGCCTGATGCGCGTCAGCTTTTCCACCACCTCGTTGGACAGTCCGGCCAGAGATCGGTAATCGAGATCAGCCGGCAGGAGCATGGACTCCATCTTCTTGAAACGGGCCACCTGTTCGTCCTGCCGGTCGAGATAGCCCTTGAACTTGACCTGCAGTTCTATTTCCTCCTTGACCCCGCCGGCAAGGATGGCCTGAACCTCGGCCATTTCCTCCGCGGTGAGCGGCAGAGAGAGGAAGGATTCGATGCCAAGCTCCGGCCGGCGCAGCAACTCGGCCAGTGAGCATCGCTGTTTGATGGCGGTACTGGCAAGGGCGGAAAGGGCCGCGTTGGTCTCGGCGCCGGGCTTGACCGCCAGCCTCTCCAGGCTCTGCTTGCCCTTCTCGATGGCTTCCTGCTTGCGCTGGAATCGGGCGAAGTCCTCTTCTCTTACCAGGCCGATGCCGTGGCCGATGGCGGCGAGGCGGGCATCGGCGTTGTCCTCCCGCAGCAGCAGGCGATATTCCGCTCGAGAGGTGAACAGCCGGTAAGGCTCCTTGGTGCCGCAGGTCACCAGGTCGTCGATGAGGACACCGATATAGGCCTGGGAGCGGTCGAGGATCAGCGGGGCATCGCCATTGCGATAACGCACGGCGTTGATACCGGCGATGAGGCCCTGGGCTGCCGCCTCCTCATAGCCGGAGGTGCCGTTGATCTGGCCGGCGAAAAAGAGGCCGCGCACCTGCTTGGTTTCCAGGGATGGATGCAGGCCGAGGGGGTCGATATAGTCATACTCGATGGCATAGCCGGGGCGGATGATGCGCGCCCGTTCGAGGCCCTTGATGGAGTGGATCATCGCCGTCTGCACGGCGAGCGGCAAACTGGTGGGAAGGCCGTTGGGATAGACCTCCACCGTGTCCAACCCTTCCGGCTCGAGGAAGATCTGATGCCGATCCTTTTCCGGAAAGCGCATCACCTTGTCTTCGATGGACGGGCAGTAGCGCGCCCCAATGCCTTTGATGATCCCGGCATACATCGGTGACTGGCCGATGCCCGAGCGGATGATCTCGTGGGTGGCGGCGTTGGTGTAGGTGATGTGGCAGGGCAGCTGCGGCAGGGTGTAGCCGCCCCGGGAGGCGAAGGAGAAGTGGGCCGGGGGCTGGTCGCTGTGCTGTACCTCGAGGTCGTCGTAGTCGATGGTATTGCTGTCGAGTCGGGGCACGGTGCCGGTCTTCATGCGGCCGACTGCGAAACCGTGGCTCTTGAACCAGGCGGCGAGGCTTCTCGACGGGGCGTCGCCGAGCCTTCCGGCAGGGAAATTCTTCATGCCGATATGCACCAGCCCGTCGAGGAAGGTGCCGGTGGCGACCACCACCGCCGTGGTGCCGATCTCTTCGCCGAGGGAGGTGGTAATGCCGCAGATGGTGTCATGGTGGACGAGCAGTCCATTGACCATGGTCTGCTTGACGGTGAGGTTTTCCTGGTTTTCCACCACCGATTTCATGCGCAGGCGGTAGAGCAGGCGGTCGGCCTGGGCGCGGGAGGAGCGCACCGCCGGACCCTTGCTGGTATTGAGGCGACGGAACTGGATGGAGGTGGCGTCGATGTTTCTCGCCATCTCGCCCCCCAGGGCGTCGATCTCCCGCACCAGATGGCCCTTGGCAAGACCTCCGATGGCCGGGTTGCAGGACATGGCGCCGATGGTGTCGGCGTTGATGACCGTCAGCAGGGTTCTGCACCCCATGCGCGCGGCGGCCAGGGCGGCTTCGCAGCCGGCATGGCCGGCGCCGATGACCACTATATCGAATTGTTCGTTCATAGACCTTTGTCTCGGGACGAGAGGCAGGGTTGCGGCGGCAGGGCTGGGCCGCCCTATTGCTTGCGCCACCAGATGACCGCCCAGCGGGGCGGGTCCTCGCGGACAAGCGTCAGGGAGTCGCCGTCTCGCCTGACGATGCGGCTCTCGAGATAGTTTCTCAGCGCCGCGCTCTCCCTGTCATCAAGCTCGCTGAACATCCACGAGTAGGAGCGGAAGGCCTCGTCCATGGAGGGGTAGGTGAGTTCCCGCTCCAGGGTGAGCACGGTGACGTTGGCGTGGATGCCGAGGGTGTAGAGCATGTTGACCGTGTAAATGTAATCGGGTCCCCCGGCGAAGGGGCGGCCGACGGCGGCAAAGGCTGCCACGTCGAAGGGTGTTGCGCCGATGCGGTCGCTGAGGAAGACATACTGGGTCGCATAGTCGTTGATCTTGCGCAGTGCCGGCTCGAGGTCCTCGACGCCCATGGCCCGCGAGGCGATGGCGATATCGTGGGGCCGTATGCCTTTGGCCTGCCAGTCGCCTTCCCAGGCGCAGTGAACGGTGGAGATGTTGGTTATGCCGCGTTCCCGCGCCAGGTCGTTCAATACTGCCAGCATGCCGCTGGAGAAGTCGAGGGCGGTGACCGAAGCGACCCGGTGAGCCAGCGGCAGCGACAGGGTTCCCGGGCCGGAGCCGACATCGAGAATGGTCATGGCCGGGTCAAGCGGCAGGAGGTCGAGGAAGAGGTCGATATAGGCAGAACTCTTGTTGCGGCTGGCGAAGGAGGATGCCTTGGCGTCCCAGTCCTGGGGCCCCTTGTTGCGCCAGCCCTTCCTGGCCTGGGCCTGGCGGCGCAGCTCGGCCCAGTCGATATCCTCATAGGTCGTTGGTAGGGTTGGGGCCATGGCGGTTTGCGGAGTTGGTGATCATGGGGGCGTGGAGCGGCGGCAGGCCGATGGCGGCTGATCAGCGTGATGCCCGTCCCTCGACGAAAAGTTGCAGAGTTGGCGTAAAAAACAGGGGAAACATAGCATGGAGGTCGGGTTTGCGCAAGTCGTCGCGGCGGCGGCTTCGTCAAAAAGGTTTGACACTGCCCTGGACATGTGGTTAATATTTTGCTTTTGTAATTTGTCGTTCCACCCCCTGCACAGCGAGGGGCGGGGCAGTACAGGGCGGGAAGGTGGCGCGCAGGTTCGACACGCTCCTCTTTCGCCCAGCAAATCCTTCAACAGCAGCGGTGGCCATGTCCCACCGGCGAGGAAGTAACAGATGAGCAAAAGAACCTTTCAGCCGAGCATTCTCAAGCGCAAGCGCACCCACGGATTCCGGGAAAGAATGAGCACCCGTGGCGGACGTGCGGTCCTGCAGGCCCGCCGGGCCAGAGGGCGCAAGCGGCTTTGCGCCTGATCATTGGCCGGGAATCGACTCTTCAAAAGCGCTCTCCTGCGCAAGGGGAGCGAGTTCGAACACGTCTACAGCCGGGGCAAGCGTCTGCACGGGGCAGGCTTCACCCTCATCTGCCGCAGCAATGATGGCGGGGAGAGCAGGCTGGGCATAAGTGTTCATCGTAGCATTCGTGGCGCGGTCAACAGAAATCGTCTCAAGCGCATCATCAGGGAGTCCTTCAGGCTGTGGCGGGAGCAGTATCCCCCCGGCATGGATATCGTTTTCGCCGTACGGCCCGACTTCCGCTGTCTGCATCCCAGCGATATCCGTCAGGCGGTAACCGCGCTGGTCGCGTCACGCCAGGGACTCGCCAACAACGTGGAAAGATGAGCAGCGACTTCTTGAAAAAGGTTCTGGTTGGCATGGTGAGAGGGTACAAATACCTCATCTCTCCTCTATTGCCGCCAAGTTGCCGCTTCTATCCGACGTGTTCCACCTATACCATCGAGGCCATCGAAAAATACGGCGCCCTGCGAGGCACGCTGCTCGGCCTCCGTCGCATTCTGCGTTGCCACCCCTTTTGCCGAGGCGGCTATGACCCGGTTCGGTGATCCCGTCGTTTCCGCCATAGCCGCAAAACGCCGCGCTATCCCCCCGCTGTCGACAACTCTCTACGGTACGTATTAATGGATAATTACAGAGCTTTTTGGGCCATCCTCATCTCCTTCTTCATCCTGCTCGGCTATCAGTATTTCTTTGTTGGATTTGGCCAACAAACCCCCGCCCCGCAGACGACGCAGACCAGCCCCGCAAGCCAGCCCGCAGCACCTCAGCCTGCCGTGACGCAGCAGCCTGCGGCCGCCCCGGTCGCATCGCCGCTGCCGGCCGCCCCGGCACAGCCTCCGCCGCCGAAATATGACCGGGAGCCTCGCGAAGTGACCGTCGAAACCGATCTCTATACGGCGATCTTCTCCGAAGACGGCGGCACCCTGCGCAGCTTCGTACTCAAAGAGCATACGGAGACCCACGCCGCCGATTCCAAGGGGATGCAGCTGGTCAAGACCGATCCCCAGCAAGGGTCGCCGCTGCAGTTC
>JANJUM010000052.1 GCA_024710585.1 Desulforhopalus sp.
GCCGCCATGTCGAGGGGAATGCCGCCAAAGCTGCTCATGGCATCGACCAGATAGTGGCGCCCGGCTCTCTTGACCGCCAGGCCGATTTCCGCCACCGGGTTGAGCATGCCGGTGGTCGTTTCACAGTGAACCACGGCGACATGGCTGAGAGAGCTGTCCGCGGCCAGGATGGCGGCCACCCCGGCCGGGTCAGGAGCAACCAGTTCCCCGTACTCTTCGATTCGGCAGGGAATGCGGCAGCGCCTGGCGATGAGCGCCATACGCCGCCCGTAGGCGCCATTGGCCAGTACCAGGAGCCTGCCGGACTCGGGCATCATGGTGGTGATCGCCGCTTCGACGGCAAAGGTGCCGCTGCCCTGGATGAGCACCGCGGTATAGCCGGGCTCGGCGGTGGCCAAGGTCGTCAATCGCGCGCGGATGTCCTGGACGATGTCGTTGTACTCCCTGTCCCAGGTGCACCAGTCGCGCAGCATGGCCGCCTTGACGCTCTTGGTGGTGGACAGGGGGCCGGGGGTGAGCAACACGTAGGGGTTGTCCGGCAGCTGATCAAGGAAGTGGTTCATGGCTCTCTCTTCAGGATGTTGGCTGGTCGATGAGGGCTTCGGCGAGGATGCCGAGGGCCCGGTCCAGTTCGCTTTCGCCGATGGTCAGCGGCGGGCTCAGGGTGAGGACGCCGCCATGGGAGACTTTGAAACTGAGGCCGGCGGCGAGACAATGATAGAGGACACGGTCGGCGAGGTCGACGGCCGGCTCCTTGCCGACACGGTCGATCACCAGGTCGGCGGCGAAGAGCAGCCCGCGCCCGCGGACATCGCCGATGTGGGGCACCCGTTCCGCCAGCCGGCGCAGGAAGGCCACCGCATGCTCGCCGAGCACGTCTGCCCGGGAGCAGAGACCTTCCTCGACGATGACCTCGACAGCCGCCAGCGCGGCAGCACAGGCCACCGGGCTCTTTTCATGGGTGTAGTGGCCGAGGGCGCGATCCGGGGCAATGTCGAGCCCGCCCCGGGCGAGGATCGCCGCCAGAGGGAAGATGCCGCCACCAAGGCCTTTGCCGAGCACGAGGATATCCGGCTCGACCCCTTCCTGCTGACAGGCGAACATGGTCCCGGTGCGCCCGAGGCACACGGCGGTCTCATCGAAGACGAGCAGAGTCCCGTGGCGGTCGCAGGCCCGCCTCACCCGCGCCCAGTAGCCCGGCGGGGCGGCGGTGACGCTGGTGCAGCGCAGCGGCTCGGCAACCACGGCGGCAATGTCGCCCTCCTGATCGAGAACGTATTCGAGATAGCGCGCGCAGCGGCCATCGCAGTCGTTGCAGTTGCCCCCGGGATTCCACAGGCAGCGGTAGGGGTCGGCGGGCGGGACGTGCTCGGTGCCCGGGAGGAGCGGCCCGATGTTCTGGCGGAAGAGGGCCTCGCCGCCCAGGGAGATGGCATCGAGCGAGGCTCCGTGGAACGACCCCCACATGGAAATGGTCTTGAAGCGGCCAGTGGCCATGCGCGCCAGCTTGAGGGCCATGCCGACGGCACCCGTCCCCCCCGGGGAGAAGAGAATCTTCGTCCCCGCCATGGGGGAGAGGGCGGCAAGCCGCTCCCCCAGCTCTATCGCCGGCAGGTTGGTGTAGCGACGCGGGCAGAAGGGCAGGCGCTGCAGCTGCGCGACCACCGCCTCCACCACCCGCGGGTGGCCGTAACCGACCTGGTGGGCGCTGTTGCCATGGAAATCGAGGAACGTCCGCCCCTCCACGTCGGCAAGGGAGGAGCCGGCGGCCCCTGCCAGCACATCGATGCAGGGTGTCGACAGGCTCTGCCGCAGGAAGACCTCTTCGTCGCGCTGCAGCAGCAGGCGGGTGGCCGCGTCGAGATGCCGGCTTTGCCAGTGCCGACGGCTGGGGCTCTGGTTGCTTTCCCCCTCGCTGGGGCAGGGCCTGAGGGGTGAACTGGCCGGGGTCATCGCCAGCTGTCCTCCGGCCGCGTCCCGGCCTGCAGGCGCCGCTCGATATCGTCGAGGATGGGCAGACACTCCCAGATGCCTGCGGCGACATAGTGCACCCCATGGCGCCGGTAGAGCGCCTCGATCGCCTCGATGCGCGCGCGCAGTTCGCCTGGCGCCATAGCCTCGGTCTCCGCCCTGGTCAGGCCCAGCTCGTTGCCGCAGCGGGTCAGGCCGATCGTCCACATCCCCGCATTCCGTCCCTCCTCGATGTCGCTGACCGTATCACCGATCTTGACCATCGCCGACAGTGGATAGACCTGCAGCCGCAGGGCGTTTTCATAGATCATATAGGGGTGGGGGCGGCCGGCCGGCACGTCGGAGGAACAGACCACCGCATCGGGCCGGTAACCCTGGGCGGCAGCACGGGGCACCACCACATCCATCATCTTCGCCGTATAGCCGGTGCTCGAACCGATCTTTATGCCGCGCTCGCGCATCGCCGCGACGAAATCGAGCAGCCCGTCGATAAGGCCGCAGTGGCTGGCCACCGCCTCGATCATCAGGGGTTCGGTGGCGGCATAGAGAAGGTCGACGTCGCTCTCGCCGACCTCCCGGCCATGGCGGTCACGCCACTGGGCGGCGAGCTCCGGAAGGCCGAGCATGGCGCGGATATGATCTTTCTTCTCCAGCCCCATGAAGCGGCGGGCCTGCGCCACGCTGGCGGTGACGCCGAAGCGGGCGAAAGCCTCGAGAAACACCGCAGCCGGGCCGACACAACCATAATCGATGGCGGTACCGGCCCAGTCGAGGATAACCGCCCGCACTCCAGCCATGGGGGCCTTTGCTACACTGTCATTCATGATGATACTCTCCTCTGTGGATTAACGGGTGAGCCAGGCCTGACTGCGCCTGCGGATGCCTGCCGTCGATGCGCCGTACATGAGGCGCACGAGGATGTTGGCGGCGACGATGAGCATCGACATGGCGCAGGCGTAGGCGGTATCGCCGGCATCGTCCATATTGGCGACAGCCACCGAGGCCAGCGGCAGGTCGGCGGAATAGAGAAAGATGACCGCCGACACGGTGGCCATTGAGTTGACGAAGTAGTACATGCCGATTTCGAGGATCGCCGGCAGGCATACCGGAACGGTCACCCGCACGAAAGTCTTGGTGAACGGGACGCCCATGGAGGCGGAGACGGTCTCGAACTCCCGGTCCATCTGCTTGAGGGCGGTGGTGGCGGTGAGAAAACTCACCGAAAAGAAATGCACGATATTGCACAGCACGAGGATGGCCATGGTCGAGTAGAGCCAGTTGAAGGGATTGGCGACGAAGACCCCGGCGATCTCCCAGCCCCGGGCATTGAAAAAGAAGATATAGGCGAGGCCGATGACCATCCCCGGCAGGGCCAGCGGGGCCAGGGAGAGAAAATAGGCGAGCTGGCGCAGGCCATGGAGCTGCCGGGTCTTTTCGATGAGATAGGCGGCGAGGAAGGTGATCGCCGTTCCCCACAGGGCGGAGTATGCGCTCATCCGCAGGCTGTTGAAAAACGCACTGTAGCCGCCCCCGCCGGTGCCGGAGAAGTGGTAATGCCATAGCCCGAGTTCCAGCTGATAGGGCCACACCTTGACCAGGGAGGCGAAGAGGGCGGTGAGGTAGAAGATGACGATCGCCCCGCCGACAAGCCAGCAATAGAAGGCGAAGAAGACGTCGCGACGGGGATTGGGGCGAGGTATCAGCGGCACCGACCTGGCGGCGAAGGACGCCACCTGACGGCGCTGAACGAGCCGGTCGGCGATGAAGGCGAGCAGCGCCGGAATGAGCAGGACGACGCTGACCACCGCCCCCATGCTGAAGTTCTGCTGGCCGATGACCTGCTTGTAGATATCGGTGGCGAGCACCGAGTAGTTGCCGCCGACGACCTTCGGCGCGCCGAAATCGGTGAAGGAAAGGATGAAGCAGACGAACACGGCGCTCATCAGGCCGAACCTGACCCCGGGCAGGGTCACGGTGAAGAAGATGCGCAGCGGCGAGGCGCCAAGGGACTGGGCGGCCTCGTACAGGCGGGCGTCGGTCATCTTCAGGGCGATGACGAGAATCAGCACCGCCTGGGGGAAGGCATAGAGTGTCTCGGCGATGACGATGCCCACCGGCCCGTAGACGCCGATATCGACGCCCGGCAGCAGACCGAACAGCCCGGTGGTCACCAGTCCCTTGCGGCCGAAGAGATAGATCAGGGCGATACCGTTGAGCAGCGTCGGCGCGAAGAGCGGCATCATGGCGACGCCCTTGAGCAGACCCCGGCCGAATATGGTGGTCCTGGCCAGGGCATAGGCATAGCCGAAGCCCAGGCCCACCGAGAGCAGGGTGGTGAGCACCGCCACCACCAGGCTGTTGCGCAGCGAGACGAAGAGGTTGGGGCTGTTGAAATATTTCACGTAGTGGGTCAGCCCGACGAAGCCGCCCTGGTCGTCGGCCAGGCTCTTGACCAGCAGCTGCAGCACCGGCAGCACGAGAACCACCCCCAGCCACAGGCAGAGGGCAACGATGAGCAGCCGCTTAATCCAGCGCTCGCCATCGACCCTGGCCCAGAACCCGTCGTCCACTCTCGCCCTTGCCGAGGCCGTCGCCGCCTCCGTGGCCAGCCCGCCCTCAGGCATGAGCCTCCCCGGCGCCGTAGACGCGCAGCCGATTGAAGGGAAGGTGGACCGGGAGATCCATCTCCGGGCGAATCTGCAGGCGGCGCACCTTCTCCGCGGCGACGTCGGCATCGAGCCTCAACCCGCTGCGCTCGCCACTGTGGACGACGAGGCTGAGGCGGAACTGGGCGCCGCGGTATTCCATGGCCGAAACCGTCGTCGGTACAATATTCGCCGACCCGAGTTCCCGCCCGATGAGGACGTCTTCGGGACGAATGGCGATGGTCACCCTGCTGCCCGGCGGAAGCGCCGCGGAACCGTTTTCCATGCCCACCTGGACATGATGGCCGCCAAGGCCATAGACGCCGTCGTGCACTTTGACGGCGTCGGGGATGAAATTCATCGCCCCGATGAACGAGGCGACGAAGGGGGTCGCCGGCCGGTCGTAGATATCGTGGGGGGTGCCGTCCTGAACGAGGCGCCCCTTCTCGATGACGAGGATACGGTCGGCCATGGTCAGCGCCTCCTCCTGATCGTGCGTGACCATCACCGTGGTGATGCCCAGCCTTTTCTGCAGCTGGCGAATCTCGCCGCGCAGGAGCAGGCGCACCTTGGCATCGAGGGCGGAGAGCGGCTCGTCGAGGAGCAGCAGGCCGGGCGACACCGCCAGGGAGCGGGCCAGGGCCACCCGCTGCTGCTGCCCGCCGGAGAGCTGGGCAGGGTATTTGCGCCCCATGCCACGCATGCCGACCAGATCGAGGAGTTCATCGACCCGCGCGACAATTTCCTCCCGGCTCGCCCCCCTGCTCTTCAAACCATAGGCGATGTTGTTGCGGGCCGAGAGATTGGGAAAGAGGGCGTAGGACTGGAAGACGATGCCGACGTTGCGCTTTGATACCGGCGAACCCGAGACATCGCGGCCATCGATGATCACCCGCCCCTCGCTGTGCGATTCGAGACCGGCGATAAGGCGCAGAAGCGTGGTCTTGCCGCAGCCGCTCGGGCCGAGGATGGAGAGGAACTCGCCACGGCGGGCGCTGAAAGAGACGTCGCTCAGGGCGGCGAACGTTCCGTACTTCTTGCCGACCTTTTCGACGGCGAGAGAAGTGTCTGAGGTATTCATGGGCATTCCCGCAGAGTGTGAGGGGGGCGGGTGTATCCACCCGCCCCCTGGGGTACATCACTTCTTGGCTTCGCTCTTGCCGTCGTAGCGCTTGCTCCACTCGTCGAGGATGCGGGCGCGATTGGCGGCCGCCCAGGAGAAGTCGTTCTTGATCAGCTGCTTCTCCGGTTCGGCGGGGTAGCCCTCTGGGATGGCGACACCGGTGGCGTAGGCGGTCACCGGATAGACCTTGGCGTAGGCCGACATCACCTCGGCACTGATCGCCCAATCGAGGAAGGTCTTGGCCGACTCCTTGACCTTGGCCTTCTTGATCAGGGCGTTGGCCTCCACATCCCAGCCGGAGCCTTCGCTCGGAAAGACGGTGACCACCGGTTCTCCCTTCTTCTTCTGCATGAAACCGCGATAGGCGAAGGAGATCCCGATTTCGGTCTCGCCAGCCCCGGCCATCTTGCAGGGTTTGGAACCGGAATGGGTATAGCTCGACATGTTATCATGAAGCTTGTCGAGATAGGCCCAGCCCTTCTCTTCACCCATCAACTGGAGGATAGCCGAAACGGTCAGATAGCCGGTCCCGGAGGAAGCCGGGTTGGGCATCACCAGGTGGCCCTTGTAGACCGGGTTGATGAGGTCGGCATAGCTCTTCGGCACCGGCAGCTTCTTGGCCTCCATCTCCACGGTATTGACGCAGAAACCGGTCTCCCAGGCCTTGATGCCCACCCAGTGCGGCACCGTGTTGCCATCGCGCATAAAGGGGCGGACCTTGTCGAGGCCCTTTGGCGCATAGGGCTCGATCATACCCGCCTGGTCGAAGAGCATCAGCGAGGTGGCGGCGGTGCCCCAGACGACATCCGCCTGGGGATTGTCTTTTTCAGCCAGGAGTTTGGCGGTGATGATGCCGGTGGAGTCCCTGACGATCTTGACATCGATACCGGCATGGCTCTTCTTGAACAGCTCCATGTATCCGGGAATCTCGTCATCTTCGAGGGCGGTGTAGACCAGCAGTTCCTCGGCCCCGGCGGGAAGCGCCGCCAGCAGCAGCAGTGGTGTCAGCATCATCTTCCTGGTGGTTTGCAGCCATCTTCTCGTCATCGGTGTTCTCCTTTTGTGGGATGTGGTGAGGGAAATATTTTTTGCTGGGACGAGGGGAAAACCCTTCCCCGGTGATCGGCCCCCTTCTCGTCGAGCCTGGCTTGCCGCCAGGTCGACCTGTGTGGCAGCCTGGCCCGCAAGACTCCGTGGCCCGGCACAGGCGGAACAGGGCAGTGGTCGCCCCACCGGGCGCCGGTGCCCAGGGACGGAACGTCGCGCCAGGTGCCGCCGACACTCCGGGCCTCTTGCTTCTTATTCGCGGAACATTTGGGCAGTGTTAGAAATCGATAAGACCACCATTACCGCGACAAAGGATGACGCCCTCTGCTCACAGACGCGATGTCTTTCCAGCGGCCATTGCCTTTTCGGCGGATATCGGTATCATTGAGGAAGAGCGACCGCAGAGAGCATACGGTGTGGAGAAAGACGATGCCGCGAAGACCCGCAGCTGTTCTTGGATGTGCAACGGTTCAGATTCTGTTGGCCCTGACGTGGCCAGCCTCTTCGGCCATGGCTGCTCAGGGCGAGACGACGGCGCTCTTTCCCCTCCTCTCCCTGGCGGCGCTCCTCGTCATCGTCGCCGCCCTGGCCCTGGCGGTGGCGCTTATCCTGTACCGCCGCTCGCGCGCGGCGCAGGCCCATTCCCGCGAAAAAACACTGGAGTTGGAGATGGAGCGGCTCCTCCGTCAGCGGGTCGAGGGGGAACTTCGTGCCAAGGTGGAAGGTCTCAAGAGTCAACTCGAGGAGCAGCGACTGCAGATCAGCGTCATCGAGCAGACCGAAGACAACGTCCTCATCACCGACAACCACCGCAACATCATCTATATCAACCCGGCCTTCGAGCACTCCTGCGGCTACAGCTGCGCCGAGCTGAAGAACCAGCCCCTGCGCCGCCTGCGCAGCGACCAGCACGACGCCTCCTTCTACCGCAACATGAAGGAGACCCTCGACAGCGGCCAGGTGTGGATGGGGGTCATCGTCAACCGCGGCAAGAACGGCATCGACTTCGAAATCGAGGGCACCATCTCGCCAATCCGCGACGAAACTGGCGCGGTGACCCACTATGTCGCCGTCGGTCGCAATATGAGCCGCTTCCGCAAGCTCGAGCGCGAGCTGCACCGCATGCAGAAGATGGACGCCCTGGGCACCCTCGCCGGCGGCATCGCCCACGATTTCAACAATATCCTCGCGGCGATCATGGGCTTCCTCGAACTCGAGGCCCACGACTCGCCCCCCGGCAGCCGTACCCGCGAGCGGATGGAGCAGGCGCTCTCCGCCTGCAACCGAGCCCGCGACCTGGTCAGGCAGATCCTCACCTTCAGCCGCCAGGGCGAGCAACGGCGCAAGCCCCTGCGCCTCGGCCCGATCGTCAACGACGGCCTGCAGATGCTGCGCGCCACCCTGCCGACCACCATCGCCATCGAGACCGACCTCAGCGGCGACGGCACCATTCTCGCCGACGCCATCCAGATGCATCAGGTGCTGGTCAACCTGTGCACCAACAGCGCCCACGCCATGCGCAGTCATGGCGGGGTGCTGAGAGTCTCGCTGCGCGAGGAGACGGTAGACGAGGCAGGGTTCGACAAACAGCCCGAGGTGCGGCCGGGCCAATATATCTGCCTGCGGGTGGAGGATAGCGGCGAGGGCATCGACCCGGCGGTGCGCGAGCGGATCTTCGAGCCCTTCTTCACCACCAAGCAGGTCGGCGAAGGGGCGGGCGTCGGCCTCTCGGTGGTGCACGGCATCGCCCTCAGCCATGGTGGCACCATCCGCGTGGAAAGCGAAAAGGGCAAGGGGACCACCTTTTCCCTCTTCTTCCCGAAGAGCGACGAGGAGGCGGAGAGCGCGGAGCAGGTGCAGCCCCACGACCTGCGCGGCAAGGAGGCCATCCTCCTCGTCGACGACGAACTCCCGGTGGTTTCGGTGGCAGCCGAAATGCTGCGCCTGCTCGGCTACGAGGTCACCGCCGTCCCCGACAGTAACGAGGCACTGGAGTTGTTTCGTCGCAACCCCGAGCGCTTCGACCTGCTCATCACGGACCTCACCATGCCCGGTCTGACCGGCCTGGAGCTGGCCCTCGAGGTGCTCGCCCTGCATCGCAACCTGCCGGTCATCCTCAGTACCGGTTTTGCGGACGAGGGAGTGCAGCAGCGGGCAACGGCCATCGGCATCAGAAAGATCGTCCACAAGCCCTTCAACCTCGAAGAACTGGGCGTCTTCGTGCGCGACGTCCTGGACGGTGGCTGAGCCCTCAATCCCCTCGCAGCGCTTCCCTGACCTTTTTGCCCAGCTCGGCCATGGAGAATGGCTTCTGGATAAAGTGGACGCCCTCGTCGAGCACCCCGTGGTGGGCGATGACATTGGCGGTATAGCCGGACATGAAGAGCCGCTTGAGGTCGGGATAGAGCGACAGCAGGGTCTTGGCGAGATCGCGGCCGTTCATATCCGGCATGACCACGTCGGTCATCAGCAGGTGGAGGTCGCCGTGGTGGTCACGGGCCAGGGCGATGGCCTCGCCGGGGGTGGCGGCGGCGAGGACCTTGTAGCCGTGCGCCTGCAGCATGGTCCTGGCGATGCCGAGGATCATCGGCTCGTCCTCCACCAGCAGGATGGTCTCCTCGCCACCCGAAGCCGCCGCCCGCGCTTCCCCGAGCGGTACCGCCACCCGCGCGGCGTGGCGTGGGAAATAGATCCTGAAGGTACTGCCCAGGCCCGGCTCGCTGTAGACATTGATGAACCCGTTATTTTGCTTGACAATGCCATAGACCATGGCCAGCCCCAGGCCGGTGCCCTTGCCGACCTCCTTGGTGGTGAAGAAGGGCTCGAAGAGATGTGAGCGCAACTCGGCATCCATGCCGCAGCCGCTGTCGCTTACCGCCAGCACCGCATACTCGCCGGGGACGAAGCCGACATGGGCGGCGCAGTAGGCCTCGTCGAGCACGGCGCTGCCGGTCTCGATGGTGATGACGCCGGTGTCGCTGATGGCGTCGCGGGCATTGATGCACAGGTTGGCGAGGATCTGATCGATCTGCGAGGGGTCGATGGTGACCGCCCCGCAGTCATTCCCCGGCATCCAGCGCAGCTCGATGTCCTCGCCAATCAGCCGCCGCAGCATGGTCAGCATCCCTTCCACGGTATGGTTGAGGTCGAGCACCCTGGGCGTCACCGTCTGTTTGCGGGCAAAGGCGAGGAGCTGGCGGGTGAGGTCGGCGGAACGCTGGGCTGCCCTGCGGATCTCGCGCAGCCCGGCTTCGAGGGGGTGGCCGGGCTCGACACGGTACATGGCCAGCTCGACATGCCCGAGGATGACCCCGAGCATATTGTTGAAATCGTGGGCGATGCCCCCAGCCAGCCGCCCCACCGATTCCATTTTCTGGGCCTGCACCAGCTGCGCCTGCAGCCGCTCCCGCTCCGCTTCGTGACGCCGGTTCTCGGAGATATCGCGGAACTCGACGCAGCGCACCTGCCTGCCCCGGAAGGGGATGTTGCGCCCCTCGATGCGCAGGGGGAACCGCTCGCCATTTTTACGCAGCCCCATGGCCTCGTAGGCCCGTTCTTCGCCGGCGACGATCTTGCCCATGACCATGTCACGACTCTCGGGGGCGATGAGCAGGAGGCCGTTCATGCCGATGAGCTCGTCCACCGCGTAGCCGGTCATCTCGGCCAGACCCTGGTTGCACTCGAGGATCAACCCCTTGTCATGGATGCCGATGCCGCCGAACGAGGCGTTGTGCAGGGCCTTGAAGCGCTCCTCGCTTTCCCGCAACGACTGCTCGACCTGCTTGCGCCTGGTGATCTCGTTGAACAGCACCGCCGCCTTGCCGGCCGACATCTGGAAGACCGACACCTCGAAGGCCCCGGCGATTTTGCCGTCGCTGTAGATGATATGCTCGGTCTGCCACCGCTCGCCGTGGCGGGCGGCGCGGCGGTAGCGCAGCGGGACCTCGGTGTCAGCCAGGCCAGGGAAGGCCTCTTCCAGGGTCTTGCCGACAAAGGCCGCGTTGTCCACGCCGAGGAGACGGTCGGCGGCGGGGTTGGCGCCGATGAAGATCAAACGGTCGTCCTCCTCCAGCCGGTACATGTGGATGCCCATGGGCGAGGCCTGGACAATGTTGCGGAAGGTCTCCTCGCTCTGGCGCAGCACCTCCTCGGCCTGGCGGCGGTCGGTGACGTCGCGGGCGACTGCGTAGATATGGGCGCCGCTGGGGGCTCCCGAGCGCCACTCGATCCATCGGTAGCTGCCGTCCTTGCATCGGTAGCGGTTCTGGAAGTTCTCGGAATTCTTACGTTCAGCCAGGCGGGTCATCTCGTCCAGGGTGGCGGCGATGTCATCGGGGTGCACCAGTTCGAGGAACTTTCTGCCGACCAGTTCCTCCGACAGGTAGCCGAAGGTCTTCTGCCACTGCGGGTTGACCTTGACGAACTCCCCGTCGAGATTGGCGATGCACAGCAGGTCGAGGCTCAAGTCGAAATAGCGATCGAGTTCCGCGTTCTTTTCCTCCAGGGCCCGCCGCAACTCCTTCTGCGCGGTGATATCCTGGCCGACGCAGAGGATGTCGACCAGCGCCCCAGCGTCGTCGTAGCACGGCGTATTGGCCCAGGAAACCCAGACCCGGCTGCCGTCTCGGCGCATGTTCTCGTTCTCGCTGAGGGGGTAGCGTTCCGGCGTCGCACCGAGCCCGGCGATCATTGCCTGCAGGTCGAGGCCTGCCGAGTCGCTGGGCGGGACGATGGTGCCGACGGCGTTTTTGCCCAGCAGCTCGCCACGGCTGTAGCCAAAAAAGCGCAGGGCGAACTCGTTGCAGAAGAGGATGTTGCCGCCACTGTCGATACGCATGACGATGCTGTTGGCGTTCTCGACCATGCCGCGGTAGAACCTCTCCCGATCGCGCAGCCTCTCCACCACCCTCCTGCCCTCGTCGTCGGCAATGGCGGCCAGGACGTGGGTGAGATCGTCTTCGTCAGGCGTGGCGCGCGGCACCGCTCTGCCTGGGGAACTGCCGTGATCGTCCATAGGCCCTCACCGAGAAAGAAGATCGCCCCGCCAGCCGCAGAAGCCGCAATCGGGCGGGAAGTTCACCTGCCGTCAGCGATGAGTATAGCAGAAGACAAAGAGCGCGGTACAGTGCGGAGATGGTTTATGCGGAGATTCTCCTCGCGGCGAGCTGCGCAGGACCAAGACGATGGTGGGAAGGTGGAAACACGCGGGGAAGATTGACCCCGCCACCCCGGCGAAGAAGACCCCTGTCCCATTTGCGCTGATCGCCCCCGGCAAGGGCACTTGCCGGGGGGGGGATGGGGCGTCGCTGATCGCCGATCGTGCCGGGCGCCGTGCCGACGTTCCGCGCAGCCGGTGGGATGGTCGCGCAGAACGGGCTCAGGACGGCAGGGTAGAATGCCTCACCTCCGCCCGGCATCGTACCGGGCGGAGTGAGTCTAGAAACTTACTGGCTTTGCAAAGCGAAGGTCACCGCATCCGGGCCGTTGACCTTTGTCGGCTTGATCAGCGTTACAGGGGACCCTTCGCCGAACCGCTCGCCATTTTTCAGCTCGAGCAGACCGAAGATCGACCCGTTGACGCCGGGGAACTCCACCTGAACCACCACCTTTTCCCTGTCCAGCAGGTGGCCCTGGCGGTCCTCGTAGACGACGGTGAAGGAACGGATCAGGCCAGAGCCGGGATTGACGGCTCGGGCGTCTTTCTCCGGATCGAGCATCGACAGCGTCGCTTCATCGAACATCGCCGGCGGGAGCAGCACCTCGTCGCGCGCAGCGCAATAGGTGCCGCTGATCTTGCCCCGGGCAAGGTCGGTGTAGTACCTCGCTCCCCCGATACCGGCGGTATAGCGATAAGACAGCGGAATCTTGCCCTGTGTCTGCGACATGGAGAGCGCGTTGACCTCCACCGGCTTGATCTGGGTGATATCGAGACGAGTCTTCTTGTTTCCCAGCGGCGCGAAGTAGGCAATATCGAGAATACCGCCGGTTCGCTTGGACTCGGCCTTCCACACCGCCTTGACAGGCATGCCGATCTTGACATCCTTGGGGTCGACTTCGCCGAGCTTGTGCACCAGGCCCATATCGTCATCGATGCCGTCGAGGGCGATGACCACGAATATGTTGACCTTGCCCTCGGGCAGCGGCGAGCTGTCCCAGTTGACATGGGAGATGGTGAAGGTCTTGACCACCCCCGAATCGGGCAGGTTGAAATAGCTGGTCACCGGCGCCAGGTCGGCAATCTCCGAGAAGGGCCGCGCCGGCACCATCATGCGGTTGGTGCGCGTGTCGAGGCTGCCGCGGATCTTGCCTTTCTTGAGGCCGTCGAGGTAAGTCGAGATGGCAAAGCCGTTATCCCAGGCATAGCGCAAATCGGGGGCATCGGAGGTATTGGGCACCTCGTCGACGGTCTTGATGGGCGTGCCGGGGAGATCTTCCCGTTTCATGGTGTTCCAGCGCGACGAGGTCACCGGCGATGCCCCGTCGGCCCCCATGACGACGACGGTGCCGGCCTGCATGAGATCGCCCCAGGCCTGGGCGACGCCTCGGCGCAGGGTCCGCTGGATCTGCCGTTTGCCGGCCTGGCCGCTGAGCTGGAAATAGAGCTCGGCGATCTTCATCAGCCCGGTGGCGGCAATGGGGTTGCCGACGCCTAGGGCGCCGCCCGAGGGACACATCGGGTGGCTGCCTTCGCGGGTCAGATTGCCCGATTCGAAGAGATTTTTCACCGTCCGGCCGGTCTTGTCGAGCAGCAGCGCGTTGAGGTGGTGCAGGGCCTTGTAGTCGAAGGGATCGTAGGGCTCGAAGAAATCGATATCGCGCGCCGGGTCGACGATCCCCGCCATCTTGTAGGCATCCCTTGCCGCCATCGCCACATAGTCCGGGTAACAGAGATCCCGCGCGCACCAATAGGCGGTCTCGAGACGGAAGCCGACGCCCTCGATGAAGACCGGCGCCTTCTTCAGGGTGCGGGCGATGCGCTCGTTGACCATGACAATGGCCACGGCGGCGTCCGAGGTCGGGCTGATATCGAAGCGCTTAACCGGCCAGGATAGCACCGGCGAGTTGAGGATATCGTCGGGGCTGAGGTCCATGGCGATCTGCGCGGCGGGGTGATGGAGCGCGTTGCGCTTGATCATTGCCGAGACTTCCGCCAGGTCGCGCTCGCTGTACCCGTAGACGTGCATGAAGCGCGCCATCTCCAAGGCGAAGATATGGATCAGCGTCAACTCGAGGGGCTGCTCGGTAACCCGGTCGAAGATGGTCAGGAAGGCCCCGGCCGGGTGCGGCGAGCAGGGCGACATCTTCTCTTCGGCGACCACCATGCAGCTGTTGTACTTGCCGGAGGCGACGTGCATCCAGCCATGAATCGGGCTCATCACCCCGGTCGCGCCACCGATGAAGTGGCGCATATACGGCTTATTGGCGCCCCCGGTTCCGGCGATGAGGTGCTCGCCCTTCATATGAATGCCGTCAAAGGCATCGGGGGCGGTGCCCAGGGTTACCGCCTCGATGTCGTCGAGATCGAGGCCGGCGTCTTCAAGAGCCATGCGCACGGCCTCTGCCGCCAGCTCCCCTGGCGCTTCCTTGGCCCGACGCATGAATTTGGTCATGCCCACACCAATAACTGCGACGCGATTGCTCATTGTGCCCTCCTTTCCTTGTCTACGATGGCCACCACGCAGGAATCGGTCGGGACTCCCCGCCAGGCGTGCACCAGGGCCCGCTCGGCCTTCACCTGACACCTGCCCGCCTCCCCTCGCAACTGCGCCAGCGCTTCATAGAGACGGACGCCGCCAGTCGCTTCGAAGAGGTCGCCGCCCCCCAGGGCGCCGCCGTTGGGATTGATGTTGCGGGCGTTGACGCCGGTGACGCGCAAGGCTTCGAGGTGCATGAGCTGCCGATAGGCGTAGCTGTCGGAGACGAAGAAGGCATCGATTTCCTGCGACGGGCTGGCGATGCCCGACTCTTTATAGGCGCGTTCGGCGGCAATGGCCGTACCCATCGAGAGGCTGTGGTCACGGCGCTCGAGGATGGAGTTGCCCGACCCCCAGCCGATGCCGGAGAAAAACACCGGATTCTTGGCGTACTTTCGGGCGGCCTCGTCAGTGCCCAGCACGGCGATGACCGCGCCATCGGCATGCTGCGCGAACATCAGCTCGGTCAGCGGCGCCGCCACCGGTCGGGCGCCAAGGACATCATCGACGGTGAAGTTGTCGCCGTAGGGCGCGGTTGCATTGGCGACGGCGGCGGCGCGATTTCTCACCACGACTTCGGCCACCTCTTCGAGAGTATAGACCGATTCCCGGAGGAACGCATTGAGCTCCAGCCCCGCCAGCCAGTGCGGCGAAAGGCCGAAACGGTTGAAGACCGGGTCGTAGGCGAAGCGAACCATCTCATCCTTGGTCAAGATGTTGGAGGCCTTGCTGTACGACTCGACGACCAGGACATCGAAGCGCCCGGTCTCGATCTGCATGGCCGCCGAGGCCACGGCATGCATGAAATCGCCGGGGATGGTGTACACAGGCTTGCGCACCATGCCCAGCTGGTCGGGGACATACTCGTCGGCGATCGAGTAGCCGGAGGGGAAGTCTTCTTCAGCAGATACGGCGCCGTCGATCTGATCGATGGTGACGCCCGCATCCCTGTACGCCATTTTGGCAGCTTTGGCGATCATCTCACGATACGACAGACCCGTCGATGTGGGAGTGAAGCCGCAGATGCCCATACCTAACAATGCAACGCCCATGGCACCATCCTCTCATCCGGAAATTGCCAATGTCATCATACCCGGAAAGTTCCCCTCCCGAGTACAGCGCCCCGGAATAGCAGCTCAAGGATTTATTGGTCTAGAGGTCTTGCGTGAGCAGGAAACGACGACAAAACTATTCTACATCAGTTAATATTAACTTATACAAATAATTTTTTCGTGTCAAATCAATTTTGTGCGGAGAGGGCGAAGCACGAAGCACCGGCGGGCGAAAGCCACGGCTTGAGTCCACGAACAGGCCGGGGATACAGCCAGAATCACCACAAGCAGGCGGCAGCCGCCAAGGGCCGGTGGCCGGAGAGAGGAGAACGGGGCCCGACCCGCAGGAGGTCCCGCGAAAGATGTACAAAGAGTGTCACGGGATCTCGACGGAGTTCTCAGAGAGTCAAGACGATGCGGCCCTGACCCCGCCAGGACAGAGGGCAAACGACAAGGGCACTGAGAGACAGGCCCGTCCCAACATGGCAAACACAGAGGACTGCGCCGGCCTCTCGGCCGCCGCCCGCGCCCCTGTCTTCGCTCAGATGGTGCCCACCCACAGGGCAAAGCTGGTGATCGTGCCGTTATTGGCAATTTTCTGGTTGTCGAGACTCGACCAGAAATGCACGGAATCCCCTTCGCAGAGAGTCCAGGTGTCGGGGCCAACGGTAAGTTCGACCTCTCCCTTGAGAATGGAGAGGATCTCCTGGGCATTCTTGATGTTCTTGCGCACCGGGATCGATTTCCCAGGTTCTATGACCAGAATGGCCGAGTCGATGACGGTGCGGAAATCGGGGGGGAAAAAGCGGCGGGTGACGAAGCCGGTATGGGAAAGCTCGATGTCATCCCAGTCCGACCGGCGAATGATCTCCACCTTGGTCTGCCTGCTGGCCTGGGAGATCAGTTCGCCGGCATCGACCCCGATGGCATGGCAGATGCGCACCAGGGTCTCGACGGACGGGGAGTTGACATCGTTTTCAACCTGACTCAGAAAACCCTCCGAAACCGAAGCCTTCTCGGCCACATTTTTCAGTGTTAATTTACGCTCTTTACGACGTTTTCTCAACAATGTTCCGATATTCATTCGACTCGTGGCAGACAGATTGAGATCACAAAAACTTCCATAGCGGTTAAGCCTTGACTAATACTGAAAATGAATCGCGTGTCAAGGGCAATCGCAAGGGGGGGCCTCACTCCTTTGGGGCGCATCCGGTATCGTTTTTTCTTCATATGGAAGCGAATTCGTTCCCTTAAGTTTTACGTGTAACGCCACGTTATCGTGCCAAGGAAGAGGATTTCGACACTCTGCCACAACAACCACCACCAATAATTTGCATTCCCCCGCTGTTCTCACTATCGCTTGGACGGCAAGGAGCTGTATCATCAGACGGGGGGAAGATTTTTGGCGGGGTTCAGGGTATTCCTTGGTTCCGCGATATGCCGGAAGGCGAGTCCCCCTTCAGGGAAGCCCTTTCAGGGCGAACGGAGCCTTTTTACGACACCGTTAAGTAACACTCTACTCCTCCAACGAGACGGCGAAGCTGAACCAAAACAGACGAAGAACACTGCGCCATCACACCGGTTGCGGTGCATGGCCCGCTCGTTATCCACGGCGAGACAATCGGAAAATATGATAACTAAGGAAATCATGAAGCTGAGCAAAGAGGAATTGATCGCGCTGGCCGAGATGATTAACCCGCCCTCGCCGGCATGCGGCGAGCGGATGATGGAGCAACTCAGCACGCTTGCCAGCTCGTTGAGCCGCCGCATGGCGGCGCGTCAGGACCTCATCGCCC
>JANJUM010000057.1 GCA_024710585.1 Desulforhopalus sp.
CGGGGCCGGCCATTACGCTGCTTCGGGGTTCTTCCAGCGCTTCCAGTCGGAAACGAGATGCTCGAGTTCGATGATTCCCTGCAGCAAGGCCTCGGGGCGAGGCGGGCAGCCGGGAACATAGACGTCCACCGGCAGAAAGACGTCGGCGCCGAGGACGATACTGTACTGCCCTTCGAAGGCGAAGGGCCCGCCGGAGATGGCGCAGTTGCCGAGGGCCATGACCCATTTTGGTTCCGGCATCTGGTCGTAGAGGGTTTTGATGCCCGGCATCATCTTCTTGGTGATGGTGCCGGCGACGATCATCACGTCGCTCTGCCTGGCTGAGGGGCGGAAGACCTCGGCGCCGAAGCGCGACATGTCGAAGCGGGCGCATCCGGTGGCCATCATCTCGATGGCGCAGCAGGCGATGCCGAAGGTCAGGGGCCAGAGGGAGTTGGCCCGGCTGATGTCGATCAGTCTGTCGGCGAGGGCGAACTGGACTATCGACGGAGGAATGTTTTTCGTTCCCACTTGAAGACCCCCTTTATCCATGCGTAGACGATCGCCAGCGCGAGAATGCCAACGAAGAGGACTACTTCCACGAAATCGCGGATCGAGGATGCGAATATCGCATCGTTATAGACGGTGGCAACGGGGAAGAGAAAAAGGACGTCGACGTCGAAAGCCAGAAAAATCAAGGCATAGAGGTAGAAGACGACGCCGTAGCGGATCCAGCTGTCACCGATCGGGTCCATGCCGCACTCGATGAACTGCTTGGCTTTGTCGCTGATCTGCCTGGTCTTGAGGGGCATGAACAGGTAGACGATGACGATCGGGCCGATGGCGAAGGCCAGACCGCCGAGGACGAAGGCGGTGATCCAGAGCACCTGCTCATGATACAAGAACGTCGCGAACTGGGGTTCCATGTATGAGCCTCCCTGGATGATGGTATGAGGAAAATATCAACTATACCAATAGTTGCGCCGGGTTGAGCCGGTCGCCGGTGGGCAGTCACGAGCGCAACCATATAGAATTGTCCGAAGGCTGTCAACAGGAAACTGTCAATATTATCACAATGTAGGAAGCAGGGAGGGCGGAAGCGGCTGCTAATAAGTAAAAGTTGCTTGTCTCAATGACTAAAAGTGATATAGTGGCTCTGTTTTAGGGGCAGTTAAAAGGCCCCTTCCTGTCAAGATTTTTCCGGTGAGGAGTGACGAAACATGTCTATCACCTTGAGACAATTAGAAATATTTATTGCTGTGGCGGAAACGGCGCAGGTCACCAAGGCCAGTAAAAAACTTTTTGTGACCCAGTCGGCGGTGAGCATGGCCCTGGCCGAGCTCGAAAACCAGTTGGGGGGGTCGCTCTTTGACCGCCATGGTCGCAGCCTGCTGCTCAACTCGCGGGGACGCTTCCTGCTTCCTCTTGCCAAGGATATAGTTTGTCAGGTGTCCAGCATCGAGACGATCATGTCGGAGCGCAACGACAAGCTCGACGGCAGCATCGAAGTGGTGGCCAGCACCACCCTCGGCAATTATATCCTGCCCTATCTCATCGGTGCGTTCAAACGTGTTCATCCCAACGTCCATGTCAACATGCTGGTGTACAATACCCGGCATGCCGAGAAGCTGGTCATCGACAAGGAGATGGACGTCGGTTTCGTCGAAGGGCCTCTGTCAGGCCGGGAGGAGATCGCCTCACGGCCATGGTTCGAGGATGAACTGCTGGTCCTCTGCGGGCCCACCGATCCTCTCGCCCATAACGAGGTCTTCGACATCAAGCGTGATCTCAAGGGCAAACGCTGGATCATGCGTGAGAGCGGCTCCGGTACTGCCGCTACTGTCAGGGAAAAGTTCGGCGCCTATATGCAGGATGTGCATGTGGTCATGGAGATGGGCCACCCGGAAGCAGTCAAGAGGGCGGTGGAGTCTGGGGCGGGGATTACCTGCCTGTCGGCTCTGAGCATCTGCCGCGAGGCCGAAAACGGCTGGCTCAAGGGGTTGCGCGTCGAGGGGCTCGACATGCGCCGCCAGCTCAAGATCATCCAGCACCGCGACCTTCAGCCCAGCGAAGCGCTCCAGGAGTTTCTCGCTTTCTGCGATGTCATGTCGGTCTGCGACGACTCGCGGGTCTGTCTTTCCTCGCCCTGGAAGCTGCAGTCGCTCCTTGCCAAGCACTCGGCCCTGAAGAAGACCAACTGATCCAATGCGATAGGGTCTGGGCGCTCTAGCTAGCCGCGGTCAGTAGAAGACGCGGCTGAGCCACAGACCGTGGGCCGGTGCGGTCGGCCCGGCCATGCTGCGCTCTCTTGCGGCAAGAATAGCGGCGAACTCCTCCTCGGTGATCCTGCCCCGACCCGCCTCGAGCAGCGTACCCACCATATTCCTCACCATATTACGTAGAAAGCCGTCCCCCTGAAAGTGCAGGACGATCATGGAGCCATCCTCTTCGGCGAGGCGCGCGCTGTGAATGGTTCGTACAGCACCACGTCCGCCGGGGGCGGCTTTGTCGCGGGTCCCGCTGTTCTCGAACGAGGAGAAATCGTGGGTGCCCTCGAGCAGGCCGAGGCAACGTGATATGGCCTGGAGGTCGGGCCTGTGCGTGATATGCAGGGTGTAGTGCCGCAGTCGGGGAGGTTGGATGGGGCCATGGAAGATCTCGTAGCGATACTCCTTGGCGACGGCGGAGAAGCGTGCGTGGAAGGTCGGCTCAGCCTCCTCGGCGGCATAGATGCGGATGGCGAGGGGGAGCATGGCATTGAGGCCGCGGCGGAAATTGGCGCAGGAGATTCTCGCCGCGGTATGGAAATGGGCGACCATGCCATCGGCGTGCACTCCGGCATCGGTGCGCCCGGCACCGTGCACGAAGACCTCGGCGCGGGTCATCACCGCCAGTGCCGCCTCGATCTCGCCCTGGATGGTGCGACCGTTCTCCTGCCGCTGCCAGCCGCTGAAGTCGCTGCCGTCATAGCCGATGAGCAGCCTGATGTTGCGCGTCGCCGGCATCGGCACGGGGCGTCAGGGAAAGAGCGGCACGGTGCTCAGCCCCGCCGTCTCGGGGAAGCCAAACATGATGTTCATGTTCTGTACTGCTTGTCCCGAAGCCCCCTTGACGATATTGTCGATGGCCGACATGACGATGACCCGCCCTGTGGCTGTATCGACTTTGAAGGCGATATCGCAGAAGTTGGAGCCTCGCACGTATTGTGTCGCCGGCAGGGTGCGGTCACCGAGGACACGGATGAAGGGCTCTTCTGCATAGCGTTTCCGGTAGAGTTCGTTGATCGTCTGGCTGTCGAAGCCTGGCTTCAAGGTTGCGTAGATCGTGCTGAGTATGCCGCGCGAGATTGGCAGGAGATGGGGGGTGAAGGTCACTTGCACCGCCATGCCGGATAGCTTGCTCAACTCCTGCTCGATCTCCGGGGTGTGGCGGTGTGTCCGGCCGACTTTGTAGGGCCTGAAGCCATCGTGTACCTCGCAGAAGAGGCTGCCGGTCTGCGCGGCGCGCCCCGCCCCGGAGGTGCCCGATTTGGAGTCGGCGATGATTGACAACGGGTCGATGGCCCCAGCCTCGAGCAGCGGGGCGAGGGCGAGGATGATCGACGTGGGATAGCAGCCCGGGTTGGCGACGAGGTCGCAGCCCCTGATGCGCTCCCGCGCCAGCTCGGGGAGGCCATAAACCGCTTTGGCAAGCAGCTGTGGCGAGCTGTGCGGCTCGTACCATTGCTCGTAGACGGCAACGTCACGCAAACGGAAGTCGGCGGAGAGGTCGATGACCTTCCGGCCGGCGGCGAGCAACTGGGGCACGAGGTCCATGGCCGTCTTGTGGGGGACGGCGGTGAAGAAGAGCTCGGCCCGCTGACAGAGTTCGTCGATGCCGGGATTGTCGCAGATGATGGTCACCGCTTTGCCGAGGCTGGGAAAGATGTCTGCCAGGGCGGTACCGGCGTATTGGCGTGAGGTGGCCGCGGTCAGCTCCACCTGCGGGTGACGTGAGAGAATCCTGGCCAGTTCCGCCCCGGTATAGCCCGAGGCGCCGATGATTGCCGTCTTGATCATGAGCGTGTGTCCCGAAGTGAAGGGTTGGCGGGGGGAGAAACGGAACAAGGGGAATGACGGTCGGACCGTCATTCCCCTTGTTGCATAACTGGCGGTGTCCTCTCCCCGATGTGGCCAGCCGAAAACGGGTGACCTCGGGGAGCGGCGAGGGACTAGCGCTTGGAGAACTGGAACTTGGCCCTGGCGCCCTTCTGGCCGTATTTTTTGCGTTCCTTCATGCGCGGGTCGCGGGTCAGCAGCCCGGACTGCTTGAGGGGCAGGCGGGTGTCGGGGCTGGTCTCGAGCAGGGCGCGAGAGATGCCGTGGCACAGGGCGTCTGCCTGGGCGGATTTTCCCCCACCGCGCAGGGTGGCGACGACATCGTACTGCTCCATGGTTTCAGTGACACTGAACGGCTTGACGATGCGCTGATTTTTGAAAATCTGTCCAAAATACTCATCAACTTCCATGTCGTTGACGATCATTTTGCCGCTGCCGGGAGTAAGCCAGACCCGAGCGACCGCATTTTTTCTCTTGCCGGTGGCGTAATAACGAACCTGTGCCATGATGTTCTCTCTCCAGTATTAGATATCCAGCACAACCGGTTGCTGCGCTGCATGGGGATGGTTGGTGCCGGCGTAAATCTTCAACTTCTTCAGCTGGGCGCGGCCGAGCTTGTTTTTCGGCAGCATGCCACGCACCGCATGCATGAGCAGGTCGGTGGGGTGTTTGGCGAGCAGCTCCTTGGCGGAGGCTTCTTTCAAGCCGCCCATATAGCCGGTGTGGCGGTAGTATTTCTTGTCGTCGAGCTTGTTGCCGGTCAAGGCGATCTTCTCGGCATTGGTGACGACGATGAAATCTCCGTTATCGATGAAGGAGGAGAAGGTCGGCTTGTGCTTGCCGCGCAGCCGATTGGCGATTTCCGAAGCCAGGCGACCGAGCACCTTGTTCTCGGCGTCGACGACGTACCATTTCTTCTCGATCTCGTTGACTGGGGCAAGATAGGTCTTCATTGTATCCCTCAAAGATTCGATCTTTTTAACAAAAAAAGGTCCGAACGGCGTCGAACCTTTTGTATTCGGTGCGTGGAGCGGGAAACGAGATTCGAACTCGCGACTTCAACCTTGGCAAGGTTGCACTCTACCACTGAGTTATTCCCGCTGCTTGTCTGTGCCTCTCGGCAAAACTGCGGTGTTTATACAAGGTTCGTTCTGGGGTGTCAATTAAAAAATGCTCGAGCTAAGCATGACAATATATATGTTTTCTGCTTTCCTGTCACGAAAAAATAGAGATGGAATCGTCGCTTTAGGGTATGCTGGGTGGACTCCGCCGACACTGGATGCGGTCACTGGTTCTCTATGGGCTGGGCTCACAATGAGATTTTTAGCTCGCCAGCCGTTCCAGCCAGGGCGTTGAAAAGCAGTTGATGCCACCTGTCGCCACCGAGGCAGCGATTCATGGACGTCATGTCTTGGGGTGGGGACCAGCCTGATGTGAGAGATGTGCCAGCGGCTGGAATGGATTGTGGCGAGGCGGGTCGCGGCTTCGAGGAGCAGCTGCCGGCAAGCGAGACGCGACCGACGAACGCAGCTGAAGATACTTGGCAACTACGAAGAGACAATGAGCAGCGAAGACACCCCCAGGGCGCCACGAAGGGCCGAGATCATCCGCAAGACCAGGGAAACCGACATCCTCCTCGATCTCGGCCTCGATGGCTGTGGCCGGGGCGAAATCGACAGCGGTGTGCCTTTTCTTGACCACATGCTGACCTTGTTTGCCGTACACGGCTTCTTCGACCTCAAGGTCACCGCCACCGGCGATACCATGGTTGACGATCACCACAGCGTCGAGGACCTCGGCATCTGCCTTGGCCGGGCCCTTTCCTCGTCCCTTGGCGCTCTGGAGGGGATAGCTCGCTACGGCAGCTGTCATCTGCCTATGGACGAGACCCTGGTGCGGGTGGTGCTCGATGTCTGCAACCGCCCCTACCTCCACTGGGGGGTGACGGTGCGCGAGGAAAAGCTCGGCACATTCGATACCGCCCTGGCCAAGGAGTTTTTCCGGGCGGTGGCGCAACATGGCGGGCTCACCCTCCATATTGATCTCTTGCACGGGGAAAATGGGCACCATATAATAGAGGCGATTTTCAAAGGGTTCGGTCGGGCCCTGAAGGCGGCGGTGACCCCGATCGCCCTTGCCGGGCCGCTCTCCTCCAAGGGCAGTCTGTAAAGGATCGATGGTCAAGGTGCCGATGGGCACGTTTTGCATGCGGGGGTATGTCGAGATGAAGATATCGGGTGTCGCGGTGGGCTGTGGAATTTCCTTGATGCTGCTGACCGCATGTGCCAGTACCGGCGGGAGCAGCGATCAGGGGCGGGTGCCGCTCAGGCCGCTTTCCTGCATCGCTGTGCTGCCGGCCGAGGCCGCCTTCGACAAGGATGTGCAGTGGTCGGCGGAGCAGCGGCGCTCCCTGGCCGAGGGGGCGGCATTTGCCACTGAGGTGACCTCGCGGCAGCTCGATGGCAACCCCAAGGTGCGCCTGGTAACCCCCAGTCAGGCGGCGAAGATCAGCTCAGAACTCTCCCACGGGGTGTTCGGCACGGTCTCCGCGGTCGGTCGTCAGGTGGGCTGCGACGGCGTCCTCACCACCACCGTGCGCCGCTTCAAACAGCGTGAAGGAACGGAATACGCCATCGAGGACCCGGCTTCAGCCGAGTTCACCATGACGCTGGTGCACGCCGGCAGCGGTGCGGTCTTATGGACCGGGGACTACCAGGAAACTCAGGAATCCTTTCTCGACAATATCCTCGCCATCGAGAAGGTGCAGAGCCGTGGCCTCAAGTGGGTGAGTGTCGAGCAACTCATGGAGCAGGGGCTGAGCGAACGGCTCGCCGCCTGCCCTTACCTGCAATAGATTTCCGGCGCGCATCCCCGCAACCGCCGCGCCGCTGCGGGAGCGCGCTGCCGAGAACCTTCGCCAGCGCTGCTATTGCAGGTCTGGTCGGTTCGCCGCCACTGTCACCATCTTCCTCCCCAACTTCGTCGCGATGACCAGCGGGTTTCGACTGCCAGCCTCCATCAACCGCAGGATCGGCCGGGCGATGCACGACTACGGCATGTTTGCCGCCGGGGACCGCGTGCTGGTGGCGATCTCCGGCGGCGTCGACAGCATGGTACTCGCCGTGGTGCTGCGCCTCTGGCAAGAAAAAGCGCCCATCGAGTTCACTCTGCTGCCCTGCCATGTCGATCACGGTTTCTGGCGGCAGGGGCGAGATGAGCTTCCCCCACAGGAGTCCATCGGCCGCCAGCTGTCGGCCTGGGGGCTTAGGCTGACAATTGTTCCGGAGCGGGATCTCGCCGCGGGGGAGCGCACCTGCTTTCTCTGTGCGCGCAACAGACGCAATGTACTGTTCGACCTTGCCCGCACCCACGGCTGCAACAAGCTGGCGGTAGGACACCACAAGGACGATCTCATCGAGACCCTGTGGCTCAACGCCATCTACAGCGGCAACCTCTCGACCATGGTGCCGCGTCAGGACCTCTTCGATGGCAACCTCGCCCTGGTCAGGCCCCTCGCCTACCTGGATAAGGATGAGGTCGTCGGGCTTGCCAGAGAGCTTGGTCTCGTCGCGGTGAAAAACCTCTGCCCCCTGTCCGTCGACACGAGGCGCGAACGGGTGCGGGAACTGCTCGAACGCCTTTACGCCGAGGAGCCGCGCGCCAAGAGCTCGCTGTTCGCCGCGCTGGGCAATGTACGGAGGGACTACCTGTTGTGAGAACCGTGGTGGAATGTCTCCCCTGTTTTCTGCGCCAGGCGGCGCGGGTGGCGCGGGTTGCCGGCTGCGCAGCGCCGGTGCGCGAGAAGGTGGTGCAGACGGTGGCTGGCCTCATCGCCACTATGGACCTGAACAGCAGCCCGCCGGCCAATGCCGAAGACATCTATGCGGCCATTCACCGTGAAAGCGGCTGCGCCGACCCCTATGCCGATATCAAGAAACGGAGCAACGAACAGGCCCTGGCCGTCGTCGCCGGCATCGAAGCCGAGTTCGGCGGCAGGCCGCTGCCCCTGGCAACGGCGCTGCGCCTGGCCATCGCCGGCAATGCCATCGACTACGGGGCCTTTGCCGCCAGCGAGATCGCCAGCACCCTGGCCACGAGCCGCACCGCCACCCTGGCGGTCGATCACAGCGACCTCCTGCAGCGGCGTCTCGATGGCTTGCGGGCGGGGGACAAGGTGCTCTATCTTGCCGATAACTGCGGCGAGATCGTCTACGACCGCCTCCTCGTGGCCCACCTCGCCTCCCGCGGCCTTGCGGTGACCGTCGCCGTCAAGGACGGACCGATCATCAACGACGCCCTGGTCGAGGATGCCCAGGCCGCCGGGCTGGATCGCTTCGCCGCTCTCGTCAGCAACGGTTCGCGCTGCCCGGGCACCGTACTGGAACGCTGTTCGCCTCAGTTTCGCCGCCTCTTCGACTCGGCAGAACTGGTGCTGGCCAAGGGCCAGGGCAATTTCGAGAGCCTCTCCCAGCCGGGGCGCGAGGTCTTTTTTCTCTTGCTGCTCAAATGCCGGGTGGCCGCGGTCCACATGGCCACGCTGCTCGGCCGCCATCCCGACGACCTGCCCGGCCGCGGGGAAATGGCGGTATACTGTTCGACAGAGTCCATAAAGAGGGGAACACCATGAAAACACGGATCAAGACACTCCTCGCTGACAAGCCGCTGGGGGCACAGGTGGCCTTCGCCGGCTGGGTCCGCACCAAACGGGATGCCGGCGCCTTCTCCTTTCTCGAGATAGGTGACGGCTCCTCGCTGGCCAACCTGCAGGTCATCGCCGATGCCGCCCTCGGCAACTACGACAGCGATATCAAGGCCTTGTCCACCGGCTGTGCCGTCATGGTCGAGGGCGAGGTCAAGGCCTCCCCGGCCAAAGGGCAGGAGATCGAGGTGCTGGCCAGCCGGGTGGAGGTGGTCGGTTGGGCCGACCCGGCCCGCTATCCGCTGCAGAAGAAGCGCCACTCGCTGGAATTTCTCCGTGAAATAAGTCACTTGAGGCCACGCACCAATGTCATCGGCGCGGTCGGCCGGGTGCGCTCGTATCTAGGCTTTGCCGTGCACCGCTTTTTTCAGGAGAGGGGCTTCGTGCAGGTGCATACGCCGATCATCACCACCAGCGACTGCGAAGGGGCCGGGGAGATGTTCCAGGTGACCACCGGCCTCACCCCCGGCAAGGGCGAACACTTCTTCGGGCGTCCCGCCGGGCTGACGGTCAGCGGCCAGCTGCAGGCCGAGGTCTACGCCATGGCCCTGGGCGACGTCTATACCTTCGGGCCGACCTTCCGCGCCGAGAACTCCAACACCTCGCGCCACCTCGCCGAGTTCTGGATGATCGAGCCGGAAATGGCCTTCTGCGATCTCCAGGGCAATATGGCGGTGGCGGTGGAGATGCTCAAGTTCCTCCTCGACGACCTCCTCGCCGGCTGCGCCGAGGACATGAAGCTTTTCGACTCCTTCGTCGAGAAAGGGCTGCTCGACAAGCTGCGCGGCGTGGTCGAGCACGAGTTCGCCCAGATCAGCTACAGCGAGGCGGTGGAGCGGCTCCTCGCCTCGGGCAAGAGCTTCACCTTCCCGGTGGCCTGGGGGCTCGATCTGCAGTCGGAGCACGAGCGCTATCTCACCGAAGAGGTTTTCGCGCGGCCGCTCATCGTCACCGACTATCCGGCGAGCATCAAGCCTTTTTATATGAGGGTCAACGACGACGGCAAGACTGTGGCCGCCATGGATATCCTCGTGCCGGGGATCGGCGAGATCGTCGGCGGCAGCCAGCGCGAGGAGCGCCATGATGTGCTGCTGGCGCGCATGCGCGAGGCGGGCATCGCCATCGACGACTACCAGTGGTATCTCGACCTGCGCCTCTATGGCTCGGCTCCCCACTCCGGCTTCGGCCTGGGCTTCGAGCGGCTCCTGCAGTTCGTAACCGGCATGACCAATATCCGCGAGGTCATCCCCTTCCCGCGCACCCCGGGGTTCGCCCCTTGCTGAAAGGTATGGTCATGGGCGGAGAACGGGCAGGGAGGCTTGCATGAGCAAGGGGGAAGGGGTGCAGCGCATGTTCGATGCCATCGCCTCGCGCTACGATCTGATGAACCGGGTGATGACCCTGGGCCAGGACCAGCGCTGGCGGCGTGTCGTCGTCGCCTCGGCGGCGGCCCCGATGGAGGGGGCGATTCTCGATCTGGCCACCGGAACGGGCGACATCGCCGCCCTCTTCGCCGCCACCCGGCCGAAGGCGGCTGTGGTGGGCGGGGATTTTTCGCTGAAGATGCTCGAGCAGGCCAGGCGGCGCTTCTCCGGTCTGCCGATCTCCTGGCATGCCTGCGACGCCAACAACCTGCCCTTTGCCGCCGACACCTTCACCGCGGTGACCTTCGGCTACCTGCTGCGCAACGTCGACGATACCGCGCGGGTGCTGGGGGAGGTCCACCGCGTGCTGCGGCCGGGGGGGCGCGTGGTGTGCCTCGACACCACCCCGCCGGGCAATCACCCCCTCACGCCGCTGGTGCGCCTCTACCTGCGCTTCGGCATTCCCCTCCTCGGGCGGCTGCTCGCCGACGACAAGGCGGCCTACGCCTACCTGACCGGCTCGACCATGGCCTTCCATGATGCCGACACCCTGGCCGGCTATTTCCGCGCTGCCGGTTTCACCAAGGTCGGCTACCGGAAGTTCATGTTCGGCACCATCGCCGTCCACTGGGGCGAGAAAGCGCTCGTCTGAGAGCGTCGCGCCAGAGGCGGCCCCCGGTATTCCAATAAAAAATTCCTGGCGCCCGACGCCACCTTGCACAGTGAATCCAGCCGTCGGGAAGAGCTGCGCGGATTGCCGCGTGCCGTACCTCGTCAGGGGGCGAGTTCGCCGACCTCGGCCGTGGTGCGGCAGTGGTGGATGCGCGAATCCGCGCAGCGGTAGACCGCGCCCGGCCTTTCGAGCCGCTGGTAGCCGGCGAGGTGGAGACCTTCGCCGCCATCGGGGTCGTAGACGATGATGGTGGCGATCTTCTGGGTGCCGGTGAGGTCGGCGAGGATGGCGGGCAGGGTGGAACCCTCCTTGTCGCCGATGGCGTCGAGGCGCACCACGCCAGGCTGAAGGCTGTCCACGGCCAGGGAGGCGAGTTTCTCGCCGTGTTCCTTGAGCAGGTCTTGGCGGGCGACGACGGCCAGCGTCGGCGAGGTGTGCTCAAGCACGGTGATCGGGTCGCCGACTTTGATGGTGCCGCCCCTTGTGACGACCGCGAAGATGCCCTCTCGGGGCATGACGCAATCCCCGGCGAGGCGGAAGATGGCACAGCGCACGTGACAGATCTTGCCCAGCTGCGAGATGATCAGCTCGCTGTCGCCGACCCGTATGTGGCGGCCGACGCCGAGGGCGGTGAGGTCTATGCCCTCGGTGGTGAGGTTCTCGGCGAAGTTGCCGGCCACCACGTCGAGGCCGCGGCGGCGCATGGTGTCGATGCTCTCCTGGGCGAGCAGGCTGACCTGGCGGTGCCACTTGCCGCCATGGGCGTCGTCGGCGAGACCGAAACCGACCACCAGACTGGCGCTGTCGACATTGTTCTTGCGAACCCCTTTGCGATCGCTGATGGAAATTGCCCTGATGCTGCTCACCCTGCCTCCTCCGTGGTGGAAAGGTGGTCCGCCGGGCCGAGGCCGGGTCCTGGCCGGGGCCGGAAGTACCACAATGTGTGTGTTGATGAGCATAGCGGCTTTTTGCTGTTTGTCAAAGGAATTCGCCACATCGCGAGATGGCCGCTTGGTGCCGTGAAGGCCATGATTTGCTTGCTTCCTCACCGGAATTATGAGAACATTTCAACAGGAAAGAGATCCGGCGGCAGGGTGGCGGCGATCGGGCCGGCTCCGGGCCGTCTTCGACAAACCATAATGTTACGGGGGTTGATGCATGAGTATCATTCGTGAAATCAAGAGGGTGGTGACACCGGTGGACTTTTCCGACAACTCGCGGCTCATCGCCGAGTCCTCGGCTTACGTTGCCGGCAAGTTCGGTGCGGCTATGCACCTCGTCTTCGTGGTGCAGAACTTCGACGATTATTCAGGGTTTTTCGTGCCGCAGATGACCCTGCCGACCCTGGAGGGGGAACTGGTGGAGAGCGCCGAGACGAAGATGGCCTCCTTCTGCGGCGAGATGGTCGCCTACTGCGAGTCGGTGGGCGTCAAGGAACTGAGCTACAAGGTCTTTATGGGTGACGTGGCGGAGAAGATCGTCGAGTACGCCGCCGATCTCAAGGCGGACATGATCATCATGGGAACCCACGGCTATAAGGGGCTGGAGAAGATCATGTTCGGCAGCGTCGCCGACAAGGTGGTGCGTTCAGCCAGCTGCCCGGTGCTCACCGTCAATCCCTACACCTGCTGCAAATAGGCCGGGTGCGGGGGAGAGGCGGCCGGTCGGCGGGGTCGGGGTGCAGGCCGCTCCCGCGGGCCGCCTTTCTCGCGGAGGTGTCGCAGGATCGAACCGCTGTCTGCCGCGGCGACGGGCCAAAGGCTCATGTGCCGTGGCGACGGGCTTGCCCCGTGAAGATCTGCCCGTTCAGAGCGGGGTGACGAGCAGGCCGTTGACATGCCCCATTGCCGTCTGGCGGGGCCTGCACAGCAGGGCCGCCGTTGGCCAGCCGGGGAAGAGGGTGAAGCTGACCGGGCTGCGGCCGTAGCGTTCCTCGGGAAAATGGTGGTCGAGCAGCTCCTGCCAGGCTGTGAGGAGGCCCTCGTCGAGGGTTGGCGGGGCGGTCGCCGCCAGGGCCGGGTCGAGGCACAGCAAGGCCTCGCAGTGGGCGGCGAACCTGTCGAGGGTCGGCTCCGCCTCGTCGACGAAGCGGCGGACTTCCTCTTCCGCCTCGGCGCGGCCCAGGCCGACCACCGTCGGCAGGGGCAGGGTCATCACAAGGCGGGCCACTCCGCCGCTCTTCGTCTCATACTCCTCGCGAAGGAGCTCACCGCTGTCGCCGGGGCGGGCGAGCAGCATGGCGAAGTCCCCCTCGGGAAGCGTCGCGTAGAGGCTCTTCCAGGCCTGGAAACGCTGCCGCTGGCTGTAGAGGGAATGGCCGCGCCGCTCGACCTCGAGGCGCGACAGGTTGCCGAGCAGGGCGGCCATCTCCTCGTCGTCTTCATCGCCCTGCAATTCCTTGAAAAGTTTCTTTTCTTCGTCGGCAAACGTGGTCAGCGACAGGGCGAGGTCCTCCTCCTCCTGGTCGAGCAGTTGGCCGATGGCCAGCAGCAGCCGCGCCTTCCAGAGAAGGTCTTCGCCCTGCGGCTCTTGTGGGGCGGGGATGTCCTCTCCGCGCAGCGAACGGGTGATGGAGCGCTCCGACTCCTCCAGGGGGCGCTCGCTGCTCGCCGCCAGGGTCAGCGACTTGAGCTGCGCGGCATAGTCGGCGCCCCGCGAGGTGATATCGGCCACGAGGCGCAGGAAGCGCTGCCGCTCCCGGCCCAGGGGGCGGGGAGTATGTACTTGACAGAAGTCCCATTTAATGAAACTATCAGCCGATTCGCCCGGGTCGGCCGCAGGGTCGGGCTCGACCGGCGCCAGGAAGTGCAGGTTCTGGAAGAGCAGAAAGAGCGGGTAGAGACGGAGCGACTCCACCGCCGTGGAGGGAAAGGTCAGCGTTGCGAGAGAGTTCATATGGGCAATGGCAAGAAGAATTTTACTTTGGTGGCCTCGGCCGTCCTCTATCTCTTGTTCAACCTGCGCCTTAGCAGCGATCCGATGAAATCGCTGCAGGCGACCCTGTGGCAGCTGCTGCAGACCGTGCCCTATGTCATGGGCATCGTCATCATCATCGTCGCCCTGCTGCAGTACATGGCTGGGGGGGACAAGCTGCCCTGGGATCGGCGCTTCCGGCTGTTTTTCGGCGTCGGCATAGTTGTCGGTCTCTTCTACGGCATCTACGAATATGCCGGGGTAGGGGGCAAATAATACCGGGACGGGCCGTTCCTGTAAACGAGGGAAACAGGGACTTCGTTCTTTCCCCTCGGCCATGGCCCTCGCCGTGACCTCTCCATAGCCATGTTCACCCTCCACCTTGCCAATCGCACCGAGACGCTCCTCGACGGGGTAGCCACGGTCATCGCCACCGAGCCCCAGGAGGACCTCTTCGCCCCCGAGCTCTTCCTCGTGCAGAGCCAGGGCATGGAGCGCATGGTTGCCCAGGTGCTCGCCGACCGCTTCGGGGTCTTTTGCAATTTCCGCTTCTATCTGCCCGTCGATTTTCTGGCGTCTATCGGCGAGGTCGTCGGCCTCGGCCTGGCCGCCGCCGGTTTCGAGCGACGGGTGCTCACCTGGCGCCTCGACCAGCTGCTGCGCGAACTCGACGGCGAGGTCTACGGGCTGCTGCAACGCTATCTGAGCGGCGAGGATGCAGCGCTGAAGAGGTTTCAGCTGGCGCGCCATCTCGCCGACACCTTCGACCAGTATCAGGTGCTGCGCAGCGAGATGCTCGACAGCTGGGAGAGGGGGAGGACGGTCACCAGCCACGCCGCCGAGCCCTGGCAGATGGCCTTGTGGCGCCGCCTGCAGCAGGACGCCACGGGCATGCACCGTGGCAAACTGCTGCGGCGCATCGGCGAGCGGCTGGAGGCGACGGAGGACCTCGGTCCTCTCCTGCCGCGGCGCATCTTTGTCCTCGGCCTGCACACCATGCCGCCAATCTTCCTGCACTGCCTCGACAAGCTCTCGCGCCATATGGCGGTGTACCTCATGCTGCTCTCTCCGAGCCGCCACTACTGGGGCGATGCCGAGAGCCCGCGGGTCACCCTGCGCCGCCAGGCCCGCGCGCCCCGGGAGGCCTTCGTGGGGGTCGAGCACCACCCCCTGCTCGCAGCCTTCGGCCGTCAGGGGCGCGACTTCCACAACATGTTGCTCGAGGGACTGGGGCAACTGCACGAGGTCGAGGGCTACGACGCCTCCTTCGATGAGGAGGACTATTGCGCCGCCCCCCTGCTGCAGCGGCTGCAGGCCGATCTCCTCGAGGATCGCCTGCCGCCCGTCGCGACGCTGGGGGCGGACCCCCAGGACAGCCAGGTCCGGGGGCATCGGCCCACGGGGGAGGACGACTCCATCGTGGTGGCCTCCTGCCACTCGCCCCTGCGCGAGCTCCAGGTGCTCAAGGACTATCTCCTGCTGCGGCTGCATGGCGACCCTGATCTGGCGCCATGCGACATCGTCGTCATGGCCCCGGACATCCAGGACTATGCCGATCTCATTCCGGCGGTCTTCGCCGACCTGCAGCACTCCATCGCCGATCGCAGCACCCGGCAGCGCAACCCCTTTCTCGCCGCCTTTCTCGCCTTCCTCGACCTCTTCAGCGGACGTTTCGGCCAGAGCGAGGTCTTCGACCTGCTGCGCCGCACCGAGATTCACCCCCAGTTTCAGCTGGCCCCCGGAGACCTCGACACCCTCGAGGGCTGGGTGCTCGACAGCGGCATCCGCTGGGGGCTTTCCGCGCAACAGCGCTGTGACGACGGCCATGCCGATTTCCCCGAAGGCAGCTGGCGGCATGGTCTGGCGCGGATGCTGCTCGGCTACGCCATGGCTGGCGAAGAGGCCTGGCAGGGGGTGTTGCCTTTCGCAGAGATCGAGGGGCAGGGGGCGCGACCCCTCGGCGGTCTCTGCCGCTATATCGCCCTGCTCGAGCGGGCCTGGGAGGATTTTCGCCACGAACGGCCGCTGGCCGCCTGGGCGGAACTGCTCGCATCCTACGCCGGCACCTTGTTCGGCGATGGCGAGGACAGGGGGCTCGCCGAGCTGCGTGCGATCCTCGCCGAGCCGGCCGAGGCGGTGGGCGGCCTGCACCACGGGCCGGTGACCTTTGCCGTCATCCGCCACTGGCTGGCCCTCTCGGCCAGCGAGCGCCGTTCCAGCTCCGGCTTTCTGCGTGGCCGGCTGACCTTCTGCTCGATGTTGCCGATGCGCTCGGTGCCCTTTCGCGTCATCTGCCTGCTCGGCCTCAATGACGGCGCCTTCCCCCGACCGGAGCGGCATCACACCTTCGACCTCATGGCCGACGATCCCCGCCCCGGCGACCGCTCGCCGCGCGCCGACGACCGCTACCAGTTCCTCGAGGCGCTGCTCTCGGCCCGCCGCCATCTCTACCTCAGCTATGTCGGCCAGTCGATTCGCAGCAACGAGGAGCTTTATCCTTCCACCGTGCTCGCCGAGCTGCTCGAGGTGCTGGAGCGCTTCTACGCGGCCCGCGACCTGGTCACCGCCCACCCCCTGCAGCCCTACAGCGCGCGCTATTTCAGCGCTGGCGAGGGACATCGCCTCTACAGCTACGACGAGCATTTCTGCTCCGTCGCCGATGCCCTGCGCCAGCCGCAGCCCCCGGCCGGGCGCTGGTGGCAGGGAACCCTGGCCGAGAGCCGCGGGGCGGTAGCCGTCGCCGACCTGCAGCGCTTCTGCCGCGACCCGCAGCGCTTTTTCCTCGGCGATATCCTGGGCATCGGCCGTGAGCCGGACAGCGCCGGGGTGGAGGACAGCGAGCCCTTCACCTGCCAGGGGCTCGACCTCTATGAGGTGGAGAGGGAGCTGCTGCGCCGCGGGCCGGAGGGGGGGACGGCGGCCCTCGCCCGGTTCACCGCCGCGGCGCGCTGGCCCCTCGGCACCCCGGGGGCCCTGGCCTTCACCGCCAAGCGGCATGAGGTCGAGCGCTTTCTCGACAAGGTCGCCACCCTCGGCATGGGCGAGGAGCTGGCTCCCGAAGCGGTCGAGGTGACCATCGGCGGGCTCCGCCTCAGCGGCACCCTCGCCCCGCGCCGCGAGCGGGGCGGCCTGCTGCTGCGCTTCGGGCGTCTGCGCGGCCGCGACCTGCTCGAAGCCTGGCTGTGGCATGCGCTGGCCGAGCGGGGCACGCCGGGGCTGGTGACCCGACTTGTCACCCCGCAGGAGACGGTGACCTTTGCCGCCGAGCGCCGCGGCCCGAGCCTCGAGGTGCTGCTGCAGCTTTTTGTCGAGGGGTGCCGCCGCCCCCTGCCGCTCCTCCTCGAGCCGGCCCTGGCCTGCGCCCAGGAAGAGGCGAGGAGCGGGGATGAGAGCCTCTCCCTGGGCAAGGCGGTCAAGGTCTACGAGCGCTTCATGGAGGAGGGCTATGCCCCCGACTGGGAGCTGCTCTACCGCGGCCTGAGTGCCGTTGACGTGCTCGGCGGGGAGTTCCTCGACCTGTGCCGCAAGGTGATGTGCCCCCTGTGGAGGTGTGTCGATGCCGACTGAGACGCTGCCCTTCGATGCGGTGCATGGCGAGCTGCGCCAGGGGGTCACCCTGGTCGAGGCCAGCGCCGGCACCGGCAAGACCTACGCCATCACCATGCTCGTGCTGCGGGCGGTGGTGGAGAAGGGCATTCCCCTCTCGAACATCCTCATCGTCACCTTCACCATCGCCGCCACCGACGAGTTGCGCCGACGCATCCGCAGCCTCCTCGCGACGGTCCGCCAGCTCCTTGGCGGCGATGCCGGCGACGGCGACGAGAGCTGCGGCGACGCCACCCTGCGCCAGTGGGTCGCCACCCTCGAGGATCGCCGCGCCGCCCTCTCCCTGGTGCAGGTGGCCCTGGCCGACATCGACGGCGCCGAGATCTACACCATCCATGGCTTCTGCCAGCGCATGCTCGTCGACCAGGCCCTGGAGAGCGGCCGGCCCTACGAGGTGGAACTGCTCACCGATGTGGCGCGGGTGCGCGAGGAGGTCGCCGCCGACTTCTGGCGCAGACGCCTCTACCCCCTGGCCCCCTTGCCCTGCGCGGTGGTCGTCGCCGCCTTCGCCACTCCAGCGGAGCTGTTGGCCAGCGTTGTCGAGGCGCGGCGCCAGGGCTGCCGGCTGGAGCCGCCGGCGCCGGACCTGCAGGAGACCCTGGCCCTCCTGCGCCAGGCCATGGAAAAGCTGGTCGGCTGGTGGCACAGGGACGGGCAGCGGGTCGAGGAGCTCTTTGCCGCCGGGCTGGCCGCGGGCCACTTCAAGAAGGACTTTGTCGATGGTTTCGACGCCTGGTGGGGCAGGCTGCGGCAAATCTTCTCCGGCCAGCTGGCCGGGGCGCCGGAGGGGATCGAGCTGCTCAGCGGCGAGGGGTTGCTGAGGCAGCTCAACGGCAAGGTGCTGCGCGGCGAGAAGAAACGGCTTGCCTATCTCGAGTCCTGGCCTCTGCCGCAGGAGGCGGTAGGCGACTATCGCGCCGCCGCCGCCGACCTCGTGCTTTCCCTGCGGGTCGAACTGGCGGGAATGCTGCGCCGGGAGACTGCCGAGCGCCTGGCGCGCCAGGGCTGCATGGGCTTCGACGACCTCATCCACGGCCTCTTCCATGCCCTGCGTCCTCCCGACGGCAAGATCATCGCCCGCCTCGTCGGCGAGCGCTACCGCATGGCGCTGATCGATGAATTCCAGGACACCGACAGCGAGCAGTGGCAGATCTTCTTCACCCTCTTCGGCACGCCGCGCCACGCCCTCTATCTCATCGGCGACCCCAAGCAGGCCATCTACCGCTTTCGCGGCGCCGACATCCATTCCTATTTCGCAGCCCGCCAGGCGGCGCAGTGGCAGCTGACCCTCGAGGCCAACTACCGCTCCCACCCCCTGCTGCTCGCCGAGATCAACCGCCTCTTCTCGTCCAGGCCGCAGCCCTTCCTCTTCCCCGAAAAGACCCTCGACTACCGCCCGGTGGCCGCCGGGGCCGGGATCGAGGGCCGCGACCTCCTCCATGACGGGCGCTCCCTGGCGGCTATGGTCTACTGCCATGCCGGCCAGGACGAGGGCGGCGGCAAGTGGTCGTCGTCCCGCGCCGGCGCCTGTCTGCGCCTCTTCGTCATCGCCGAGATCGCCGCCCTGCTGTGCGGGGAAAGGCGGCCGACGCTGCGCGGCGGAGGCGACCGGCCTTTAGCTCCGCGGGACATCGCCATCCTCGTGCGCAACCATTTCCAGGCCGAGGAATACCGCCGCGAGCTGGCCGCGGCGGGAATTCCGGCGGTGCTCGCCTCGCGTCGCTCGGTGTTCGACAGCGAGGAGTGCCGCCAGCTGCTGCTCCTCCTTACGGCCATTGCCGACCCCGGCCATATCGCCACGGTCAAGCGGGCCCTGGCCCTGCCCTGGTTCGGCAGGAGCGGCGACGAGCTTTTCCGGCTATGGAGCGACGAGCGCCGCTTCGAGGAGGTGCTCGACCGCTTCAACGACTACCAGCGCCGCTGGCGGGAGGAGGGCTTTCTGGCGATGATGTACCGCCTGCTCCACCTCGAGGGGGTGCTGACCCACCTCGCCGCCACCCCTCTGGCGGAGCGCGCCATGGCCAACGTCTTCCATCTTCTCGCGCTGGTGCAGCAGGCGGCGAGCGCCCTGAACCTCACCGTGCCGCGGGTGCTGCGCTGGCTGGGCGACAGGCGCCAGGACAGCCGTGGCGCCGAGGAAAGCGAGCTGCTGCTCGAGAGCGACGAGGACGCGGTGCGTCTGGTAACCATGCATGGCGCCAAAGGCCTCGAATACCCGGTGGTCTTCTGCCCTTACCTGTGGTACCGCAGCGACCGCGTCAGCGAGGAAGGCCATCAGGTGGTCGGCTATGACGAGGAGCAGCGGCTGGTGGTCGACCTCGGCTCGCCGCGCTTTGCCGAGCGGCGATTGGCGGCGGCACGCGAGCAGCTGGCCGAGGATCTGAGGCTGCTCTACGTCGCCGTGACCCGCGCCAGGCTGCGCTGTTACGTGATGTGGGCCGACGTCAAGCGGTTCCGCACCCTGTGCTCCTCCTTCGAATCGGCCCTCGGCTACCTGCTCTTTCCCGAGGGCGAGCAGGGCGACGAGGAGCAGGAGCGTCTTTTCGCCCGGCTGGGCGAGAGGGAGGGTGTCGAGGTGCGCTTCCTGGACCGCGATACCCCGCGGGTCGCTGTCTCCCTGCCGCGACCGCAGCCGGCGCTGTCGCCACGCACACCGTCGGGCCGTTCCCTGTACAGTGACCGGCAGGTGTCGAGCTATTCCGCCCTGGCGATGCTCAGTGACTATGGCCAGGAACAGGGCCTTGAAGTCCCCAGGCGGGGAACCGGGCCCTCCGCCGGCCTGCCCGCCGGGGCCGGTTTCGGCAATGTCGTCCATGACCTGCTCGACCAGGTGCCCTTTGCGCAGCTTGAGAGCGGCCAGGGCTACGAGACGGTTCTCGCCGCCCTCTGCCGACGCCACGGTGTCCAGGCCGACGGGGCGGCGGTGGCGGCCCTGCTGCGTCGCACGGTGCGTACCAGGCTGCTCGCCGGGGAGGAGGGGGCCACCTTCACCCTCGCCGGGCTTGATCCTGGGCAGTGCCTGCGTGAGATGGAGTTCTACCTCCAGGTTGGCCGACTGGCCACCGCGCGCCTCAACAGGCTCCTTTCCGGCCAGCCGGGCTTTGTCAGCCTGGAGGAGAAGACCATGCACGGACATCTCACCGGCTTCGTCGACCTCATCTGCCGCGCCGCCGGCAGGTTCTGGCTCATCGACTACAAGACCAACCACCTCGGGGCCGAACGCGAGGACTACCTTCCCGAGCGCCTTGGCCAGGCCATGCGCGCCCACAACTACGGATTGCAGTACTGGATCTATACGGTGGTGCTGCACCGCTATCTGCGCCGCCTGCTGCCAGGCTACCGCTACGGCGACCATTTCGGCGGGGTGCTCTATCTCTTCGTGCGTGGCATGGAGGAGGACATCCCGGGGAGCGGCGTCTTCGCCACCCTGCCCCCGGCCGGGCTGGTGGAGGAGGTCGACCGGGTTATCGGCGAGAGGGGCGGAGGCGGGGGGCTGGCCAAGGCAGAGGCGCGGAGCGACCGGCCAGGCCTTGGCCGGATGAGGCCCGGGGAGGTTTCGGCTGCTTTGGGCGACAGCGGGGAGGGCAACCATGGATGACAGTCGTTTTTCCGACCTCGATCTCGCCTTCGCCGACTTTCTCGTCGACCATAGCGGCCTTGCCGCAGGGCAGAGGGAGCGTCTGTGGGTTCTCGCCGGGAAGCTGTCGCAGGCTCTCGGCGATGGTCACAGCTGCCTGCCGCTGGCACCGAATGATGAAGGGCTGCTGCGCGGGCTGGTCGCGGTGGGCGACGGCCTGACGGCGGCGCCGCTGGTGCTGTGGCGAGGCCGGCTCTATCTCTCTCGCTACTTCCACTATGAGCGGCGTCTTGCTGCGCATATCGTCCGCCTGGCAGGGGCGTCGGTCGCCATTCCGCTGTCGGAAGGCGAGGCGCCGCCGCTCCCCGGCGGTGACGAGCGGCAGCTGCAGGCGGTGGAGCTGGCGCGGCAGCGGGCCCTGACCATCGTCTGCGGTGGCCCGGGGACCGGCAAGACTACCACGGTGGTGGCGATGCTCGCCGCTCTGCTGCAAGACGCCCCGGAGGAGGCCCCGCCGGCGGTGGCCCTGGCCGCCCCCACCGGCAAGGCGGCGATGCGCCTCGGCGAGGCGGTGGGCAGGAGCCTGACGCGGCTGGATCTGCCGGAGAGGGTGGCGCGGGCCATCCCCACCGTCGCCACCACCCTGCACCGCCTCCTCGGGGTGCGGCGCAGCTCGCCCACCTTTCTGCACAACGAGGACAATCCGTTGCACTGGGACGTCGTCGTCGTCGACGAGGCGTCCATGGTCGACCTGGCGATGATGTGCAAGCTGACCCTGGCCATCAAGCCGGGGGCGCGTCTCATCCTCCTCGGCGACAAGGACCAGCTGGCCTCGGTGGAATCGGGGGCGGTGCTCGCCGACCTCATCGCCTCCCTGCCCGGCAACACCATCGAGCTGACCACCACCTACCGCTTCGAGGCGGGCATCGCCAGCCTGGCCGAGGCGATCAGGATGGGGCAGGGGGGGCGGGCCTGGCAGCTGCTGCGTCAGGGGGAGGCGGAGAGCGTCGCCCTGCTCGAGGAGGAGGGACTGGACGAGGTCGACCGCCGCTATGGCGAGATCTTCGCCGAGCTTGGCTCTCCTGTGACCTGCGACGCGCAGCGGGCCTTGAACCTCTTTGGGCGCTTTCGCGTGCTCTGCGCCCTGCAGCATGGCCCGCGCGGGGTCGCCGCCCTGAACCGGCGCGTCGAGCTGGCCCTCGCCGCCCAGGGTTTTGTCGTGCGGCCCGGCACCTGGTATCATGGCCGTCCGGTGCTGATCACCCGCAACGACTATGGCCTTGGCCTGTTCAACGGCGATACCGGGGTCTGCCTGGCCCATGGCGAGGGCGGCGAGCTGCGTGTGTGGTTCGAGCGGGCCGAGGGTGGGCTGTGCTCTTTCGCCCCGTCGCGGCTCCCCGAGTGCCAGACGGTTTACGCCATGACCGTGCACAAGAGCCAGGGCTCGGAGTTCGACGAGGTGGCGGTCATCCTGCCCGGAGAAGACAGCCGCGTGCTCGGCCGCGAGCTGCTCTACACCGCCGTCACCCGAGCCAGGCAGCGTGTGTCGCTGCTCGTCGACGAGGAAATCCTCCGCCTCACCCTGTCCCGCGCCATCGAGCGGCACAGCGGGCTGAGCGAGTGGCTCGGCGACGAGGGTCATGGCAGCCTGGCCCGGGCCGGGAGAGGGCAGGGGCGGTGAAAGGGGCGGGGATGTTCGTCAGCGATCTCGACGGCACCCTGTTGACCAGCGACCGGCGGCTTGCCGCGGTCGATGTGGCCGCCCTGGCCGAGTTGCGCCGCCACGGGGTGCGCGTGGTGCTGGCCACCGGCAGATCGGAACATTCCCTCGCGCGGCAGTTGCAGCTCCTCGGCTTGGCACGTGAGAAGGCGTCGCTGCCGATCGACTACCTCATCTTTTCCACCGGCGCCGGGGTGAGCCTCTTTTCTGCACGTACGCCGCTGCGCTCGCTGACCCTCTCCGGCGCCGCCCTGGCCGGCGCCCTGGACCTGCTCGACCGGCTGGGCATAGACTACATGGTGCATCGGCCGATCCCCCACACCGCCCACTTCCTCTTCCGCCGCAATGGCGGCGACAACCCCGATTTCACCCGTCGCCTCGAACTCTACGCCGACTTCGCCCAGCCCTTTTCCCGGCAGGCCCTGGACTCTTTTGGCGGGGCCACCGAGGTGGTGGCTATCGTCCCCGCCGCCGGGGGCCACGAAAAGGCCGCCAGGGTGGCCGCCCTCCTTAACGAATGCAGTGTCGTCAAGGCCACCTCGCCCCTCGACGGCGAGTCGCTGTGGATCGAGATCTTCGCGCCGACGGTGTCGAAGAGCGGGGCGGCGGCCTGGCTCGCCACCCGCTGCGGCATCGCCCGGGAAGAGGTCTGCGCCGTCGGCAACGACTATAACGACGAAGACCTGCTCTCCTGGGCGGGGCAGGCCTATGTCGTCGGCAACGCTCCCCTGTCCCTGCGCCGCCGTTTCGCGACGGTGGCCGATAACGACCACGGCGGGGTGGCCGAGGCGGCGGCGCGCTGGCTGGCGGGGCGCTAAGCGCCGTGGGTCGGCGCATTTATGGCTTTACTTTTCCTGCGCTTATGACGATAACAGGAATGTAAGGGGAGCGAACGGCGGAGGTATCTTCCTGAAACGACGTCGAAAATTTGTTAGTGTGCTGAAATCGTTGCGAAATATTCGTTGAACGGTCGGCTCTGGGCTTGCCGGTGGGGGGAGCGTGTGTGGCGGCGAGGGTGAAAATTCATTTCCGCGAGGAACCGCGCAGTGTCGGAGAGGCTGAAAGCTCGGTAACGTTTACGGCGCGCACCCTGGTGGTTCGCGGCGCGCTGCTGGTCAGCATCGAGGGCGACGGCAGCGAGGCCGGCACGGGGTATGACGAGCGCTTCGAAATGATCCCCGAGCAGGGCGCGGAGCTGTCCGCAGACCGCCGCGGCCTGCTCGCTGCAGTCTGCGGCTATCCGCAAATGACACGCAGTAGGGATGGCGGCCGGGAGACCGTCGTTGTCCGCGTCGAGCCGCTCTTTGCCAGCGACGGCGATGGCTGGACGGCGCGCATGAGCCTCTACCCGCCGCCCGAAGGGGAGACTCTGCCCGATGTCGCCGCGCTGGTGGCCATGTTGCGCCAGGAGGGGGTGACCTACGGCATCCGCGAGAAGAATCTCGCCGCCGCCCTGGCCATGGTCAAGGCAGAGGGTGTTCCCCATCTCAATCAGGTGGTGGCCCGGGGCCGTCTGCCGGTCAACGGCGAGGATGCCAGATTGCGCCTCGACATCGCCTGCGGCGCCCAGGCCGGGGAAGAGCAGGGTGATGGGCAGATGGACTTCCGCGAGCGCAACCTCTTCATCGAGGTGGACGAGGGGCAGTTGCTCGCCACGAGGATTCCGGCCACTGCCGGCCTGGCTGGAGTCAACGTTTACGGCCAGCCGGTGGCGCAGCAGGCCGGCAAGGACCTGGTGCTGAAGACCGGCGAGGATGTGCATGTCGATGCGGTCAGCGGCGAGGTGCGCGCCGCCATCGCCGGAGTGCTCTCGGCCACCGGGGACAGTGGCGTCAAAGTCACCGCCAAGCTGACCATCTCCGGGGATATCGATTTTCAGACCGGCAATGTCCGCAGCCGCGACGCCGTGGAGATCTCCGGCACGGTACGGCCGGGCTTCGTCGTCAGTGCCGGCGGCAACGTGGTCGTCGGTGGCACGGTGGAGGCGGCAACGGTAGAGTGCGGCGGCAATGTGCTGGTGCGCGGTGGCATCAGTGGCGAGGATGCCCTGGTGCAAGCCGACGGCGATGTCGACGTGCCGGTGCTCTCCCATGGCGTCATCAGCGCCGGCGGTGCGGTGCGCATCGCCCGCGAGGCCTACTACGCCAAGGTGCGCTGCAAGGGCGAGATCGTCTTCCCCGGGGAGGCGCGGGTGCTCGGCTGCGAACTGCTGGCCGGGGGCAGCATCACCGTCGCCTCGGTGGATACCGAGTTCAGCCCCAACTCTCTTCTCGCCGCCGCCGTGGTGCCGGAGCGTTACGCCCGTTACTACCGGCTGCTGAAGAGTTTTCACCAGGCCCAGGCCAAGGTCGACGCCTGGCGGCGGCGCTTTGGCGAAGGGGCCCAGGGGGAGGAGATCGACGAGCTGCTCGAGGATCTCGAAGACACCCGCCGCGCGGCAGCCTCCTACAATCTCATTCCCGGTGCCGGGGAACGGGACCGGGCCGGGGGCCTGCGCTATGCCTGCCGCCAGCGCATCAGCATTTCCGGGGTTATCCATATGGGGGCGGTGATTCGCATCGGCAACAGCGAAGTGACGCTGAAAAAAGGATTCGCCGAAGGCTGGTTCGCCCTGAACGGCGAGAGCGGCCGGGTGGAGTTCCATCATCAGGCCAAGGGCCCGGCGGCCTTTGGCCCCGAAGTACTGTAGATCTGAGAGGAAGACATGTTCGTCAAGCAGTGGATGAAGACCGAGCTGTTGACCATCGGGCCGGAGGATACCATCGCCGCCGCCGAGGAACTCTTAAAGAAACACCGCATCCGCAGGCTGCCGGTGGTGGCCGAGGGACTGCTGGTGGGGGTGGTCAGCCCCCATGACCTGGAGAAGGTGATGCCGTCTATCCTCGATGCCGAAGGGGCTTCGGAGGAGGAGTTTATCGCCGCCAACACCGAGATCCGTGCGGTGATGACCTCGTCGCCGATCACCGTCTGCTCCGACGACACCCTGGCCGCGGCGGCGCGCAAGATGCGTCACCATAAGATCGACGGCCTGCCGGTGGTCGATTGCGGCCGGCTCATGGGCATCATCAGCATCACCGACATCCTCGACGCATTTCTGGTGATGATGACCGGCGATTGTACTGGCACACGGCTCGACCTCACCATATCCCAGGAGCCCGAAGCCTTCTACCGGATGATCAAGGCCTTCCAGAAGACCGGCAAGGAGATCGTCGCCATCGCCCAGCACTATGGCTACAGTGCCGACAGCCACCTCGTCACCGTCCACGTCAGGGAGGAGGATAATGACGACCTCCTCGACCTCCTCTGGCAATACGGGGTGACGGTGAAGCGTAGCGGCCCCGCCGATTGACAAGTCATTTTTCCTGACAGTCCCGCAATTTATGTTCGAGGAAATTTTCGTCTTGGGGTAGAATGAGGCACTTTTCGTAACCCGCTGTCGTCCTCTCACCTCTTCCCCCAAGGGTTAGCCCATGAACGAAACGGAACTGCAGAAACAACTTCAGGCCAAGGTGAAGAAGAAGCTCGAACCGCTCTTCGCCCGCTATAAGATGGATTTCGGCGGCATCGATGCCTCGCTCAAATGGAAGCCCATCGTCCTCATCATCGGCAACTATTCCTCCGGCAAGTCCACCCTCATCAATGAACTGGTCGGCCAGGATATCCAGCGCACCGGCCAGGCCCCTACCGACGACAGCTTCACCATCATCACCAGCGACAAGGGCGTTGCCATGGCCGAGACGCCCGGCTCGACCCTGGTCAATGACGAGAAGCTGCCCTTCGGCGGCTTCAAGCAGTTTGGCGAGAAGCTCATCTCCCATATCTGCATGAAGCAGATTTCCAGCCCGATCCTCGAGAACATGGCGATCATCGACAGCCCGGGGATGCTCGACGCCACCAGCGAGAAAGATCGCGGCTACGACTATATGCGCGTCCTCGGCGAGTTCGCCCGCATGGCCGACTTGATCGTGCTGATGTTCGACCCGCACAAGGCCGGCACCATCCGCGAGAGCTACGAGGCCATCCGCAACACCCTGCCCGAAAAATCGGGGGAGCATCGCATCATCTTCGTCATGAGCCGCATCGACGAGTGCGACAACCTCAGCGACTTCACCCGCTCCTACGGCACGCTGTGCTGGAACATGTCGCAGATGACCGGCCGCAAGGACATCCCGCACATCTACCTCACCTACTCGCCCAAGGTGGCCAAACCGGAGGCGGTGGCCCGCGACTGGCCGCAGGAGCGGCAGCAGCTCATCGACAAGATCAAGAAGGCGCCGAGCTTCCGCATCAACCATGTGCTCGAGGATATCGACCGCCAGGTCAACGAGGTACAGATCGTCGCCCAGGCGGTGGCCGAGGTGATGCGGCGCGGGAGCGCCCTGTTCTGGAAGTACACCAACACCACCCTCTTCCTCGCCATCGCCCTGTTCCTGTTCGGCGACATGGTTCTTGCCGGCATGCTGCCCTTCATCGACCAGACGCTGATCGCCTCCCTGCGGGGCGGCACCTTCGAGCCGGCGACGCTCATCGTTCCGGCCACGCTGGCCCTGGCGATGCTGATCCTCGGACACCTGGCCTTCAGCAAGTTCGCCTTCCGCCGCCTGCTCAAGAAGTCGCTCGCCAATCCCTCTGCCCTGGTGACCCTCGACAGCGACTATCGCCGCAACCTGTGGCGGCGAATGGAAGACAAGGTGCGGCAGAATCTCCAGGTTCTCAAGGTGGGCGACCTGTGGCGCGGCTATGGCCGCAGCCTGGCGAAAATCGACCACTTCCTCGGCTATGACCTGAAGATGTACTACGAGAAGATCGTCAGCTGAGAGGGCGATGTCTTTCGCTGACTGCAGCGCCGCAAGGAGGCGCGAGCTCATCGAAGCCCTCGGCCTCGTTCCCCACCCCGAGGGCGGCTTCTTCCGCGAGATCCACCGCGCCACCGCGACGGTGATTTCGCCCCGCTGCGGCCAGCCGCGCAGCTGCCTCACCGATATCTATTTCCTCCTCGCCGCCGGCCAGGTGAGCCGTTTCCACCGCGTTGTGCACGACGAGCTGTGGCACTTCTACGAGGGCGCCCCCCTGCAGCTGTTCGAGTTCGATCCATGCGGGGGTGAACTGCAGAGTACCCTGCTCGACCCAGGCGCCCGCCCGCCACGCTTTGCCCACTGCATCCCCGGCGGGGTCTGGCAGGCGGCCTGCAGCTGCGGCGACTACAGCCTGGTCGGCTGCTGCGTCGCCCCCGGCTTCGACTTCGCCGATTTCGCCTTTCTCTCCGACGACCCGGCGGCGAGCGACCTGCTGCGCGCCCGCCACCCCGCCCACACCCGCCTTCTTTAAGCGCGCCTTTTATGGTCAAGATTCTCCATGCCGCCGATATCCACCTCGACAGCCCGCTGCGCGGCCTCGAGGGCCACGAGGGCGGGCAGGTCGAGGATATCCGCGGCGCCACCCGGCGCGCCTTCGACAACCTCGTCGAACTGGCCATGGAGGAAAAGGTCGACCTGCTGCTTCTCGCCGGGGATCTCTACGACGGCGACTGGAAAGATTACAACACCGGCCTGTATTTCGCCTCGCGCATGGGCCGCCTGCACCGTGCCGGGGTGCGGGTGTGCATGGTCAGCGGCAACCACGATGCTGCGAACCGCATCACCCGCGCCATGCCGCTGCCAGGCAACGTCAGCCTTTTCTCATCGCGCAGCGCCGAGACGGTGTGCTATGACGATCTCGGCCTCGCCATCCACGGGCGCAGCTACCCGGCGCGGGCGGTGGCCGAGAACCTCGCCGCCAGCTACCCCGCGGCGGTGGAAGGTTTCTGCAACATCGGCCTGCTGCACACCTCGCTTGCCGGCCGCCCCGGCCATGAGCCCTACGCCCCGTGCAGCGTCGACGATCTCTACGGCAAAGGCTACCAGTACTGGGCCCTCGGACACGTCCATTGCCGCGAGGTGGTCTCGCGCGAGCCGTGGATCGTCTTTCCCGGCAATCTGCAGGGGCGGCATGTGCGCGAGGAGGGCGACAAGGGGGCGACCCTGGTCCGTATCGAGGACAACGTCGTCATCGAGGTGCAGCACCGCGCCCTCGACGTGGTGCGCTGGAAGAGCTGCCAGGTGGATCTCGGCACGTGCCAGGCCGTGGAGGAGGTCTACGACAGTGTGCGGCGGGCGATGTCCGACAGTCTCGCCCAGGCCGAGGGGCGCGTGCTCGCCCTGCGGCTGACCCTCTCCGGGGCTACCGCGGTGCACCCGCTCCTCCATGGGCGCAGCTTTCAGCTCGGCGAGGAACTGCGTGGTTTGGCCGCCGCCCTGGGCGAGGTGTGGCTCGAGGAGGTGCGTCTGGAAACGACGCCACCCGCTGCCGCCCGCCCTGGCGACTGTGGCGACACGCCCTTGGCCGGGCTGCTGCGCACCCTCGAGGAGGTGGTCGCCGGAGGGGATGTCGCCGGGCTCGCGCCCGAGCTTTCCCTCCTGCGCAGCAGGATGCCGGCGGAACTCGCCGACGCGGCCTCGTTTGTCGGCGACAAGGGGGCCGAGAGGCGGCTGCTCTCTGAAGTGCGCGAGCTGCTCCTCGCGAGGCTGTTGCCGGGGGATGGGCGATGAGGCTGGTGCAGCTGGAGTTCAAGGCCTTTGGCCCCTTCACCGGCCTTGCCCTCGACTTCGATGGACCGGCACCCGGCCTGCATCTCGTCTTCGGCGCCAACGAGGCCGGCAAGAGCAGCGCCCTGCGCGGCCTCACCGCGCTGCTCTTCGGTTTCCCCTCCCAGACCCCCGATAACTTCCTGCACAGCTACGATCAGCTGCTCGTCGCCGGGCGGCTGCGCCACAGCTCGGGGGAGGAACTCTCTGTGCAGCGGCGTAAACGCCGCGTCGCCGATCTGCTCGACAAAGAGGGCAATCCCCTCGACCCGCAACGTCTCGCCCCCTACCTGCAGGGGCTCGACGCCGAGCTTTTTTCCTCCCTCTACGGCATCGCCCACGACACCCTGGTGCGCGGCGGGGAGGAACTTCTCGCCCAGAAGGGCGAGGTCGGCCAGGTTCTCTTCGCCGCCGGGGCCGGCCTCGCTTCGGTGCACGAGACCTTGCGCGAACTGGAGAGCGAGGCGGCAAGCCTCTTTTTACCCGCAGGGCAGAAGCCGCCGATCAACGCCTCCCTGCGCCGCCTCCGCGAGGTGCAGCAGCAGGTCAGGGAAGCGGCCCTGGGCGTTGCCCTGTGGAAGGAGCAGCGGCGTCTCCTCGAGGAGGCCGAGCTGGCCCGTGATCAGGTCGAGAAAGAGCGCGAGGGGCTGCGCTCCGAGCTGCAGCGCCTCGAGCGTCTCGGCAGGGCGGCTCCGGAATTGGCTGCCCTGCGCCTGTGGCGCCAGCAGCTGGCCCCGCTCGGCGCGGTGCCGGCTCTGCCCGAGGACTTCGCCGAGCGCTTCCAGCGTGTACAGGCCGAGCTGCGCGAGGGCCAGCAGGTGCTGAAACGTGAGGGCGAACGGCTCGTCCGGCTGCGTCAGCGCCGCGACACGGTGACGGTGAAAGAGGGCCTCTTGCGCGCGGCCCCGATTATCGACGGCTTCCACCGCCGCCTCGGCGAATACCTCAAAGGACAGAAGGATCGCCCGGAACGCAACGGCATGCGCATCGCCCTGCGCAGCGAGGCCGGGCAGCTGCTGCAGCTGGTGCGGCCCGACCTGCGCCTTGAACAGGCCGAGGAATTGCGACCTATGCTCGTCAAGAAGCGGGCCATTCAGGCCCTGGCTAACAGCCATGGCGCCCTGCTCGCCCGTCATGCCGCGGCAGTCGAGGAAGAGCGCCGCCTGGCGACGGAGCGGCGCCTGCTTGCCGAGGAGGTGGCGGTGGCACCGCCGCTGGCCGACGCCGGTCCCCTGCTGCAGGCGGTCAAGGCGGCACGTCTCGCCGGTGATATCGATGCCCGGCTTGCCGCCGGGCGTGGCGAATATGGTCGCTTGCGCAGCGAATGCCTTGCTGCCCTGTCACGACAACGCCTGTGGCAAGGCGATTTTCAGGCTCTGGAGCGATTGCCGCTGCCCCTGGCGCAGACAGTGCACGGCTACGTCAACGACTACGCCGAGCAGGACGAAAAGCGTCGCGAACTGGAGAAGGACAAAGCGTCCGCTGACGGCGAGGAACGGCGCCTGCAGGGCGAGCTGCGCCTTCTCGACCAGGGTGGGGCGGTGCCCAGTGAAGCGGAGCTGGCGGAATGCCGCCGCCGGCGCGACCAGGGCTGGTTCCTGGTCAGGGGTCGGCTCGAGGGAGAAAGCGACGCCGCGGCCGAAGAGGGTTACGCCTGCGGCAGGCCGCTGGTGGCTGCCTACGAGGAGGACATCGCCCGGGCCGACACCCTTGCCGACCGCCTGCGCCACGAGGCCGACCGCGTTGCCGCTGCCGCCTCGCTGCGCGCCCGTCTCGAAGAGCTGCGCCAGGTGAAGGCCGGGCACCTCCTGCGAGAGGAGGAACTATACCAGCGGCACGGGCGATTGCAGGAAGGCTGGCTCGAGCTGTGGCGGCCTGCCGGCATCGTGCCCCTTGGCCCGCGCGAGATGCTGGAGTGGCTGGGCCTCATCGAACAGTTGCGCTTCCGGCTGGCTGAGCTGGCCCAGAAAGAGGAAACCGGGCGGGCCGAGGCTGACCGTCTCGCTTGGTTGCGGCAGCAGCTGGCGACCGCCCTTGCGCCCTTCGCGGTGCCCCTTCCTGCGGAGCCGGGGCTGGCTGCGGCGCTCCTCGTTGCCGAGGAACGGCTGCAGCATCTGGAAGAGAGCGCCAAGCGGCAGGCGGCCCTGCTCGAGGCCGTCGACAAGGCCGCCCGCGAGCAGCAGCGCCTGGCCCAGGCGGTGACCAGGGCTGGCGACGAGTTGGCCGCTTGGGGCGAGCAGTGGCGAGGGCTGGTGGCCGGGCTCGGCCGTAGTGGCGACCTTCTCCCCCTCGAGGCCATGGAAATGATGGAGGCCCTGCAGGGCTGTTTCGACCGGCTGCGCCAGGCCGATGAGTTGCAGAAACGCATCGACGGCATCGACCGCGACGCCACGCTTCTCGAGAACGAGGTGGCCCGTCTCGCCAGGGAAATAGCCCCTGATCTGGCCGCGCAGCCGGTGGAGCAGGCCATCGCCGCCCTGCGCCAGGTGCTCGAGCAGGCGGTCAAGGAGGCCACCCTGGCCGCGGAGCTCGACCAGGAGATCATCGCCGTCGGCGACGATCTGGCCCTGGTCGGCGTTACGGTTCGCGGCCTGGAAGAGCGCCTCGGGCAGTTGCTCGCCGAGGCCCGCTGCCACCACGAGGAAGAGGCGGCGGAGGTCATACGCCAGGCGGGGCTTCGTCGCCAGCTCGAGGACAAGCTCTTTGCCGGCGAGGAACGACTGGCGATGCTCTGCCCCGGCATGTCCGAGGAGGAAGTGGCGGTCGAGCTGCAGGAAGTCGATGTCGCGCAGCTCCCCGGCCTGGTGGCGCAACTGCAGGTCAAGCTGCGCGAGCGGCTCGACCCCGAGGTCAACCGCCTCTCCCAGCTCATCGGTCAGCAGCAGTCGCTGCTGGCGGCGATGGATGGTGCGCCGCGGGCCGCCCTGCTGCAGGAGGAGGTCGAGGCGGAGGGTGCGCGGCTGCGCCGCCTCGCCCATCGCTACGCCCAGGTCAAGGTGGCCGAGAGGGTGCTGCGCCAGGCCATCGAGCGCTACCGCGAGGAGCACCAGAGCCCGGTGATCGAGCTCGCCGCCAACTACTTCCGCCGCCTTACCCTCGGCTCCTTTGTCGGCCTGCGCGCCGACAGCGACGACAGCGGCCACCCGGTACTGGTGGGGGTGCGTCCCGGGGAGCGGCGTCTCGACGTGTCGCGCATGAGTTCCGGGAGCCGCGACCAGCTCTACCTCGCCCTGCGTCTCGCCACCCTGGCCTGGCGGGCGAAGAGCGGCGAGCCCATGCCCCTGGTGCTGGACGACATCCTCATCAACTTCGACGATGCCCGTTCCCGCGCGACCCTCGAGCTGCTCGCGCAGATGGCGGATAGCACCCAGGTCATCCTTTTCACGCATCACCGCCGCATCGTCGACGAGGCCCAGCGCCTTACCAACACTGCCGCTGTACGGGTGCACACGCTCGCCGAGGCCTTGCCGCCCCTGTAAAAATAGCCTTGACGAGGCCTGGCCGCTCTGCTATCAGTGAGAGGCAAGAGACAACCCTTTTCCCCCAGACAGGCATCCATGCATACCCTCTCCTCCACCCCGAACATTGTCGCCGGCATTCTTGCCGTAGCGCTTGTCGTCGGCGTCGTGGTAGGTGTCCGAGAGGTCGACGGCGGAGTGCCCTAGGGGAGAGAATCCAGAAAATTCAGTTACTTCAACCCCCGTCGGCACTTCGCCAGCGGGGGTTTTTTTGTCCTCCGCGGCGTGCTGGCGACGAGACCACAGACACCAAGGAGGACGACAATGTACGAGATGACCGGAGCCCGGGCGATAATCGGGCTGCTTGAACGACAAGGGATCGACACCATCGCCGGGATCCCCGGGGGCGCCAACCTGCCCCTTTACGATGCTCTGCGCGACAGCCGCACCATCCGCCATGTCCTCTGCCGCCACGAGCAGGGGGCCGGCTTCCTCGCCCAGGGCATCGCCCGCTCCACCGGCCAGGCGGCGGTATGCTTCGCCACTTCCGGGCCAGGAGCCACCAACATCCTCACCGCCATCGCCGACGCCTACCTCGACTCCATTCCCCTGGTGTGCATCACCGGGCAGGTGCCGACCTCGCTGATTGGCACCGACGCCTTCCAGGAGGTGGATATCTACGGCCTGTCCATCCCCATTACCAAGCACAACTACCTGGTGCGCAGCGCTGACGACCTGCTGCGTATCCTCCCCGAGGCCTTCACCCTGGCTCTGTCGGGGCGGCCCGGGCCGGTGCTCATCGATGTTCCCAAGGACATCCAGACCGCCACCATCCGCTTTGCCAGATGGCCCGAGCCGGGGTGCCGCCGCGAGGTTCCGGCAGCCGACGGGGAGGCCATCGCCCAGGCCGCCAGGCTGATCGACGCCGCCGAGCGGCCGATCCTCTGTCTGGGAGGGGGCATCATCCATGGCGGCGCCAGCGACCTGGCGAGGGAACTGGCGGAGAAGTGCTCCCTGCCCACCACCATGACCCTGATGGGCCTCGGCGCCATGCCGGCCGACCATCCTCTGGCGCTGGGCATGCTCGGCATGCACGCGGCGCGGTCCACCAACATGGCCCTGCAGGAGTGCGACCTCTTCATCGCCGCCGGGGCGCGATTCGACGACCGCGCCACCGGCAAATTGGTGGAGTTCTGCCCTGGCGCCGGCATCGTCCATATGGACATCGACGCCAGCGAGGTCTCCAAGCTCAAGACCGCCACCGTCGGCCTGGTGGGCGATGTGCGCCATACCCTGGCGGCCCTGCTGCCCCTGGTGCGGCGGCGCAGTCGCGGGGCGTGGCGCCATACCACCGCCATGTTACGCCGCATGTACCCGATGACCCTCCCCGAGGCCACTGTGCCCGAGCGGCCCTATGGCCTGATACTCAAGGTGGCGGAACTGCTCGACGAAGAAGCGGTGGTGGTCACCGACGTCGGCAAGCACCAGATGTGGACCGCTCAGGTCTATCCCTTTTCCCGGCCGCGGCAGTTGCTCACCTCCGGCGGCCTGGGCACCATGGGCTTTGGCCTGCCCACCGCCATCGGCGCAGCACTGGCCATGCCACAGCGGCCGGTGGTCCTCTTCACCGGCGACGGCAGCCTGCAGATGAACCTGCAGGAGTTGGCCACGGCGGTGGAACAGCGCGCCAACGTCAAGATCCTCGTCATGAACAACCGCTCCCTCGGCCTGGTCCGGCAGCAACAGCGACTCTTCTACAACGAGCGCCATATCGCCTGCGATTTTCAGCTCGACGTCGATTTCTGCACCATCGCCCGCGGCTATGGCATCCCGAGCTTCAACGCCCCGGCCGGTTGCGACCTCGACAGCCTGCTGCGCCAGGTCTTCGCCGTCCCCGGCCCGTGCCTGGTCAATGTCCTCGTCGGCCGCGAGGAAGAGGTCTATCCCATGGTGCCGCCCGGCGCCGCCAACAGTGAAATGTTAGGAGGATTCTATGCTGAACGATGCACTTGCTGAGCTCAGCGCCGAGGAGCGCGGCGCTACCCTGGAACTCACCGTCAACAACCACCCCGGGGTGATGTCCCATATCTGCGGGCTCTTCTCGCGCCGCGCCTACAACCTCGAGGGCATCGTCTGCCTGCCCCAGGGCGATGGCGCCACCAGCCGCATGTGGCTGCGCGTCAACGAGAACGCCAAGCTGCAGCAGGTCATGCGGCAGGTGGAGAAACTGCCCGATGTCCTCGCCCTGGTCCACCACCCGGCCGAACACGAGATCTTTTCCCTGGTCGGCCGCTTCACGGCCTGAGCCACGTGCCCCTGGCTACCGCGTAGCGCCGTCATTTCGCCCCGCGCGGGTTGGAAGGGTGGCGCTACAAAGGAAGGGTAAACGTGATAATGAGTTGAGATGTTTAGACAATGGTGAAAAAGGGGGGCGAAAATGAGAGTCCGGCAATCGTCTGCAAGCCCTTGAGCCGCGAGTCGTTAAGCGTTTCCCCGCGGGGCCTGCGACCCGGGCGTCACTGGCTGCCAGCCTTTTCTGTGGAGGCCAGAAAGGTGGCGATCTTCTGGTCTTCGCTTTGGATGTGGGCGATCAGCCAGTTGCGCATCAACTGCAGCATCTCCGAGGTCAGCATCGTCTCGCCGCTCTCATGTTTCCTGAAGTGGCCGTAGATGAGGGAGTCGAAATCCTTATGCAGGCGGCGATGCGACGAGAAGGCGGGATAGCCGCTTTCGGCCATGAGCTTTTCCTCTTCGTCGAAATGGAAATGCGTATAGTCGAGTATCTCCTTGAAGGCGGCGAGCTGCATGTCGAACATCGACTCCCCTTGCAGAAAGGATCGTTCCAGGGCGTTGAAAATTTCCACCCAGCGCCGATGCTGGGCGTCGATGATCTCGATGCCGATGTTCCAGGCGGGATCCCATTGCAGAGGCATGATTTCTCTCCAGTGAAGTCAGTGGTTCGTTGGCGGTTGTACCACTATACAACGGAAAGCGGAAAAGTGGCAAAGGGAGACTGCCATTGGCCATTCCCCGTTTGCAAATTGGGGCAAGAGAGGCCATCATGGGGTAAAGGCCATTATCTCTTCAGGAGGGCGCCATGCAGACCAAAATTTCCTCGATTCTCGTTCTCGGCCTGGGCAAGGTCGGCCATCTCGTCGCCGAACTGCTGCACCTCTCAGGGTTCCAGGTGACCGGGGCCGATGTCGCGCCGCCGGCCGGCCGGCCCTTTGCCACCATCACCCTCGATGTCGAGGACCAGGCGGCCATCATCCAGGCCCTGCAGGGCCTGGATGCGGTGATCTCCTGCCTGCCCTATCGCTTCAACCTGGCGGTGGCCACCATCGCCCGGCAGCGCCAGGTGCACTATTTCGACCTCACCGAGGACGTCCCCACCACCAAGGCGATCATCGCCATGAGCGATGAGGCACAGACCATCCTCGCCCCCCAGTGCGGTCTGGCCCCGGGCTTCATCGCCATCGTCGGCGCCTCGCTGGCGGCGGGCTTCGAAGGCATCAGGTCGATCAGGCTGCGTGTCGGCGCCCTGCCGCAGCATCCCACCGGCCTGCTCGGCTACGCCTTCAACTGGTCGCCGGAGGGAGTGGTCAACGAATACCTCAACGATTGCGAGGTCATCGAGGATGGCAAGCACAAGTGGGTTTCCCCCATGGAGTGGCTCGAGCAGATCGTCATCAACGGCGTGCAGCTCGAGGCCTTCACCACTTCCGGTGGCCTGGGCACGATGTGCGCGACCTATCTCGGCCGGGTGGAGAACCTCGACTACAAATCGATCCGCTACCCCGGCCATGCCAAGCAGATGAACTTCTTCTTCCATGAACTGCTGATGCGCGAGCAGCGCGAGCTGGCCGGCAAGATCCTCACCAACGCCAAGCCGGCGGTCAATGACGACGTGGTCTTCGTCCACGCCTCGGTGGAAGGCTTGAAGAGGGGGCGGCTGTTCCGCGACGAGTTCGTCAGGGGCTATTACCCGCAGGTCATCAATGGTCGCACCCACCGCGCCATCGCCTGGACCACCGCCGCCTCGGTGTGCTCGGTTGTCGAGCTGGTGGCCGCCGGCAAGCTGCCATCTCGGGGCTTTCTCCGCCAGGAGACCATTCCCCTGGAAGAATTCCTGCGCACCGCCAATGGCAGACTGTATGGCGAAGGTCAAAGCGGCCGACCCGCCTGAAGAGAGGTGCCGGCGCACGCACCATGGACTCCGCCCTCTACCAGCTGACCTTTCTCGTCACCTTCGCCGTCATCGGCTTTGCCGCCATCCGCCGCACCAGGACGGTGACCTCGGCGGAGTCCTTCGCCGTCGCCGACCGATCTCTTTCCGCCCGCGGGGTTGCCTCGATCATCATCGGCACCCTGGTGGGCGGGGTGTCGACCATCGGCACCGTGCAGGCCGCCTACACCCACGGCGTTTCGGCGGGCATCTTCACCCTGGGCAGCGGCCTTTCCTGTCTGATTCTCGGCCTTTTCTTCGCCCGGGCTCTGCGCGAGGAGGGTGTGGTCACCGTTTCCGAGTATCTTGGCAGGACCTTCGGGCAGCGTTTCCGGCATTACTGCAGCGCCATCAACTCCCTGGGCATGTTCATCCATATCGTCGGCCAGGTCCTCGCCGCCATTGCCGTGCTGCAGGCGGTATTCCATTGCGGCGACAGCATGGCGGTGCTGATCACCATGCTGCTCATCGGCGTCTTCGTCGTCTGCGGCGGCATCGGTGGCGCCGGGCTGCTCGGCGGGATCAAATTCGTCATGCTCTACGTGATCATGATCGTCTGCGCCGTGGCGGCCCTGCTGGAGGGAGGCGGCATGGGGGCGATCCTCGCCGCCCTGCCGCGGGACATCGATATGCTCGGCCTTGCCGACTACGGGGCGAAGGGCGCGGCGGTGGACCTGTTGTCGGTGATCGTCGGCGTGCTCTCGACGCAGATCTATCTCCAGGCCATCTTCGCCGCGAAAACGGTGCGCGAGGCCCGCAACGGGGCCTTTATCAGCGCGGCGGTGATCCCGCCCATCGGCATCCTCGGCATCATCATCGGTCTGCACCTGCGTGCCAGCCACCCGGAACTGGCCGCCAGCCCCGCCCAGGCCTTGCCCTATTTCCTGCAGATCAGCTTTCCCCCGCTGGTCGCCGCCTTCTTTTCCGCCGGCCTGCTGTTGATCGTCCTTGGCACTGGCGCCGGACTGGTGCTGGGGGTGACCACCAATATCTACAACGATTTCCTTGCCTCGGCGGGGTGGCGACAGACGGCGCGGCCGATCCGGGTGGTGCGCCTCACCACCCTGGCGGTCCTGTGCGCCGCCGCCTTGCTGGTGTTCACCGGGCTCGACTCGACCATCCTCAAGTGGAGCTATATGTCCATGGGGCTGCGCGGTTCGTCGGTATTCGCCGGTCTGGTGGTGCTGGTGTTCTGCAGAAAGATCGCAGCGTCGCCGTGGCTGCTGGCCTTGCTCTACCTGCTCCCCGTGGCCTATATCCTCGCCGCGCTGCTGTAGAGATAGGCCCGGCCCCTTCGTGCCGGGCCTCGCCGTGCCGGAAATGCCGGGGGGGCGGCGTTCCGGCAAGTGTAGCCTTTCTTTGCCGACGAGCGGCCGGCGCGGCATCCCTTAAAAGGTCACCCGCTCCCCCCGCGCCGCCAGGCTGGCGAACTCGCTGCGCCACTCTTCGCCGCCGAGATGGCGGGCGAGGAGCACGGCGAGGTGCTGCGGCACGATACCGAGGTCGCGGTTGCGGCCAAGACCGGACAGGCAGGAGGGGCAGTTGGTGGCCACTACGGTCGCCTCTTCGCCAAGCATCGCCCGTTCCAGCGAGTGGCGCTTGCGCCGCCGCATGGCATCGGCGATATCGGGGCGCGACACCGCCAGGGTGCCCGCCTCCGAGCAGCAGTCGGGCACGGCGGTGACGGCTGTAAAGAGCCGGCCGAGGAGGGCCTTGCCCATGCCGTCGAGGGAGTCGTGGCAGGGGGTGTGATAGAGGACCGTCTCGCGGCGTTTTTACCCGCTCGGCAGGGGGGTGTTATCGAGGACGAACTGCGCCGCGTCGACGATGGGGCAGTCGAAGATCTCGCCGCAGCCCATCTCGTGCAGGGCCTCGCGACAGGTGCCGCAGCTGACCACGAAGCCGTCGAAGGCGATATGGCCGAGCATCTCGCGGATCTGGCTGAGGATGATGGTGTCGCGCAGGGCGCTGATCGCCGCCATCTTCTTTCTGGCGTTGACCTTGGCGGGAAAGCCGCAGCACTGGTGCAGCGGGGGGATGATGACGCGGATGCCGCTCTTGACGAGGCAGTAGATGGCGGCGGCGCCGATGTCTGCGTAGAGGCGCTCCGAGCCGCAGCCGGGAAAGTAGAACACCGTCTTGATCGGCGTCTCCGCCGGGGTGAACATCAGCGCCTCGCGCTCGCTGTAGGGCGGCAGCAGGGCTTCGAGGGACGTCGGCGAAGGCTGCTGCATCGGCGAGGCGAGGGCGTGCAGAAAGCGCCAGCCTCGCTCGGCGAGCAGCGGCGGCGCCTTGCGATAGGCCTTCGCCGCCACGGCCTGCGCGGCGCTGCCCCACTGCACCACGCCTTTGCGGAAGATGTGGTTGAAGGTGCGGTTCCTGATCTTCAAATAGTAAAGCGATAAAAGCGTCGCCGGAGCGGTGTGCTTGTAGCCGAGGTCGCAGAGGATCTCGCGCTCGAGCAGCGACACCTCGGCGGTGTCGATGTCCACCGGGCAGGGCGCCAGGCACTTGCGGCACATGGTGCAGTGGTCGGCGATCTCCTCGAGGTTCTTGAGCTGGTTGAAGCGCGGCAGGTGCGAGCGCTGCATGTCGTAGAGCAGGGCCTCGATGAGCGAACCGATGACCATGTTCTTGTTGCGCGGGTGGAAGAAGAGGTTGCTGCCGGGGTGGTAGACGCAGCACACCCCCATGCACTTGCCGCAGCGTATGCATTTGGAGATCATCGCGCTGAGCTTGGCCAGCTCGCCGTACTGGAGGAGCTTCGCCTCCAGTTCGAGGAGGTTGAAGGAGGGGGTGTAGACCTTGTCGATGATGCCCGGGTCGCTGAGCATCCCCGGGTTCATCACCCCGCGCGGGTCGACTTCGCGGCGATAGCGGCGCAGTTCATCGAGGCGCTTTTCGTCGAGGAACTTCATCTTGGTGATGCCGATGCCGTGTTCGCCGCTGACCACCCCGCCCAGCTCCACCGCCTTGGTCATGATGTCCTCGGCGGTTTTCTCGGCGCGCTTCATCATCTCGCGGTCGTTGGAGAAAACCGGGATGTTGACGTGGATGTTGCCGTCACCGGCGTGCATGTGGGTGGCGATGACGATGCGCCGCGCCCGCACCCGGGAATGGATGGCCTCGATGTCGCTGCTGACCCTGCTGTAGCCGCTGAGCAGTTGCAGCAGGTCGGCGAGGAGGTTCCGGATATCGACGCCCTGGCGCACCGCCTCACGGCGGCGCAGTTGCAGCTGGTCGAGGGTGGTGCGGCACAGCTCGTTGGCCTTGGGGATCTTGGCCTCGAGCCAATCCGGGTCTTCGATGGGCTCGGCGGTCTGCAGGTAGCCGACGATGGCCTCGATGACCTCCATCTTGTTATGGATGTCCTCGTCGATATTGCGGGCGTCGACGAAGCGGGCGAACTCGGCCAGGGCGGGCAGCGGCAGGACGATGTCCTCGTTGAGCTTGAAGGCGTTGGTGCGCGCGGCGATGGCGCCGAGGCGCTTGCGGTCGCGCCAGAAGCGCGCCGCCTCGTCCTCGTCCTGGGCGATGAACAGCTCGGTGTTGCCATAGGGGGCGAGAAGCGCCACCAGCCGGTCGCGGCCGCGCAACACCTGGGCGCTGCTGTGGCCGACCATGTCGATGAGCAGCACCGCCTTGGGCTGCTCGCTGCGTGCCGCCTTGAACTTGTACTTGATGGCGCGGATGTACTCCTCGTCGAAGTGCTCCAGGGCCATGAGGGCCTCTTCGCCGTTATTGGCGAAGGCGTCGGAGATCTCGACGATGACCCGGCTGGCCTCGTCCATGTCCTCGCCGTAGAACTCGAGGCAGAAGGTCATCTTCTTCTCGTAGGCCTGGTGGAGGACGAAGCGGCCGGAGGTGATCACCCCGTCGCAGCCCTCTTTCTGGAAGCCGGGCAGGCCGTTGAGGGCCTTGTTGGTGATGTCTTTCCACAGGCCTTTCTTGCGGATCTCGGTGCCGGCGAGGCGTACCTCGCGCAGCAGGCTGCCATGGCGGTCGAGCACCTCGAAGCGCACCTCGTCGTCGGGGAGGATCTTGCGCATCGGGTGATTGACGCGCCGTACGGTGAGCAGCCCCTGGCCGGGCATGGCGATGCGGTAGGAGAGGATGTTGTCGATGGCCGTGCCCCAGAGGACGGCGGTCTTGCCGCCGGCGTTCTCGGCGATGTTGCCGCCAATGGTCGAGGCCCAGGCGCTGGTCGGGTCGGTGGCGAAGACCAGGTTGTGCCGGGTGGCCTGGGCCATGGCGTCACCGGTGACCACCCCGGCCTCGACGCGCAGCACCGGCACCTTGGCCCCCTCGCCGAGATGGGCGAAGTCGTCCCAGGCGATGGGGTCGATGCCGGTGAGCTTCTCGGTGTTGATCATCACGCAGCCGGACTGCACCGGCACGCTGCCGCCGGTCAGCCCGGTGCCGCCACCGCGGGGGATGACCTTCAGCCCCAGCTCGGTGCAGGCTTCGATGAGCTCGCTGACCTGCTCCTCGCGCTCGGGGCGCAGTACCGCCAGGGGCAGGAAGAGGCGCCAGTCGGTGGCGTCGGTGGCGTGGCTGATCAGGGTGAAGGGGTCGAAGCGCACGTTGTCGCGGCCGATGATTGGCGCCAGCCGTTTCATCAGCCGCTCGCGCTGGGCCGGGGCGTCGTGGATCTCCTGCTTCAGCTCGGCCAGGCGACGGCGGCACAGGGCGACGAGGCGCAGCACCTTGGCCCGCCGATCGCCGCCGACGCGGCCAAGGCCTGCCGCCGCCTCGATCACCGACAGGTCCTCGGCGGCGGTGGTGAAGAAGCGCTGCCGGCGACGCGTCGAGTCGATCAGCTCCTGGAAGAGAAAGGGGTTGCGGCGGAGGATGAACAGGTCGCCCATGAAGCGCATCATCAGACGGGAAGAGCGGCCGGTGATGCGCTGGCTGAGGAGTTCTTCGAGGTCTTCCCAGACCTCGGCGCCGAAGAGCAGGCTGATGATCAGTTTATCGTCTGCCGACGTGAAATTGTAGGGGATTTCCCTGTAGGTTGCAGTGCTCATGATGCTGGGGCGATAGTGGTGGAGTGTCCGCGGCGAGGCCCTGCCAGGGCCGACCGCGCAAAGGGCGTGCCGAGGCATGCCGGGCACGGCCGTGCGGGTGATCCTGGGAGGTGTCGCGGGGGGAAAGGGGGTGAGAAGGCTGCCGAAATCGCCTTTTTACCATGTTCGCCGATTATTGCCAGACTTTTGTCGTCAGGCTGGGGGCGACATCCTCACCGTTCTCGAGGTCTGGCCATTTTGCCGTTGTCCTCGCCAGTGGCGGCCGGGTATGCTCGCTGGCGAAAGTGGCGGCGGGAAGGTTTGCGACACGATGCACGCCATGCCGCCGCGGTCGGCGCCGTCACCGCCATCATCGCCCAGGAGTCGCTATGGATGGGTTCACGCTGTTCAGCCTCCTCGTCTCGTCGCTCGTTGTCTACGCCATTTTCGTGGTGGCCTCCGGGGTGCGCCGGCTCGGCCGCCTCGAGGATGTCGCGCCTCTCGAGGGGGATCGTCTGCCACGGGTGTCGGTAGTCGTCCCTGCCTGCAACGAGCGGGAGAAGATCGGCGACGGGCTGCGTTCCCTCCTCTCCCAGGACTACGGCAATCTCGACATCGTCGTCATCGACGATCGCTCCAGCGACGGCACCGGCGAGGTGGTGCGGCGTCTCCAGGCCGACTGGCCGGGGCTGCGCCTCTTTACCGTCGCCACCCTGCCCGAAGGCTGGCTTGGCAAGAGCCACGCCCTGCAGACCGGCGCCGACCTCGCCGACGGCGACTATCTGCTCTTCACCGATGCCGACGTGGTCATGGCGCCTTCCACCTTGCGGCGGGCCATCGCCCACATGCAAGGGGCCGACCTCGACCACCTGCCGCTGATTTTCTCCACCAAGGGTGGCACGCCGCTGTTCGACTGCCTCGTTCTCGAACTCGGCCTTGGCCTGCTGTTCGCGTTTCGCCCCTGGCGGGTGAAGGAGAGGGGCAGCCCGTTCTTCATGGGTGTCGGGGCCTTCAATCTGCTGCGCCGCTCGGCCTATGAGCGTATCGGCGGCCACCGCAGCTTCGCCATGTACCCCATCGACGACGTCATGCTCGGCAAGCTCGTCAAGGAGCACGGTCTGCGCCAGGACTGCCTGCTGGCGCAGCGGCATGTCGTCGTTCCCTGGTACGCCACCGTCGGCGAGATGGTCGAGGGCCTGGAAAAGAATGGCTTCGCCTTTCTCCATTACCGGCTGTGGCTGGTGCCGCCGCTGGTGGCGATCCTGCTGGCGGG
>JANJUM010000060.1 GCA_024710585.1 Desulforhopalus sp.
CCAGCTGGCCGGACGCAGGCTGTTATAGGTCAGATCGATTGCCGGAACCAGGCCCGGACGATGGGGAGGGATCATGATCGGGATGGTTGCCGTCGCCGCGCCGTTGGTCGCTGGACCATAGCGCAGGTTCGGGCAGGTGGCGGCCGAGGCTTTTTGAGTGATGCAGAAAAGAGACGAAATGGCGATGCCTAGTACAATGAGGAGTGGGATAACATTCGTTGTTGCACGGATTGAGGGGCTCATGTCGCTCTCCGCTGGTTATAAAAAACGCTCTTTATAAGTAGAAAACATTACATTAAAATGGTGTCTAGAAAATGCGCAACATTCTGTTGCCAGTTACTGGTTCCAGGTGTCGATATTGTCACATGATGCTACTCCGTGATAAGATATTTTCTAGAAAATTGTCGCGTTGTGGCGTATCTATCGTATTGAATGTGTTGCCAGGCCGAAGAGTGCTGTTGTGTCAGGTTGTTGCTGTCAAGCGGACGGGTTTTTCGCATATAAATGCAACTAATTGATAAAATATACAAAATAATATATTCTACCTTTCTTCGCCTAGATGGTGCGCTTGTTAGTCTGGTCATGATTGAGTCTGATCAAGTCATGGTTAGATGCGCGATATCGGGGGTGCCGAATGCTCAGTAGGCTGATCAATTCGGTCAGGAGTCGTCTTGTTTGTTGTTGGTTGCGGCAAGATATCGTGGAAAATGTTGTATCTCTTTTGGATGTTTCCATGATGTGAAAAAAATTTTTATTGACAAGTTACCCTGGCATTTAAAGGATTGAAATAAAAATTTGAGTATCACTTGCATTTATTCTGATATCCTGCCAGAAAAAGAGTGTGTTTTGCATGGGAAGACCGCTGTTCAGTGGCCACGCCGAGGTTTCAAATTGAGGCCACATGCCGGTTTGTGTTACCCTGCGTGTACCATCAGCAAACTGAGACGACTGACCTCTCTTGGTCAAAGGGTCTTGGTTGACGCATGCCAGTTGGCCTGAGGGGGTGACGTAATGTGGATCAATCGGCTGTGCCTGGCCGGAGATTTTGCGGAGGGGGTTGGTGGCGAGAGCGGCGAACCGTGGACAGTCTTGTCAGCGTGAGGTGTTATCGGCGCGCGGGGAAATGTTCTTCGCAATGGCCGAAGAGCCCGTGGTGGCGCTGTACGCTTTCATGTTCCTGCGCTTCCTGGACGCATATGTCTCGGCAGTGTCTGCACCACCTCACCTGAGGCTTTGCACCTCTTATGCAAGGGAGACCTCGCCGTGAGAAAAAATCCCCCTCTCCGCATCGGCACCTGCTCGTGGAAATACGAGTCCTGGCAGGGCATCGTCTATTCGCAGGAGCACGGGGGAAAGTATCTCGAGCAATACGCCGAGCACTTTCCCACCGTCGAGGTCGATCAGTGGTTTTGGAGCCTGTTCGCCGGGAACAAGGTCGTCTTGCCAAAAGTTTCTGTGGTTCGAGAGTACGCGGCGTCGGTGCCGGAGGGCTTTCTCTTTGGCATCAAGGTCCCGAACAGTCTCACCTTGACCCATCATTATCGGAAGGGCCGGTCGGAGCCGCTGGTTGCCAACCCGCACTTTCTTTCGGTCGATCTCATGCTCGCCTTTCTCGAGAGCATCGCTCCGCTGGGCAAGAAGATCGGTCCATTGAACTTCCAGTTCGAATATCTCAATAGACAGAAGATTTCAGGCCTTGCCGAGTTCCTCGACCGCTTCGGCGGCTTTGTCGAGCGCCTTCCTGGCGGGTTCAGCTATGGAATGGAGATCCGCAACCCGAACTTCCTGCAGCAGCGGTATTTCGATTTTCTCGGGGAGCGGGGACTGCACCACGTGTTTCTGCAAGGATACTATATGCCCTCGATTTTCGAGGTGTACGGCAACTTTGGCGACAAGGTGAAGGCGAAGACGGTGATCCGCCTGCATGGCGCTGGGCGCGAGGAGATCGAAGCGAAGGTTGGAGACGACTGGAGTCGGATCGTCACCCCCCGCGACGCAGAACTTCATCATCTGGTTGACATGCTGGGCGACCTCGGCACGAGAGGGGTGGAAACATTCCTCTTTGTCAACAACCACTTCGAAGGTAGCGCCCCGCGGACGATCGCGCGCATAGAGAGGCTGATGACGCCAGCGAAAATGCGCCGCGACTAGGCCGAGCAGAAAAAGAGTGGCTGGGGATGGCATGTGTGCTGGGGTGGTGGGCTGGCGGAAGGGAGGATCAGGAGGGAAATGCGGACGATTCGTGACCTCTTCCAGGGCCGATGCTTCCGCTCCCTTCCTCTTGCTTTGACATATCACTGGTGGTAGAAAAAGGCCTGCCCAAGAAGGCATGGTCGCCTTCTTGCCGGAACGTGTGCTTAGCCCCTGCTGAAGTTTCCTCCGTGCGAGAGCGCATGGTCTGCTCGTTTCCCCGAAAATTTGTCCCTGCCATGCGTATCGAGATCGACGACCCCGCCCGGCCCGATGTGCGCGCCCTGCTCGACGAGCACCTGCGCGATATGTATGCGCTTTCCCCCGCGGAGAGCGTCCACGCCCTCGATGTCGACGGGTTGAAGCGCCCCGAGGTCACCTTCTGGACGGTGCGGAATGGCGACCTCCTCCTCGGTTGCGGCGCGCTCAAGGAACTGGATCCTACCCATGGCGAGATCAAGTCGATGCGCACCCCCGCCGCCCTGCGGCGCATGGGCGCGGGGCGTGCGGTGCTGGCGCACCTCATCGCCGTGGCGCGGGAGCGCGACTACAGCCGGCTCAGCCTCGAAACCGGTTCGATGGTCACCTTCGCTGCGGCGCAGCGCCTCTACGAGAGCTTTGGTTTTGTGCCCTGCGAGCCCTTTGGCGAGTACAGGCCGGACCCCTACAGCCTGTTCATGACCTTGTCCCTGGGCGATTGATCTCGCGGTGCATCGAACTGCGTCTTGGTCTCACGCGGGTGTGATCTGGCTAAGGCGGCGTTGCCGTGCGGGAGGCTTGTCGGGGTGGGGACGGTGGGGGTGGCGATTCATCCCGGGCGGTAGCGACTTCCGGGAGAATACCGGGCTGGGCGAAAGGGGACTGCCCTTGTAACACCCGTAATTCCGTGACAGGAGAAACGACGATGCATTCCATCCACGAAGGCGATCTCGATGTCGCCTCTCTCGAACTTGGGCCGGGCGATGGCCGGCTGGGGGGGCTTCTCAACGGCTTTTTCTGCGATATCAAGGCCTATGACGAGGTCAGTACTCTCCTGGCCGCGAGGGGATGCCGGGCAATACCCCCTTATCTGCGCGCATACGGGCCGACGCGGTTCCTGTGGCCGCAAACGCCACGCTCCGGGCAGCGGGCCATACTGAGTCAGGACCTCCTCGGCTTCATGGATGCCCCACTCGGACTGCCTCGGAGGGTTCTCGCCCTCGCTACATCGTGCGGCAGGCCGGGCCGTGCCGGCCAGGGCAGCGATGGCCGGTGATCTCTCAACCGTTATGGTTGTGGCCGCCGTCTTCCTCGTCGCCGGCGCGGTCAAGGGAGTTGTCGGCCTCGGGTTGCCGACGGTCAGCCTGGCCCTGCTCACCGTGGTCTTCGACCTGGCCACGGCCATGACCCTGCTGCTGGTGCCATCCTTCGTCACCAACTGCTGGCAGGCGCTGGTCGGCGGCAACGGCCGGGCCATCCTCCGTCGCCTGTGGCCGTTCCTCACCCTGGCCACCGTCACCGTATGGCTCGGCGCCCAGGCGCTGACGCGCCTCGAGCCGTTCTTGCTCAAGGGGCTCCTCGGCCTTCTGCTCGTTCTTTACGCCCTCGTCAATCTCGTCGGGTTCCGGCCGGCGATTTCGCGGCGGCAGGAAAGCTGGCTGGGGCCTCTTCTCGGCACGGTCAACGGGATCCTGACCGGCATGACCGGGTCGTTCGTCGTTCCCGGGGTGATGTTCCTGCAGGCCATCGGCCTGCCCCGTGACCAGCTCATCCAGGCCATGGGCATGCTCTTCACCGTCTCGACCGTGGCACTTGGCCTTTCGCTCGGGCAGGCGAGCCTTCTCGGTTGCGGCGAGGCTATCCTCTCGGCTGGGGCGGCGCTGCCGGCGGTGGTCGGCATGATCGCTGGCCAGGCCTTGCGGCGCCACCTCTCCGAGCAGCGCTTTCGCACGGTCTTCTTTGTCGCCCTCCTCATGCTCGGCCTCTATATCGTCATCCACGCACTGGTGGCCCGTTAAGGGCAGGGCGCAGTACCGCTCTGGCCTCGGCCACCCTCGGCTGAGCATGGTTCGCCCCATCTCGACGAGGATCTTCTCGTCATCGACGAGGAGGATGCGCTCGTCGCCGCGGGGGCAGCTGGCCGCCTTCCTCGTTCTTCTCCCGCTCCTCGTCCCTCGTCGCCGGAAGTGTGACGTAGAAGGTCGTCCCTTCCCCGACCCGGCTCTCGCAGCGTATCGACCCGCCATAGCTCTTGACGATGCCATGGACCATGATCATCAGCCCCATGCGGGTGCCCTTGCCGACCTCCTTGGTGGTGAAATAGGGGTCGAAGATGCGGCTCATCACCTCCCCGGAAATGCCGCAGCCGATGGCGTGCTGGATATTGATGCCGATATTTTTCCAGCGCACGTCATCGACGGTCTGCCTGATGTTTGGCCAGGGTGAGGGAGACGTAGGAGACCAGGTTTTCGTACTGCTCGATACGTTCCGTGGTGAAGCGATTCGGCCGGTGGTCGTTGAACTGGAAGAGCGCTCAGGTGGTCTTGCGATCCTTGATGGGGATGAGCGCCACTGACTCGTAGCCTGCGCCATTGCAACTGTTTCGTGTATTGCTCTGCCGCTCCGCGGGGCTCGTCGAGGCCAGCAGCCGGGTGGTGCCGTTGGTCCAGAAACTTCCCCTGGCGGTAAAGAAGGGCAGACTGGCATCGAAGCGGCCGCGGATGACGTTGCCGCACATGCAGTCGAGGGTTGGGTCGCCGGTGTACTCGAGAATGATCGAGCCCTTCTCGTCACGGGAACAGAGGGAGTTCTCGGCCTTGAGAAAAGCTGCGGGGAAGCCGACCGCCTGGTAGTAAGGATAGTCGCCGTCCTGCCTGAGGCGGATGCCCACCGCCTCGCAGCCGGTGAGTTGCTGAAAGAAGACGGCGAGACTTTCCATCAGGGTCCGCAGGTCGGCTGCCTGATGGCAGATGCCGAGCAGCTGACGCTCCCACTCCCGCTTCTCCTCCAGCCTCTTGACCCGGGTGACATCCTGCAGGATGCAGTGCGAGCGGAGGAAGTTGCCTTCCTCGTCCCGCTCGATCCAGCCGTTCTGGGAGACGGTGCACTCCCCGCCATCCTTTCTGCGTAGTGCAAACACGTCGCCGAGGGCCTCGCCGACGCTCTTCATCCTGGGAAAATGCTGCAGAAAGTGCTTGCCTTGCCCCTCGGGGAGGAAGTCGGCCAGGGAGCGGCCGAGAACCTCTTCTTCCCGATAGCCAAAGAGCCTCAGCCAGGCGTGGCTCACCTGGCTGAGGCAGCCATCACCGTCCACCACCTGAAGGATCATATCGTGCTGCCTGCCGGGAGGTGCCGGCGCTGGCGTGGTGCGTTGCTGTTCTGCCAGTTGCCGTTCCAGGAGCGCAATACGTTCCTTGAGGGTCTCGATGGAGGGGGCTGCTGCTGTGCTCATGTGCTGCTTGTCGCGGTGGTGTCGCGCTTGATTGCGTCTTCACCTTCCTTCGTGCTGATATCTCGTAGTGTAGCACAAGAAAATACCACAATTCCAAAAGAAAAATGAGTGTAGCGGCGCCCTCCGTCTGATGGGTGCGAGGGGATATGCCGTCTTTCGGCTTGCCTGCTCCGCTTGCTGAGACGATTCCCCAGGCGCGAGGGGGCGCCTCCAGTTCGAGCGGGGTGGTGTCGGCACCTTCACCGAGCGGTCCGCGGTGGCACAATGCCGATCTGCCGGACCAGGGGCGCCGACAGGGGCGATGCCGCAGAATGATCGCGCCAGATTTTGATGTCAGGATTGTGCAGTCATTGAGAGGCTATATATAGTTATGTTATTTCAAAAAACTCTATCAAGCATGATATATAAAGATGTTATGTCATTTTCATAAAGTTACACGAGTGTTTTTATGGGCTTTAGGGGAAAACCATTAAAATAGACATTAACATCAGGTGTTTGTTGCCAAATCTCGTCGTGCAGGATACAATCGGCGCCTGTTGATAGGAAATTCGTCTCGAAGTCTTGTGTGAGTGCTCACATAGTATTGAATAAATGAGTAAATAATTTATTGACTGGCGGGAATGTGCGGGAAATTGATGAGCGATAAGGATGTGGTGAGTCGAAAATCAGTTCTTGGTATGGTTGATGTAGTGTGGGGAGGTTGGCGATGATTGCGTTGCACTTTATTTGATTCCGATACATGTGAATTCTTCTCGACTTATTTTGTCAAAATGGAGTGACAGCGGATTGTCTCGAGTCTGGGCTGCCAGCCAGTGTGGGCCGAAAGATTACCGAAGAACAACAGGGAGGTGCTGGTGAAGAGCAGGGGAGTGTTGGTGGTGTTGCTTGGCGCCGGAGTTCTGATGACATCCTGCGCCAGGGTGGAGAAACCTCGAATCAGGGAGATTCCTGAGGAGACGCCTCAGGTCGCAAAGGCCCTGGCGCAAGAGCAGGGGAGGTTTTTGAAACGGAAGGTGGCCATTGCACGATTTTCCAACGAGACCAAGCATGGGCAGAGCTTCCTCGTTGACAGGAACGATGACAGGATCGGCAAGCAGGCCATGGATATCCTCTCGGCAAAGCTTGCCGCGACGGGCAAGTTCCTCATGCTGGAGCGGGCGGATATCGGCAAGATCGACGCCGAGTTGGAGAGAGGGAATGTTTCCAGGCTCAACATCGCCTCCGACCAGCTGATCGTTGGCTCGGTGTCCGAGTTCGGCAGGAAAACGGTAAGCGATGTCGGTGTCTTCAGTCGAACGAAGGAGCAACGGGCGGTTGCGGCGGTGAACGTCAGACTGGTCGATGTCCGCACCGGCCAGATTGTCTATGCCGAGGAGGCCAGCGGAGAGGCCTTTTCCGAGGCCGGCACGGTGCTGGGGGTAGGGGCGAAGGCGGCCTACGATTCCACTTTGGACGACCGGGCCATCTCTGCCGCCATAGGCAAGCTGGTCAACAGGCTTGTGGAGAACTTGCTCGATAAGCCCTGGAGATCCTCGCTGCTCTCCTATGACAATGGGCAGTATGTCATGGCCGGGGGAGCCTCTCAGGGCATTGTGGCAGGCGACATCTTCGAAGTGGTCCGCAGAGGGAAGCAGGTGCAGAACCCGCAAACCGGCATGCTTGTCGAACTTCCAGGAGAACGACTGGGGACGATCCGTGTTGTCGGGCTCCTTGGCAAAACCGTCAACGATGAACTGGCGCTGTGCGTCGTCGAAAGCGGGATCGTTCCCCGAGAGAATCTCGATGATCTCATCGTTCAGGAAGCCGAAGGGCCGGCAAAAGGGGGTGCGCGATGAAACGGTGGTTGGTCGTCGCCTTGTGCTGCTGCTTCTTTGCTGGCTGCGGCGGGTATGGCGAAGGGGTAGAACAGCCTGCTGAGAGAAGCTATCTCAAGTTTTCCGGGGATCTGCGCAACGTGATGGTGAAAATCGACGATCTTGCACCGCTCTCGCTGGCTGAGCGTGGCGCCGGGCAGAGCATTGTTTACCGCATCTCCCCCGGTCAGCACAGGATCAAAGTCTACAGAGCCGATGAGGTGATTATGGAGAGGATTCTCATTCTCGAAAATCAAGTGACCCGGGAGGTACAAATACCATGAAAGAAAGACTCTTGCTGCTGGCTGTGATGGTCGTCATGGTCAGCGGTTGTGTGGAGCGAACCTCGATGTATTATTGGGAGAATTATTCGAATTCACTCTATCACGTGAAAAAGGACGGCACGCCGGAAGCGCGCCTCGAGCATGAAAAGACGTTGCTGGCGATAATCGCCAAGGCCGAGGCCAAGGGGGTGAAGCCTCCTCCGGGCGTGTGCTGTGAGCTGGGTTTCCACTATCTCGGCATTGGCAAAAAAGAAGAGGCGGTGAAGTATTTCGATATGGAGCAGACGGCCTTCCCGGAATCGGCCCAGCTCGTTGCCGCATTGAAGAAAAAGGCTCTTGCACCCAGTGAGGAAACCTTATGAGAGCACCATACCCTCTGTTGATGGCCCTGCTGGCGGTCGTTCTTCTGTCTGGATGCGGGCACAAGCTTCTCGCCAAGCATGAAGCCTTCCCCCAGATGTATAAAGAAAAGCCGCTGGCCATACTCGCCCTGCCACCGATCAACGAATCCACCGCCGCCGAGGCCCGGGACTACTATGCGACGACTATCGCCGAACCACTCTCCATGTGCGGCTATTATGTCTTCCCCCTCGAAGTCACCAGTGAGGTTCTCGCCGCTGAAGGCTTTCATGATACGGAAGCAATGACCGCCATTCCCCTGCAAAAATTCAGGGAACATTTTGGCGCCGATGCGGTCCTCTACAGCACCATACGAGAATGGGATACCAACTATTACGTCATCGGCGGCAATGTCACTGTTTCGGCCGAGTTCGTCCTCAAATCCACCGACACCGGCGAAGAGCTGTGGCGCTATGACGGACGGGTGGTGGTGGACACGAGTGATAACTCGGGGGGCGGCGGCCTTGTCGGTCTGGGGATCAAACTCATTGCCACGGCGATAAAAACCGCGACCACAGATTATGTGCCGGTAGCCAGGCAGGTCAATGGGATCGCCCTGTATACCCTTCCTTACGGACGCTATCACCAGTCCCACGCCAAGGATGGGGATATGGTCGTGGTCGATGAAACGCGAAGTCGGAAAAAATCCTGAGTATTCCTCCACAAGAAGGTGCCTGCGCAGCATTGGCGCCTTCTTCTCGATATGACACCCTTGCCGGCCCGTCTCGAGATGGGTGCATCCGAAATTGGTAAGGGCTCGCCCCAATCTTTATGGTATATTTGATGCGTCTCGGCTGCCAAACGTCTTACGGGAGTCGACGCACGGCAGGAATATCGGCGATGGTCCGGGGGGCGATTCCCCTGGAGCCACGGGGGAGAGGTGGGGCGGCCGCGGGTGGAACAGGCTGTCGCCCTGTGCTGTGGAGAGAATCGCGCGCGGCGCGGGAGGCGTGGCATGACGCAGCGTGACTTGACCATTGTCGGCGACCTGCTGCGCTATAGCGGCATGCTCTTCGCCCTGTTCTTCGTCATTGGCCTGGTGCTCTGCCTGGTCGATGGCTTTTCGCTGATGGCTTTGCTCGTCAATCCCTTGATCTACGCCCTCGGCATCGCCCTGATCGTTGTCGTCATCACCCATGACCTCGACTCCCTCCTCGCCCTCGTCGGGCTCGGCGGGGGGGCGAAGCTGAGCCCGCACATACAGTACCATAACGACCTGCAGGAAATCGGCATGCTCATGGGCCTGGAAAATTACCAGGAGGCGATGAAGAAGGTCGACCGGCTCCTTCGCCGGGCGCCCTCCTTCGCCCGGGCGTATAACCTGCGCGGGGAGATCCTCCTCAACGGTTTTGGCCGAAAGCGGCAGGCGCGGGAATGCTTCGACCGTGCCATGACCCTGTCGCTGCCCGACGATGAAGATCACCGCCTGGCGCAGTCCCTGCGGGCATCAACCTTTACCTGAGCCCGGAGACCTCATCGCCGGCACCGTTCACACGCATCGGAAGAAAAAGAGATGAACTACTCCATAGAACCATTCGTTTTCGAGAAGAATCCCGACGTCTGCTTCGGCGTCGTCATCGGCAGGGGACTGAATAACGGTGAGAGCGGCGAGGGGGATATCGGCAGATTGCGTCAGGCCGAGAGAGAGGTGCGGCATCGTCTCGGGGACAGTGACCCCAGGGAGGAGGAATATATCAGCCGTTACCGCGCCGCCCTGCAGAGTGTCGGTATCAATCCCAACAAGTTCACCAACTCGGTGGAGGGCATGACCAAGAGGGTCAGCAAGGGCCAGGCCCTGCCGTCGATCAATGCCCTGGTCGATCTCTGCAATGCCATTTCCCTGGAGGAGATCGTCTCCCTCGGCGGTCACGACCTGGCGGCGATACACGCCGATCTCTGGGTGAGGCGGTCGCGACAGGGCGACCGTTACCTGCCCTTTGCCTGCACCGCATACGAAACCCTCGGCGAGGGCGAGCTGGTCTTCGTCAGCGGTGAGATTGTCCAGACCAGGCAGTGGCTCTGGCGCCAGAGCGAGCTCGGCAAGATGACTGCCGCCAGCAGGGATGTCTTCTTCCAGCTGGTCGGTTTCGGCGGCGAGTAGCGGCAGCGGCTGGAGAGGGCTATGGCCAAAGTCGAGGCCATGGTGGTCGAGCGTTTCGGCGGGTGCAGCGAGGCCTATCTCGTCGACCGCGACACCCCGGGAATCTCCTTCTGAAAGCCCGCGCCAGAGGCGGTTGCAGCCGGCGGGCCAGAATCACCAGCAATCCACCGGATGCTATGGCGGCGCGCGCCGCTGATTTGCGCGATCGTCCCCATGGGGACCGCGTCGTCACCATTCCGTCAGACTGCCTTCCAGGAGCCGTCTGCTTGCAGAGGTGTCGGCGGGGTGGCGCTTCTTGCCGCGCATCGTCGTGTATCGTCGCGCCGCGGCAGGCCGCCGCTCAGCCGCCGGATCGGCTC
>JANJUM010000068.1 GCA_024710585.1 Desulforhopalus sp.
TAGTGGCGGCGCAGGTACTCGACCATGACCGCCTCGATGTTGACGATGCAGAAGCCGCGGTCGCCGAAGACCGTCTGCATGGCGTGGTGGCCGGGGGGGCGGACGATGGCGAAGGCTTTTTCGGTCTCCTTTTCCATGACCGCCCGCGCCGCCCGCAGGGCCCCGCCGGTGGAGATGAGGTGCGACTCGGTGAGCAGCTTTTCGGCCGAGGGCACGCAGAAGTGGACGCGGTTGATATCGTGGAAAGTGGCCAGCTCCGGGTTGAGGAAGACGATGTCGGCGACGTCCTCGAGGCCCTCCTCGATAAGCTGGTCGCGGGTGTAGAGGAGGCGTTCCTCCCGCTCGGGGTGGCTGGGGCTGATGCACCAGTCGAAGGCCGGAAAGAGGATCAGGGCGGTCTTGCGCGCGGCGCGCGGCATATAGATCGACATGGAGCTCCCTAGATGGCGGCGAGGCCGGGGCGGATCTGGGCCTTCAGGTTGAGGATCTTGCCCGAGGCGGAGAAGCCGCGGACGACGTTCATCTCCAGGCGCTCGTGGAAGTCGATGTCCGGGCAGGCGGGCATGCCCATCTCCTTGACCATGGCGGAGATGGCCTTCTGCAGGCGCTTCTCGGCGTCGGCCATGGTATAGCGGGAGGGGATGCTCTCCAGCGAGGAAATCTCCGGTATCGACAGGCTGCCGTCGCCGGTGTCGGCGTAGAGGGTCGCCTGCACGGTCAGGCGGGCGCGGGCGGCGCCGATGGCGTTGGCGACTTCGTAGTGGTCGGGGACGGTGCAGGGCAGGAAGAAGCCGTCGGCGATGAATTCCTGCAAGGCCTTGGCCGGGCCGCCGATGGCGATGAGCCGCCGCGGGGTGATGCGGCGGCGGTGCAGCAGGGCGGCGACGGTGTAGACCGGCCGGGCGAAGACCTCCTCGATCATCTCCTCGACGGTGGCGCGGATGCGGGCGACGAAGGCGTCGAGCAGCAGCGTGGCGGTGTATTCCGGCTCCTGCCGGGGGTGGAGGCGCAGCATTGCCGCCGCCGCCTGGCGGGCCGAGCCGAGAGACAGCTTGCCAAGGACCACCATGGCGTCGGTGGGGGTGGGCGCGCTGCCGCCCTCGGCCATGGAGGTGCCCTGCCTCTCCGGGCCGATGGTGAAGACGCCGTTGTCGTCGAGAGTGACCCGGCTGTCGCCGCCCAGGCCGATGCTCCTGCTCTTCAAGGCGCGGATGAGGGTGGGGCGGCCGGCGATCTCGATGCCGTAGGGTTCGAGCAGCGGCGAGCCGTCCACCAGCAGGGCGATATCGGTGGTGGTGCCGCCGATGTCGAGGATGACCGCGTCTTCCTGGTCGACGCCCAGGGCGAGGCAGCCCATGACGCTGGCCGAGGGGCCGGAGTGGATGCTCTCGCAGGGGAACTCGCGGGCGCGGGCGAAGGGGATGGTGCCGCCGTCGGCCTTGAGCACATAGCAGGGACAGTTGATGCCGAGGTGGCGGATGCCCATCTCGAGACTGTCGGTGAAGCGGTTGAAGCGCGACATCAAGGCGGCGTTGAGCCAGGTGGAATAGACGCGGCGGGGGAAGTTGGGCAGGCCGGAGATGCGGTGGCCGAGGCTGATATGGGCGAAGCGGTCGGTGAGCTGTCTGGCGATGCTCAGTTCGTGGCGGTTGTTGCGGTGCGAGAACTTGGTGACGATGGCCACCGAGTCGAGGCCCTCGCGGCGGATTTCCGCGGCGGCGGCAATGATCGTCGCCGGGTCGGGGTCGCGCAGGATCTGGCCGCGGTGGTCGATGGCCCCGTCGAGGAACCAGGCACGGCAGCTGTCCTGGAAGAACTCGGGGTTGAGGCCCGGCCCGCTCTGCAGCAGCATGCCCACCGGGTCGAGGGTGTTGGTGACGATGGCGTTGGTGCACAGGGTGCTGCTCAACTGCAGGCGGCGCAGGCGCGAGCGGTCGGCGGGCGCCAGCTGCTGCAGCAGGAGGATGATCACTTCACCGAGGCTGCGGCGATCGACGCCCACTTTGTGTTTGGCCACCGGCCGGCCGCCGTCGAGGAGGACGCCGTCCGCATGGGTTCCACCGACATCAATACCGATAATCATGGCTGCACCTGCGTTTCTGGAACCAGGAGGAGATGGTCGATGCGCTATATTACCCCGCCGCTGCCGATTGTCCTAGAAAAACCGGTGAAATGAGGAGAATTGCCCGGCCGTGGCGGTCCCGGCCGAAGCAGTCTGCCGCCAGGGACCACGACCGGGGAAATTATCCGTGACGGCGGCCTCTTCCTTGGCTATCATGGGGGAAGAGGAGGCTGTGCGGCAACCAACGGCGACATGGCGCAAAACACCTGGAGGGAGGGCGATGGCGGCAACCATAGCGAAGCAGGTGGCCGAGTTCCTGGCGGCGGCGCGGCGCGCCGGCAGCTACGACCCGCGCCATAACCTCTATATCTGGTTCGGCTTTCTGTGGGGACTGCCGATCCCCCTGGTGACCCTCTCCCTGCAGGCCCATTTTCTCGCCGACCGCAACCTTGCGGCGGTGATCGCCACCATTTTCTCCACCCCGCTGCAGTGGTTCTTCCTCCTCCACCCCCTTCTTTTCGCCGCCATCTTCGGCATCCTCGGCACCATCCGCAACGACCAGGAACGGCGCATCGCCGAGATGGTGGCGAGGCTCGAGGAGAGTGCCATCCACGACCCGCTCACCGGCCTCAAGAACCGACGTTACTTCGCCCATATCTTCCATGACGAGTGCGCCCGCAGCCTGCGCCGCGCCGAGGCGCTGACCCTGCTCTTTCTCGACCTCGACCACTTCAAGCAGGTCAACGACACCCATGGCCACCACTTCGGCGACCTCGCCCTGCGGGCCACCGGCAAGTACCTGCAGCAGCAGGTGCGCCCTTACGACACGGTGGTGCGCTGGGGCGGCGAGGAGTTCATCATCCTGCTGCGCGCCACCGACGAGGAGGCCGCGGTGCACTTCTCCGAGCGGGTGCGCATCGGCATCCAGTCGGAACTGGGCGGGGGGCTGCCCTTCTCGCTGACCATCTCCATCGGCCTCGCCCAGTATCAGGACAACGATACCCTCGAGGACCTCACCGACCGTGCCGACCGGGCCCTCTACCATGCCAAGCAGAGTGGCCGCAACCGCGTCATCCCCTTTAGCCGGGTGCCGGGGGAACAGCTTTCTGAATGATGTCCGCGTGCTGAGGGCGTCCCTCACGGGGGCGCCGCGCTCGTCGGCCTGGTCGTCGCCTGGGCAGTTCTCTGGGGGAGGGCTGGTTCGGTGGGGGGGTTGACGCCTACGGCAGAAGCCGCCCCTCTGGCGGAGAGGCCGCCTGCCGCGGGGTGGTGGCGATTACAGCGCAGTGGCGGGAGGTTCGTGGCGGTCGACGAGGGCGATCACCAGATCCATGACATTGGTGCGCGTCGGCCCGGTGATGAGGAGGTCGCCCAGGGCGTTGAAGAAGGGGTAGGAGTCGTGGCGGGCAAGGTGGTCGGCGGCGGACAAGCCCAGGGCCGCGGCCCGGGCCACGGTGCCGCCGTTGACCAGCGCCCCGGCGGCGTCGGTGGGGCCGTCGTTGCCGTCGGTGCCGGCGGCGAGCAGGCGGATGCCGTCGGACCCGGCCAGTTCCATGGCCGCCGCCAGGGCGAACTCCATGTTGCGGCCGCCCTTGCCCGAGCCGCTCAGGGTGACGGTGGTTTCGCCGCCGGCGAGCAGACAGAGGGGCGGGGCGGCCGGATTGGCGGAATGCTGGGCCTCCATGGCGATGGCAGTGAGCACCTTGGCTGCCTGGCAGGCTTCGCCGGTGAGGCGCGAGGTAAGGATCATCGGCTGGTAGCCCTGGCGGCGTGCTTCATCGGCGGCAGCCCGCAGGGCGCTGCCGTTGGAGCCGACGATATGGTTCTCCACCCGGGCAAAGAGCGGGTCGCCCGGCTTGGGTGTCTCGGCCACTCGTCCGGCTGCGCCGTCCTGCAGGCGGCGGCGCACCGCCGGCGGGAGACGGTCGAAGATGTCGTAGCGGTGAACGATGTCCAGGCAGTCGGCAAAGGTCGAAGGGTCGGCGGCGGTCATGCCCGAGGCGATGATGTCGAGGTCGTCGCCGATGACGTCGGAGAGGATCAGCGAGACGACTCTCGCCCCGCCGGCGGCACGGCACAGCTGGCCGCCCTTGAGCCGTGAGAGGTGCTTGCGGAGGGTGTTGATGTGGTGGATGGTGGCCCCGCAGGAGAGCAGCAGGCGGGTGGTTTCCTGCTTGTCGGCGAGGCTCAGGCCCTCGGCGGGG
>JANJUM010000070.1 GCA_024710585.1 Desulforhopalus sp.
GAGCCGCCAGGAGATGCTCCCTGCGGCCCAGGCCCTGCTCGAACAGGTGGAGCTTGGCCACCGCCTGCAGCACAAGGTGCTGGAGCTGTCCGGCGGCGAGCAGCAGCGCACCGCGCTGGCCCGCGCCCTGATCATGGAGCCCGAACTGCTCCTCGCCGACGAACCCACCGGCAATCTCGATTCACGCTCCGGCAACCTGGTCTTCGACCTCCTCCATGACCTGTGCCGCAAACGGCGCCTGAGCACGGTGATGGTCACCCACAACCCCCTGCTGGCGCAACGCATGGACCACTGCTACACCCTGCGCGACGGGATCCTCGAAGAGTGATCGCGGGCGGGCCATGCCCCGACCAGCGCAGTATTACCTTCATTCTCGCAGCCGTTTCAGGTATCCTGTGGGCGACAATCGTAGAGTGTCTCCCTGCTCCCAGGTGCCCAACATAATGACATCGGTCACGAAGCCATTGCGCCCGACGCCCTTCAGGGCCGGCATCGGCATCATCCTCCTCGCCTGCCTGTTGTGGTATTCCTTCGGCTACGAGAAGCCGCTGCTCTTCTCCGCCATCGACGAGAAGATCGTAGATGCCATGTTCCGCCTGCGCGGCCAGCAGCCCACCACCGGGCAGGTGGTCATCGTCGACATCGATGAACGAAGCCTCAAGGAGCACGGGCAGTGGCCCTGGCCACGCCACAAGGTGGCGGAATTGACGAGGCGGATCTCCGCCGCCGACCCCCTGGTGATCGGCTTCGACATCCTCTTCGCCGAGAGCGACCGCACCTCGCCGGCGACCCTCCTCAACGCCTATCGGCCGCTGCTCGACCCTTGCCCGGCCCTCGAACGCCTCCTCGCCGACCCCACGGCGCGACACACCCTCGACCATGATCTCCAGCTCGCCGAAGCCCTCGAGCTGAGCCCGACGGTACTCGGCTACATGTTCCTCTTCCGCGAGGACAGCCTCAAGGTCGCCGACGCCGCGCCCTTCCCCTCCCTCGACATCAGCATCGTCGGCAGAGATACCGACTTTTCCTCCCTGCGCCTCGTCAAGGCCTACCGTCCGCTGCTCAATATCGCCCAGCTCAACGCCTCTTCGCAGGGATTCTTCAACGTCTTCCCCGATCAGGGCGGCACGGTACGCAAGGTGCCGCTGTTTCTCATGCTCGACGGCCTGCCCTACCCCTCGCTGGCCTTCGAAATGTTCCGACTGGGCATAGGCGAGCAGGAAGCACGCCTCCACCCCAGCGAGGTGGGCGGCCAGAGCCCGCGGCCACTGCTTGGTGTCTCCCTCGGCCGGCAATTCATCCGCACCGACGATTTCGGCCACCTTGCCGTCAATTTCCGCGGCCCGTACAATACCTTCCCGTACCTCCCGGCGGCGGAAGTGATGCGCGGCCAGGGGGTGGAAGGGCTGCGCGGCAAGTACGTGCTGGTCGGCTCCTCCGCCTCGGGCCTGATGGACCTCATCACCACCCCCTTCTCCTCACGCCTGCCCGGAGTGGAGGCCCAGGCCAACGTCATCGACAACCTCATCGCCGGTGACGCCATGGCCTGGGAGAACTACACCGAGATCGGCCTCACCTACGCGCTCATCGCCGGCGCCGGCCTGCTCATGGTGCTCGCCCTGGTGCACCTCGGCCCCTTCGCCGGATTTTCCGTCGGCCTGTGCATCCTCGGCGGCATCGTCGTCGGGGTCTACAACCTGCTCTTTTTGCGCCACCAGATGCTCGGCATCTCCTATATCCTCCTCTCGCTGCTGGCAGTCTTCATGACCGTCACCCTGTTCAACTACGTCTTCGAGGGCCGCAGGAAAAGTTTCATCCGCCGCGCCTTCTCCCACTACCTGGCACCCTCGGTGGTCGGCGAACTGCTGCGCAACCCGGAAAAGCTCAACCTCACCGTGGAGAGCCGCCAAGTCACGGTGCTCTTCTGCGATATCCGCAACTTCACCAGCCTCTCGGAAACCACGCCGGCGGCGCAGCTCGGCCACTTCCTCAACAGCTATTTTTCCCTGCTCACCGAGATCATCATCAAGCACCAGGGCATGGTCGACAAGTATATCGGCGACGCCATCATGGCGGTGTGGAACACCCCCCTCGACGACCCCCGCCATGCCGCCAACGCCGTCTCCGCCGCCATGGAGATGGTGGAGACGGTGGCCCGTGGCGGGGTGGACCTGCAGCTGGCCGGCCAGGCCATCGAGATCGGCATCGGCATCAACACCGGCATGGTCAGCGCCGGCAACTTCGGCAGCAGCAGGCGGTTCGATTACACCGTGCTCGGCGACAACGTCAACCTCGCCTCGCGTATCGAAGGGCTCACCAAATATTACCGCCGCCCCATTCTCCTCTCCGAGTCCACCAGGCTTCTCCTGCCCGCCGGCCCGCCCTGCCGCTTTATCGACCGTGTGCTGGTCAAGGGCCGCAACCGTGCGGTGGACCTCTTCGAGCCTCTGGCCGAAAAGGCGCTGAGGGAAGAGGACAGACTCACCAAAGAGGCGTACGAAGCGGCGGTGGAGGATTACCTGCAGGGACGGTTTGCCGATGCCCGGCAAGGCTTTGCGCGGCTGCGACAAGTAGACGAAAGCTGGCTCTACCAGCTCTACGAGGAGCGCTGCGCCCACCTGCTCGCCAACCCGCCGCAGGACTGGCTGGGAATTCATTGCCATGGCTGACGGCAGGCCGGCCTGCCGAGGGGATGGGGATCGTCGGCACCGGATATTGGCAAGATTTGAGGTCGTTTCTGCAACCGCTCTGGGAACAGCCAGCGGGCAACCTGCGCCTCTCCCCGGCCAGCGCCGGTTTGCCTGAGGCAGCGACCTCTTGCCAGGAAAAATGCGGGAAACGGGGCGAGTTGCCGGCTACTCGGCCTCCACCGAGCCCGAAAGGGAGGTATTATCGGAACCGGCGGCGATATTGGCAGCGTTGCTGGTTGTCGAGCGGTTGACCACCGTTCCATCCACCGTTGAGCCGCTGACTCGTACCGACCCCATGGCGGCGGTGTTGTTTTTGCCGATGGCGGCGTTGACCGAAGAAGAGATCTCCGCCTGATTGACGATCACCCCATTGATGACGCTTCCCGGCGTGGCGCTGCCGGTGGCGCCGCCGACCTCGCTGCCGACCTCGATCTCCTGCCTCTCCATGGTCGTGAAGAGGCGCGGCGCCGTCGGCGGACTGCCCGGCGAGGCGACGGTGGTGCCCATGCCAGGAAAGAGCAGGGCGGCGCTGCCACCGCGGTTGGTGACATCGACACCCTTGCCATGGAGGAGGAAGACTTCAAGCCGCTGCCCGGAAACGCGCCCGGCATAACCGGAACCGCGGATGCCGATGTTGGCCGCCGGGGTCTTGGCGACAAATGCTTCGGGGTTGCTTTTGGTGATCATGCCGCCGAGGATGCGGAAGATGCCCTCGCTGACGGTGACTTCGAAACGGCCCTGGCGCTTGTCGCGCGACCACCGGTAGTCACTGATCTTGATGCGGCTGTTCTCCCCCAGGGCGATGACGGTATTGTCCTCGAAAACGATGCGCACCCGCCCCTTGTTCTCGGTGACGATATAGTCGTTCACCGCCACCTTGTCGCGCACCTTGAGGTCTCGGACGACGCCATCACCGCCGATGGCGTAGACCTCGCCCTGGCGGGCGGCGACATAGGCTGCCGCCTTCTCGGCATGCACCGGGCCGCAAACGACAAGGACAAGAGAGAGCGCCAGCAGAAACCTCGCCACCTTAGTCACCCCTGCACCCCCTCGCATTCCCTGTACGTCCTCGAAACGCCATAAAACCAGGGCAGCAGCCAGCCAGTTTCAGACCACCTCTGCCGCAGTCGTTCCTCTTGTCATGCCGGGCCGCCATCTCCGCGACGCGGCCCTGAGCCGCACCGGGCGCCGCCGCTGTCATGCCATTGCGGCAGGTGCTCCGGTATTCCTCATTGTAGAGGGAAACGGGAAGGGGATCAAGAACGGCGAGAGCTTTTTTCCTGGCCCGCCAGCCGCACCGAGGGCCGCCTAGCGCAGGGATTCTTCCTGGCGGATCTCGCCGATGCGGATGCGCCCGCTGCCGAGGGTCATCTTACGCTTCATCGCGAGAGGCTTGAGGTGGACCGGCTGGAGATGAAATCGCTCGGCGACCACCACCGGGTCGACGAGGTCCTTGCCGACCAGGGGGCCAAGCCCTTCCTCGGCGGGCGTCGGCAGAGTTTCGGCGAGGAGCGACGCCGCCGTTTCCCGTTTGACCAGGCGCGAGGCGGCAAGGCCGGGATGGACGCTGTGCCGAGGCGTCTCGAAGGGGCCGGTGATGGTGGAGAGGACGCTGCGGCTGGTGCGCTCCTCGCGGCCGCGCTTGTCGACGACGGTGACGGCGCGGCTGGTCACCGCCTCGAGCTCGAGCCGCCGCCCGGACAGATCGACCACCCCGGCGAGCTGCAGCTCGCCATCCGCCAGGGTCAGCTGACCCTCGCGAAACTGGAGCACGCCGTGGTCGAGGCCGAGGTGGAGCGTGCCGGAGCTGAAGGGGGTGGAAATCTCCAGGGCATCCCCTCTGTCCTCGGCCGCCTCGGGGGCCGCCGGCGGGGCCGTTCGGCCGGAATCTCCTTCACTCGGGGAAGATGCGAGGTTACCGAGGGCGATGCCCAGCAGGGCCCCCTGCCCGAGAGCCAAGCGAGCCTCGCCCCGCCACCGCTCGGCCTCGCTGGACGCCTCGAGCGCCGCCCGCTGCAGGGACACCTCGCCGCTGACCTTGCCCCGCAACACGCCGGCCTTGGAGAGATCGCCAAGCAGCATACCGCCATCGACCTCATCGAAGTCGAGACGGGCCTCGAGCCCCGGCAGCTGTGCCGCGAAGTCCCAGGACAGATCGCCCAGCACCTGGCCTCCGGCAAGCTCCCCGCTGGCCCTGTTCAACAGCAGCCGCCCCTCTTCGACATGCACGGGCAGAATGACGTCACGGGCGACAATCCCGCCATGACGCATCTCGCCGATGGTGATCGTCCCCTCCCCGGCCACGCCGGGCAGAGGCCTCTCCCCGCCCGCCTCTCCAGGCTGCTCGACAACCTCCCTCGTCGACATGGCAGTGTAGCGCGCCAGATCGACCCGATCGAGGGCGACGGTCATCTCCAGGCGAGGCATGGCGACGTCGCCCACCGCCAGGGTGTAGGTGAGGGAGGTGTCGTCGAGCTTGCCGTTGCCGTTGTCGAGCAGCAGTCTGCCGCCAGCGAAGGCGACCCTCCCCGTTCCGGAGGCGCGGGTGAAGGCCTCGCCTTCCACCCCCGGCAGCAGTCCCGGCCAACCCCAGGCAGCAGCCGCGGTCCGGGGCGAAAACTCCTCGACCTCATAGGTCGCGGCGAGTCCCGCGGCACCCCCGCCGGCAAGCGTGCCCTGCACCCTGCCACGCAGGCCACCGGGGAGTTGCAGGCCGAGATCCAGGGCGATCTCGCCGTCCTTGCCGCCGAGCAGGGGCCCCACCTTGCCTGTCACCTCGAGCGGCTTTCCGGCGACCGCGGCCCGTGCGTCGATGGTGGCCACCCGATAGGGCGAAAAATCGTTGACCAGCAGCATGATCTCATCGACGCGGCGGGTGCGGCCTGCGCCATCGCGCCACTGCACCTGGCCGTCGGTGACGGCGAAGAGGGCGGCGCTGAGGTTTTTCAGCCAGGGAGCGGTGGCGACCACCCCCTGGCCCTTCTCCTGGGCCGTTCCACGCTGCCAGTTGCCACTGCCGTCGGCACGTGTCTCGAGGTGCAGCGAGAGGCCTCCAACGACGAAACGGCTCACCTCGACACGTCCACGTAAGAGTGGCAGGACCTTGACCCGTGCCTCGAAACTGCCCACGGCGAGAAAGGTGTCATCGCTGAAACCGGGGGGATTGCCGAGCTTCATGTCGGAAAAGGACAGACTCAGCCAGGGGAAGAAGGACAGGGTGACGTCACGACCAAGAGAGAACGGGCGTCCGCTGGCCTCGCTGACCGCCTTCTCCAGCCCGGGCACGACTTTCTGCACGTTGAAGAGCACCGGGGCCAGCATCAGCGTCAGCAGGGCGAGGAGCAGGAAGACAAGGCATGGCGCCACTGCGTATTTGAGGAATCGTTTCATTGGCATACCCCACGAAAGTGCACCGGGCAGATCCTACCCCCCCTGCGGCGCAAGAGATGTCAGGAACCGTCAAGATATAAGGAAAGAGACACTCAGGCAACATGTGTCTTGCCGGCTGGGCCTTTTTCCCGGCAAGACACATGGCATACCCCACCTCGACATCCAACTTCGCCACTTTGCGATCCCCCCGTTTGAGAAGGCCGGCGTCTCGGCAGAGCCTCTTGCCCATCGCGGCAAGCGCAGCGGCAAAAAAGCGAAACCGGACGTAAAATTGACAAGGCCGGGCTTCGTCTCTACATTTTCAACCAGTCGATTGGGCCCGGAAACGGCTTCGCCACGGCCGGATAGCCTCCGGCACGAGCGCCCCACCCCACCCGCGCATTCACCCCACAGCATCAGGAGGGACTATGAAAACAGCAGCACAGGCCATGGTTCTCGCATCCTTTGTCGGCGACTCTCTCGCCCTCGGGGTCCACTGGATATACGACACCGCCGAGATCGCCTCGCGCGTCGGCCGCGTCGACTCGCTCCTCGCCCCGGCCGCGGACGGTTACCACCCGACGAAAAAACGCGGCCAGCAGACCCACTACGGCGATCAGGCACTGCATCTCCTCAGGTACCTCGGCTCCTGCCAGGGACGCTTCGCCCTGGACGACTACGGTCGCGCGTGGCGCCACTTCATCGACGGCTACGCGGGCTATATGGACCGCGCCAGCAAGGCGACGCTGCAGAACCTCGAGGCGGGCATGGCGGCAGACCATTGCGGCTCGCCCTCCACCGACCTCGGCGGGGCGGCGCGCATCGCCCCTTTGATCTATGCATTACGCGACGACCGCGAAGCCCTGCTGGCTGCCGTGGCAGCGCAGACCGCCCTCACCCACCAGGGCCCGGGGGCAGTTGCGGCCGCGCAGTTCCTCGCCCGCGCCACTTTCGCCGTCCTTCACGGCAGATCGCTGCATGAGGCCCTGGTCGAGGCCCTGGCCCAAGGCATCGACAGCCCTGAATTGAGTCTGCGTCTGCAGGACTGCCTCGACAAGCATGGTGGCGATGTCACCGCGACGGTCAAAGCCTATGGCCAGGCCTGCTCCGTCACCGCCGCCCTGCCGGCGGCGGTGTATACCGCCCTGCAGCACGAAGACAATCTCTCTGAGGCGCTGGTGGCCACGGTCATGGCCGGAGGCGACTCGGCGGCGCGGGCCATGGTCGTCGGCATGCTGCTCGGGGCGCGCCACGGCCTGACAGCCATCCCCGCGCAGTGGCTGGCCGGTCTCGAGGCGCGGCCGGAGATCGACGCCTTACTGGCAAACCTGCCCTAGAAGAAGAAAAGGTGCTTTGCCGCGGCTGCCCTGCGGCTACGCACTGCTCCCCATTGGCCGAAAGCCGAATCTGACCTTGCCGCATGAGGTCTCATTCGCTCCACCCTCAGGAGAAGGCCCCAAAATGGGATAATTACCAGTAACGGGTTCGAATTACGTGAACGAAACAGCTTTGCCAAGAGAACGTAATTGCGCTTGCCGGTTACCCCTTGGCACTTCGCCTTATGCCTGGAAAATGTGGGCTTGCGAGAAGGCTGACATTTCTTTCTCTTTGGCATGCCGGTTGCAACATTGAGGGCAATCCTGCCAAGAAGCCACATAAGCCCCCCCCATCGGGTAGATTATACGCAGTTTGTATCTTCTACCCGATTTTTTTTGCCCTTCGTGCAGGGCCCGGCCGACTTGGCGAGCCCTGCCATGGCCTGGTGACGGCACCAACCGGCGAAGGTTGCCGGCACCGGGCCGGCAGATCATATGCGCCGCATGGCGCCTCGGGGATCAGTGTTCGGCAACGATGGCGCGGCGATAATCGAGATAGGCCTGGCGGGCGGCGACGTAGGGGTCGAGGGAAAAGCGCTTCATGTCGTCGTAGAGGTCGGGGTTGAGGGACAGGGCGTTGATGCGCTCGGTGGAATAGACGGCGAGGTCGATCATCGTGTTGTCGTAGACGTAGGGCAGCGGCTTGACGAAGGTATCGGCGGCCAGCCCCACGGTGTCCCGCACCGTGGAAGGTCCGAGCATCGGCCAGTAGATGAAGACGCCCTCGCCAAGCCCCCAGCGGCCCAGGGTCTGCCCGAAATCGGCGCGCCGCGGGCCGATATCGAACTCGTTGGCGGCGACATCGGCCAGGCCGCACACCCCGAGGGTGGTGTTGATGACGAAGCGCTCGGTGACGACCAGGGTGGCTCGCCAATCGCCCTGAAGAACCGTATTGAGCAGGGACACCGGATAGCCGAGGTTGAGGAAGAAGTTGCCGAAGCTCTCGCGCAGCTCGAGCGGTACGAAGCGGCTGTACTCACGGGTCACCGGCTTGATCACCCACACATAGAGGGTGTCGTTGACCTCGAAGAAAAACCGGTTCATCGTCTCCAGCGGGTCGTTGACCTCGCTCTCGACCCCGCCGGCCCCGCCCTGTTTTTCGCTCTCCTCGTAGGCCTGCTCCTCGGCAAGGAGATCGGGAACCGCCGAGGCGGCCACGGCGTTGCCCGCCGGCACCAGAAAAACCGCGGCCATCACAGCCAGATAACGTACAACCTTCATAGCCTCTTCCTCTTCATAACCACGACCTTCCCCCCCTGCGGCGCACCGCCGCAGGGGATCCCCCTTCCGCCAGGCTACGCGGCCGAAAAGGGCTGCCTGGCGAGACGCGCGAGGGAGTTCTCAGTGCCTATTGTGGCGTCAATATTGCCTTTCGTCAATGCGATATTTGCTGTGTGACGACACCTTTCCCCTGCCGGTCCCCACCCGCCCCGTCTCGCCGCGGCGCCTTTCGTCCGCCCGACTCCCCTGGCGTGGCGCCCGTTGAACGGCCATCATCCGCGCATCTGGCAGGCGAAAGCTGCCCCAGGCCCCGCTATTGAGACGCGATTCGCCCGGCTGAGGCGTCAAGTCAAGCCCTGGCGATCACACCAGGAAGAGGTAGAGAACGGCGAGGACGATGAGGAAGGTGTAGGGAATGACCAGGGTCTTGGAGGTAAGCGCCTCTCCTACCAGGGCGCGCTCCATGACCCGGTAGGTGGCGTAGAGCGAGGCCATCAGGCCGCCGAAGATGGTGAGGATCTGCAGCACCCGGGTGCTA
>JANJUM010000106.1 GCA_024710585.1 Desulforhopalus sp.
ACCGACAAGGCCCATGAGATCATCCTCGAATCGATCTCCGAGGGGGTCTTCACCGTCGACCATAACTGGCGCATCATGACCTTCAACCGCGCCGCCGAGGAGATCACCGGCACGCCGCGCCAGGATGCCATCGGCCGCTACTGCTGGGAGGTCTTCCGCTCCAACATGTGCGAGGGGGCCTGTGCCCTCAAGCGCACCATGAAAGAGGGCAAGTCCTTCGTTTCGAGCGCCACCTATATCATCAACAGCCGCCAGCAGCGCGTGCCGATCACCGTCTCCACCTCGCCCCTGCGCGACGAGCGCGGCGAGATCCTCGGCGGGGTGGAGACCTTCCGCGACCATAGCCTGGTTGAGGAGCTGCGCCGCGAGCTGCGCGGCGGCTACAGCGTCGGCGACATGGTCAGCCGCAGCCGGGCCATGCAGAAGATCTTCGCCATCCTGCCCCAGGTGGCGGAGAGCGACAGCACGGTGCTCATCGAGGGCGACACCGGCACCGGCAAGGAGCTCATGGCTAACGCCCTGCACAACCTCTCGGGGCGCCGCGACCAGCCGTTTATCGCCATCAACTGCGGCGCCCTGCCCGACTCGCTGCTCGAGTCGGAGCTCTTCGGTTACAAGGCCGGGGCCTTCACCAACGCCGACAAAGACAAACCGGGCCTCTTCCAGTTGGCCGGCAAGGGCACCATCCTCCTCGACGAAATCGGCGACACCAGCGCCGCCTTCCAGGTGCGGCTGCTGCGCGTCCTCGAGGAACGCGAGTTCACCCCCCTGGGCGGCATCGACAAGATGAAGACCGAGACCAGGGTCATCGCCGCCACCAACCGCGACCTCGCCACCATGGTCGAGAAGGGCGAGTTCCGCCGCGACCTCTTCTACCGCATCAATATCGTCCGCCTTCACCTGCCAGCGCTGCGCGAGCGCATGGAGGACATCCCCCTGCTCTGCGACCGCTTCGTCGAGAAGATGAACGCCCTGCGCGGCCGCGCCGTGTCACGGGTCGGCCAGGAGGCCATGGCGCTGTTGCTGCAGCACGACTTCCCCGGCAATATCCGCGAGCTGGAGAACATCATCGAGCATGCCTTCGTGCTCTGCAGCGAAGGCGAAATCACCGTCGCCCACCTGCCCGCCTACCTGCTGCGGCGGGAGTCGAACGCCGCCGCCCCCCAGGCCGCGCCGCCGTCCGCCGGCCCACTGCCGTCGCCTATCGCCCTGCAGCGCCAGGCCAGCGAGGAGGAGGCCATTCTCGCCGCCCTCAGGGAGCACCACTACAACCGTCTGGCCGCGGCCAAGGCGCTGGGCATCCATAAGAGCACCCTGTTCCGCAAGCTCAAGAAGTTCAATATCGTCCTGCCGCCGGAGATCGATGGGCGCAAGCGTGGCGAGGAAGGGTAGCGACAGTCGCATTTGTGCTACGGCATCGCTTGGCAAGAGTCGCCTGTCTGCGACTGTTGTGCCTCGTCCGCTGGCCTGCGTCAGGGCTAGCTCGCCGCAATCACGTTGTTCTTCTGTAGATTTGATTGTCGCATGGCTGGCCCGGCCTTTGCTAGGAGAGGTAACCGGCCGGCGACAGGCCGCCAGGGGCAGAGGGCCCCGGCGTGGTCTGAGTCGCCGGCAATGGCTGTCGTGGCATACATCGCGCACCAGCAGATGCGCAAAGGGGCAAGATATGGAACGCAAGAAGATTGTGGTTGTCGGCGGGTCGGCGGCGGGGGCCAAGGCCGCCGCCAAGGCACGGCGGCTCGACGAATTCGCCGAGATCACCCTCATTCAGAAGACGGCGGAGCTGTCTATGGCCAGCTGCGGCTATCCTTACTATATCGGCGGGGTCTTCAACGACCGCCGCGAGCTGCTCTGCTCCCCGGCGGGGGTGGTGCGCGACACCACCTTTTTTGCCAAGGCCAAGGCCATCGAGGCCCTGGTGGAGACCGAGGTGGTGGCCATCGAACGCGCCGCCAAGCTGGTGCGCTGCCGCCGTGTCAAGACCGGCGAGGAGTTCTCCCGCCCCTACGACACCCTCATTCTCTGCACCGGCGCCAAGGCCCGGCGGCTGCCGGTTCCCGGCCATGACCTCGCCGGGGTGACCACCCTCCTCACCATGGCCGATACCGATTATCTGCGCGCCGTCCGCGATGGCGGCACGGTTCGCCAGGCGGTGGTGGTGGGGGGCGGCCTGATCGGCGTCGAGGCCTGCGAGGCCCTGCACCGGGCGGGCATGGAGGTGGCCGTGGTCGAGGCGCTCGACCAGGTGCTGACCTTTCTCGACCGCGATCTCGCCATGCTGGTGGAAAACCATATGCGCGCCAAGGGGGTGCGGGTGGAAACCGGCAAGAGGGTGGCGGAGTTTCTCGGCCGCGAAGGCAATCTCGTCGGGGTCAGGCTTGCCGATGGCGCGGTGATTGACTGCCAGGTGGCGGTGGTCGCCGCCGGCGTGGCCCCGAACAGCGACCTCGCCCGAGATGCCGGCCTGGCCATTGGCCCCAGCGGCGGCATCGTCGTCGACGCCTATATGCAGACCAGCGACGAGGCGATTTTTGCCGCCGGCGACTGCGTCGAGATCGAGAGCCGCATCAGCGGGGCGCCGGTCTTTGCCCCCATGGGCGACCTCGCCAACCTCGAGGGCCGCGTCGCCGGGGAAAACGCCATCTGCGGCCGCACGGTGACCTTCCCCGGCACCTACCACACCGGCATCTGCAAGGTCTTTGACTATTCCGCCGGCATCACCGGCCTGTCGCTGGCGGCGGCGGCGAAATTGGGGCTGGCCGACTGCCGGGCGGTGGTCAATGCCGGGCCCGACAAGCCGAATTTCATGGGCGGCAAGCTGCTCGTCTCGCGGATTCTGGTGGCCGGTCCTGAGCGGCGTCTGATGGGCTTCCAGTGTGTCGGGCCAGGCGACGTCGGCAGGCAGGTGGCCACCGCCGCCATGGCCATTCTCGGTAAGCTGCGGGTCGAGGCCCTCGTCCATGCCGACCTTCCCTACGCCCCGCCCTATTCCCTGGCCATCGACCACTTCATCGCCTCGGCGCATATCATGGAGAACACCCTCAAGGGGCGCATGGCGGGCATCTCCGCCAGCGAGGTGTGGGCCAAGCTGCAAAAAGGTGAGCGCCCCTTCTTCATCGACGGGCGGACGCCGCAGGAGTTCGAGGAGATGCACCTCGGCATCGGCGAACAGCTCATCCCCCTGGGCGCCCTGCGCTCGCGCCTCGCCGAGCTGCCCGCCGACAAGGATGCCGAGATCATCTGCTTCTGCAAGATCTCCCTGCGCGGCTACGAGATGATCCCCATCCTGCGCGCCCATGGCTACCGCAATGTGCGGGTCATGGAAGGGGGCATCATGGCCTGGCCCTATCCCCGCAAGAAATAGGCGGCGCCGGCCGCCCCGCCCCTTCGTTGGGCGGGGCGGTTTTTTCCTTCTCCTCCTCATTGTTCTCTCCTGCCGGGGGCTGGCCTCGCTCCCGCTGCGTCACTCCCGCACGAGTGTTGCCATTTCTTCCTTTCCTAACGCTGTCTCCATCCTTGTCCGCACCTCCCGCGAGGCCCTTCCTGTCCCTTGCTGGAGAGGCGGAGATTTTTTTATCCGGGTTCCTCTTACCATTTCTAGAGGTTACACGTGAGGCGGCTGTGGTTGTGCATTTTTCATCCCGTCAACTCTTTGTAGCGGGACTAAAATCGATATAATAAGGAGAACCACCTTCGAGGACGAAGCACGAGACGAAAACATTCGCAAAAGGAAGACGCCGCATGAACAGACTGCAGAAGATCGGTCCCCGCCTGATGCTGCCCATCGCCTTGGCCACCATGGTTTTCTCCTTATTCCTCTATGTGGTGGCGGAGAACATAGTCGGCCGGATGCTGACCAATAATCTCGAACGCCTCGGCCAGTCGAAAATGGTCGACATGGCCACCAGCGAGAAGCGCATCTCCCAGACGATGCTCTCCCAGGCGGCATTGTTCAGCGCCCAGAAGGAGGTCCTCGCCGCCTACGACACCGCCTGGCGGGGCAATATCGAGACAGCCGACGACCCGCAGCTCGAGGCGGCGCGCGGCCTGTTGCGCGACTTCTTCGCCTCCGTCGCCAAGGGCCTCAAGGCCAACCTCGATGGCCAGGCCCTGCGCCTTCACTTTCACCTGCCGCCGGCGCGCAGCCTCCTGCGGGTGTGGAACGCCAAGCAGAACAAGAGCGACGACCTGCGCGAGTTCCGTGAAACGGTGCTGGCCATCACCAAGAGCCAGAAGCCGGTGGTCGGCGTCGAGGTGGGGGTGGGTGGCTTCGAGATACGCGGCATCGCGCCGATCTTCGCCGCCGATGGCAAGTACCTCGGCTCGGTGGAGTCCCTCTCCTCCTACGACCCGTTGGTCAAATATGGCGTCAGCAACGACAAGGAACATATCGCCGTCTATATGAACAAGGACAGGCTGGGCTTCGCCAAGGAACTGCAGGATGCGGCCAAGCACCCGGTGGTCGGCGACGACTTCGTCTTCGTTTCCTCCTCGCGTCGCGAAGTGACCGACGCAGTGGTCGGTGCCGGCCTGCTCCGGGAAGGCAGCAAAGGGCTCTTCATGCAGCGCGTGGGCGATGAGTTCGTCACCACCTTCCCCATCAACGACTTCTCCGGCAAGCAGGTCGGGGTGATGGCCTTCGTCTATAACGCCGGGGAGCTCTTCGCCCAGTTCCGCACCGTCAAGCTCGGCATCCTCGGCCTCAGCCTGGCCCTGCTGCTGGCCATCCTTTTGCCTCTGCTGTTCAGCGTGAGGGCGGTGGTCGTGCCGATCAAGCGCACCGTGGTTATGCTCAAGGATATCGCCGAGGGCGAGGGCGACCTCACCAAGCGCCTGCAAATTCTCAAGAACGACGAGATCGGCGAACTGGCCACCTGGTTCAACCTCTTCCTGGATCGCCTGGAGCGCATCGTCCGTGATTTCGGCTCCAAGGCATACAGCCTGCAGCTCTCTTCCGATCAGCTGACCACCATCGCCACCGGCCTTGCCAGCAGTGCCGGCAACAGCAGCGACCGTTCACAGCGCGTCGCCCACGGCGCCCAGGCGATGAGCGACAATATGGCCACTGTAGCCGCCGCCAGCGAAGAGGCGGCCACCAACCTCGATGCCGTCGCCTCGGCGGCGGAGGAGATGGCGGTCATCGTGCGCGAGATCGCCGGCAACTCGGAGAACGCGCGCAAGATCGCCCAGAACGCCGCATCGGGGGCGCATGCCGCGTCGCAGAAGGTCGACCGCCTCGGGGCTGACGTCAAGGAGATCGGCAAGGTCACCGAGGTCATCACCGAGATCTCCGACCAGACCAACCTCCTCGCCCTCAACGCCACCATCGAGGCGGCCAGGGCAGGGGAGGCGGGCAAGGGCTTTGCGGTGGTCGCCAACGAGATCAAGGAGCTGGCCCGGCAGACCGCCGGGGCCACCGGTGAGATCAAGGCCAAGATCGAGGCCATCCAGGATTCGACCAGCGACGCCGTCGGCGAGATTGCGCGTATCTCGGGGATCATCGACGAGGTCAACGAACTGGTCACCACCATCGCCACGGCGGTGGAGGAGCAGTCCAAGGCCACCAGCGAGATCGCCGAGAACCTCGGCCAGGCCTCCCAGGGCATCAAAGAAGTCAACCGGGGCGTGGCCGAGGTGTCTTCGGTGACCGGGGGGATTACCGCCGATATTCACGAGGTCAGCGAGTCCTCCGGGGAGATGAACATCGTCAGCGCCCAGCTGACCACCCATGCCCATGACCTGCTCAAACTCTCGGAACGTCTGGCCGAGGTGGTGGGCAAGTTCCGCACCGCACAGGCGCGCTTCGATATCGGCAAAGTGAAGGCGGCCCATATGCAATGGCGCTCGCGCCTCGAGGCGGTCCTCAACGGCAAGGCGGCGCTGCGCCCCGAAGAGGTCTCCTCGGCCCATGAGTGCGACTTCGGCAAGTGGTATTTCGGGGCCGAGGGCCAGATGCTGCGCACGTATCCCTCCTTCAAGGAGGTTGGCGAGCTCCATGCCCTGGTCCACCAGCATGCCGGGCGCATTGCCGAACTTGCTGCCCAGGGCAGGAAGGATCAGGCGCGAAAACTGATGGAGGAATTCGAACAGGTCCGCGAACGGTTCTTCACCGCTCTCGACGAGCTGTATCTGGGCTAGTGCGGCTCGGCGCCGCAGAGACGGCGGCTGTCTTACGGCATCCGCCGGGCGTAGAGCGCCCACAGGCCGGCTCCGGCGAGGAGCGAGCCGCCCATGAGGTGGAAACGGCGGCGAAAGACCGGCTTCTGCAGGATGCGGCGGGCGGTGGCGGCAAAGGTGGCGTAGAGGGTAGCGTTGATGGTGGCGAGGATGACGAAGGTCGCCGCCAGCAATGCCAGCTGCGGTCCCTCATGGCCGTTGTGGGTGAGGAACTGCGGCAGGAAGGCGACGAAGAAAATTATGCCCTTGGGGTTGAGGGCGGTGACCAGGTAAGTGTTGGCGAAGAGCTGCAGCGGCGGCGCGGCGGGTGCCGCCGCCATGGCTACCTCCCCGCTGGCGACCCCGGCGCGCAGCATGCGCACGCCGAGGTAGAGCAGGTAGCAGCCGCCGATCAGCTTGACGGCGGTGAACCACAGGGCCGAGGTCTTGAGCAGGGCGCCAAGGCCGACGATGGAGAGCAGGAGGGCGGTGCAGTCGCCGAGGGCCACTCCTGCCACCAGGGGCAGGTTGGCCCGGCGGCCGTGGGTCAGCGAGTAGCCGATGACGGTAAGGATGGTCGGCCCCGGCAGCACCAGCAGAACCACCGAGGCGGCGACGAAGGCCAGCCAGTTTTCAAGGGCCATCTTGCGGTATCTCCTCAGGTGCAGGCCTCACGCCAACCCAGACGGGCGTTGGGTGTGAGAGGGTTGG
>JANJUM010000031.1 GCA_024710585.1 Desulforhopalus sp.
GGAGAAAATTTGGGGACCAGTGGAGTAGATTATTTGATTATTTTGCGGCTTTTTCGGGGACAGTTTATTTATTCCCATTAAATTTTCCAATTGTTATGTGCTCGCAGAGGGATATCCGCCGCCCCTCTCACTCATGCCGCAAGGCCTCGATGGGATCGAGGCGGGCCGCCTTCTTGGCGGGAAAGTAACCAAAGACGATGCCGACCCCGGCCGAGAAGAGAAAGGCGACGGCGACAATGCTCGGACTGAGGACGAAGGGCATGGCCAAGGCCCGGGCGGCGGCGTAGGCCCCACCGAGGCCGACCAGCACCCCGAAGAGCCCGCCGAAGGAGGAGAGCACCACCGCCTCGACGAGGAACTGGCGCAGGACGTCGCGCTCCAGCGCGCCGATGGCCAGGCGGATGCCGATCTCGCGGGTCCGCTCGGTCACCGAAACGAGCATGATGTTCATGATGCCGATGCCGCCGACGAGCAGACTGACCGCCGCCACCGCCCCGAGAAGGGTGGTGAGGATGCGCGTCGTGCCGGTGAGGGCGGCCATCACCTCCTGCATGTCGCGGACGAAGAAATCGTCCTCCTGCCCGGCGGCGATGCGCCGCCGCTCGCGCAGCAGCCGTTCGATGTCCTCTTTGACCCGGGTGGTGGAGACCCCGTCTTCGGCGGAGACGAAGATGACGCCGACATCGGTGTTGCCCGCCAGGCGACGGTGCAGGGTGCGCAGCGGCACGAGGATGAAGTCGTCCTGGTCGTTGCCGCCGGTGCCCTGGCCCTTGGCGGCGAAGACGCCGATGACCTGGAAGGTGACGGTGTTGAAGCGCAGGCTCGCCCCGAGGGGGTCGCGGCCGCCGAACAGCTCCTTGGCCACGGTGGCGCCGAGGATGCACACCGCCCGGCCGGCGCGCAGCTCGCTGTCGGTGAAGGCGCGGCCGGAGGCCAGCGTCCAGTTGCGCACCGGCAAAAAGTCGTTGCTCGAGCCGGTGACGGTCGTCGACCAGTTGCTGTTGCCAACCACCACCTGGCCGCTGCGCTGGGCGTTGGGGGCGACGGCGGCGACGCCGCTGACCTGCTGGGCGATGGCCAGGGCATCCTCGGCCTTGAACGGCTTGGCGGCGGAGCTCACCCCGCCGGGACCGCGGAAGCCCTGGCCGGCGCGCACCTGGAGGAGGTTGCTGCCGAGGCTGCCGATCTCCGCCGCCACCTGGGCGGTGGCGCCCTTGCCGAGGGTCACCAAGGCGATGACCGCGGCGACACCGATGACGATGCCGAGGATGGTGAGGATGGAGCGCATGACGTTGCGGCGGATCTCGCGCAGGGCGAGCATCAGGGTCTCACGCAGCATGGCGGTCCCTCCCGGCGCTCTCGCCCGCGGCGATGCTGCCGTCGACGAAGGTGATGCAGCGCCCGGCGTAGGCGGCCATGTCCGGCTCGTGGGTGACCATGATCACCGTCAGGCGCCGCTCGACGTTGAGACGGCTGAGGAGTTCCATGACCTCGCGGCTCCGCGCCGAGTCGAGGTTGCCGGTGGGCTCGTCGGCGAGCAGCACCCGCGGCTCGCTGACGATGGCCCGGGCGATGGCGACGCGCTGCTGCTGGCCGCCGGAGAGCTCGCTCGGGGTGTGCTTCTCCCAGCCGGCAAGGCCGACCAGATCCAGGGCCTGGCGGGCGCGGCGGCGGCGCTCGGCGGCGGGGACGCCGCGGTAGATCAGCGGCAGTTCGACGTTTTCCCTGGCTGAGGTGCGGCCAAGCAGGTTGAAGCCCTGGAAGACGAAGCCGAGGCAGTGCCGGCGCAGCAGGGCCAGCCGGTCGCGCGACAGGCCGCCGACGTCATGGCCGTCGAAGAGAAAGGTGCCGGAACTTGGGGTGTCGAGAAAGCCGAGGATATTCATGCAGGTCGACTTGCCCGAGCCGCTCGGCCCCATGATGGCGACGAACTCGCCGTGGCCGATGGCGAGATCGACACCGCGCAGGGCCTGTACCGCGGCACCGCCCCTGCCATACACCTTCGCCACCTGACGCAGCTCGATCAACGGCGTCTGGGCCAACCCGACAGGATCGGCGCCGGCGTTCATGACCCGCCCTCTTCTTGGGTGATCACCTCCTGGCCAGGGCTCAGCGCGCCTTCGAGGATCTGCGTGCGCGTCCCATCGCTCTGGCCGACCTTGACCGCCACCGGGCGCACGAGGCCGTCTTCCAGCACCCACACCCGCTGCTGGCGCTTGGCCGCCCCGCCCACCTCCTTGGTGCGGTTGGGGCGCGGTGGCCGCGGCATGAGCTTGCCGAGCATGCTGCCTCCCTTGTCCCCCCGCTCCACGCCCTCCTTCTTCGGGGTGAAACGCAGGGCGGCATTGGGCACCAGCAGGGCTCCGGACACCGTCTCGACGACGATCTCGGCGGTGGCGGTCATCCCCGGCCGCAGACTGAGGTCGGCGTTGTCCACCGTCAGCAGGGTCTCGTAGGTGACGACGCCGCTGGTGGTCTTGGCGCCGAAGCGCACCTCGGCGATCTCCGCCGGGTAGCGCCGCTCGGGGTGGGCATCGACGACGAAGGTCGCCTGCTGTCCCTTGTGCACCTTGCCGACATCGGCCTCGTCGACGTCGACATGGAGTTCCATGGCGGCGAGGTCGCCGGCCAGGGTAAAGAGCACCGGCGCCTGCAGCGAGGCGGCCACCGTCTGCCCCGGCTCCACCGAGCGGCTGAGGACGATGCCGTTGACCGGCGAGCGGATCTCGGTCTTGGCGAGGTCGGCACGATAGAGCTGCAGGGTGGCCTCGGCCTGGGCCACCGCCGCCACGGCCACCTGATACTCGGCCTCGGCACGCTCCGCCGCCGCCGCGGCCGCGTCGAGATCCTTGGCCGAGACCGCCTCGGCGGCGCTGAGCCGCACTGCCTCGCGGAGCCGTGCCAAGGCCTGGGCGGTCTCGCCCATCGTCGCCCTGGCGAGGCGCACCTTGGCCTCGGCGCTGGTCAGGCTGGCCTGGGACTGGAGGATCTGCGCCGCGAGCTTGGTGGTGTCGAGGCGCACGAGGATCTGCCCGACCTCGACGCGGTCGTTGTAGTCGGCCTCCACCGCCTTGACCGTGCCGGATAGCTCGCTGCCGACCACCACCTGGGTGGTGGGCTGCAAATTGCCGGTGGCGGTGACGGTGACGGTGATGTCGTCCTGTTCCACCGCCCTGGTGACATAGCGCGGCGTCCCGGTGCTTTCCCCGCCAAAGCGGGCATAGACCGCGACGGCTGCCGCGGCGAGTATGACCAGGGTGACCAGGGCCCGTCGCAGGCCCTTGCCCCGTCCGCGCTTGCCTTCGGCGGCGAGAATCTCCCCGACCACGCCGCCGCTGCCGTTATGCTGCTTCTCCGTGCTCATGATTTTCCCGCTTCGCCCGAGGGGGCGGCGGTGCCGTCGCCGGCCTCCCACCCGCCACCCAGGGCCTTGTAGAGTTTGACGAGATTGCCGCTCAACGCCGCCTTGCCGAGTTCTTGCTGGTCGAGGGCGGAGAGCTGCGTGCGGTGCGCCTCGAGGACCGTGGTCAGCTCCACCAGCCCGGCCCGGTACTGAGCCTCGGCCAGGGCCAGGGCCCTCCCCGCGGCCCGCGCCGACTCCTCCAGGGCCTCCTGCCGCTGACGCTCGCGGACCGTGGCGATGAGGGCGTCGTCCACCTCGGCCAGAGCGGCCAGCACCGTCTCGCGGTAGGCGCCCAGGGCCTCCTCGGCGAGCGCCGACTGCAGGCGCAGGTTGGCCCCGGCCGCCCCGCCATCCCAGAGGGTGAAGGACACCCGGGGGGTGATGGCGTAGGTGGCGGCAGCGGCGGAAAAGAGGTCACCCAGGGAGAGGGCGTCGAGGGAGATGACCCCGGAGAGGCGCAGGGTCGGGTAGCGGGCCGCCTCGGCAGCGCCGACTTCGGCCACCTGGGCGGCCAGCAGCCGCTCGGCGCGGCGCACGTCGGGGCGGCGCTGCAGGACCTCAGCCGGCAGGGCCACCCCAACCAGCGACGGCGGCTGCGGCAGCTGTGTGGCCGCCCGCAGCTCGGCGCGCAGGGAACCGGGGCCAAGGCCGAGCAGCGTGGCAAGGTTGTTCTCGCCCTGCTCGAGGGAAGTGCGCAGCACGGGCAGCTGCCCTTTCGCCGCCGCGGTCTGCGCCTGGGCCTGCTGCAGGGCCAGCTCGCCGACCAGCCCGGCCTGCCGCTTGGCGGCGGTGAGGCCAAGAAGCCGCTCCTGGGCGGCGAGGCTGTCGCTGGCGATGGCCAGGCGCCGCTGCAGCGTGCGCACCTCGAGGTAGGCCAGGGCCACCTCGGCGGCCAGGGAGACGTGCAGGTCGCGCAGCAGCAGCTCACTTGCCACGACGCGGTTCTCGGCCGCTTCGAGGGTCCTGCGCTGGCCGCCGAAGAGGTCGAGTTCCCACAGGCTGTCGAGGCTTGCCCCATAGCGGGTGCTGTGGTCGGCCCCCTGCTCCAGCCCTCCCTGCCGCGACAGGGAGGCGCCAAGGGAGGCGTCGGGAGCCAGGCCCGCAGCCGCCAGATCGCGTCGCGCCCGGGAAGCGACGACGCTGGCGCGGGCCTGGGCGAGCTTCTCGTTGGCGGCTAGGGCGCGGCGCACATAATCGCTGAGCAGAGGGTCGGCAAAACCCTCCCACCAGCGGGACAGCGCCGCATCGGTGGCCTCGCCCAGCACCAGGCCATCGTCAAGCGGGCTGCTCCACGCCGGCGGTGGACTCAGCTGCGGCGGCGCGTACTCAGGCCCCAGCGGGGCACAGGAGGAAAGCAACAGGCCAAGGCCGAACAGGCCTGGCAGCAGCAGGCCCGGGGCTCTGTATCGAAAGCTCTTCATCGCGTGTTCTTCATGGTTGTTCTGCCCTCCGGTGGCTGCCTGGCTAGCACCCGGGGGCAGGAATTCCCGGGCGAAACCCTTCTCGCCTGGCAGCCACCGGGACGGGAGGAGAAGGGGGCACGCGGCGCATTGCCAGCCCTGCGCCACGGCTCTCCTGCCGCCACAACTGTCCTGCCTCCCTAGCAAGAGAGGGGCCACAGGCGGCAGGAAATTTTTTTGGCCCGGCGGCGGCCCCTTGCACGGCCGTCGCCTCCACCGGGGGCTGGTCTTCGAGGCAGCAGCGAGTATTCCTTATACACCCCCCTGCGTCATTCTTCCCCAGCTTTCCGCAGCCGCCGTGTCGCATCGACGATGATCAGTCCGGCAAAGATCCCCATGATGGCCGGCCCTCTTCGCCTGCGCCGAGTTCGTGCAGCTGTCCTTGCGGCTGCTGCGGCTGGCGGCTGCACGCCACCCCTGCCGCCACCGCAGCGCCACCCCAGACAGCGAAACGCGCGCCGGTCCCCCCATCGTCTCTTCGCGTCGCCCCGAAAGTGAACATGACGGCACCCCGCGGCAATCCCGCCCATTTCCCGCCGCGGACAGGCAAACCTGCCTCTCTGCAGGCGGTCGGCGGCACCGCTTTTCCTAGCTTCGGCAAAACTCCCTCAGCTTACCGACATATTGTGGCAAATATTGCCTCGATGAAAGCCAACATTGACCAAACTGCCACTCAATGTTCCTTAATAATTTGAATATATAACGATTTATGTATTTGACAGGAAAGCTGACATTTTGTCACATATGCATGTCAAGAGAAAACATCGCCTGAACTCCATTTTTCAATCATCTGGTCGCGTTCCACCGAACCTCCACGGGGAGGAACGCCGCATTTCGATTTAAGTGTATTTTTGTTTCATATGAAATTAGCAATATTTCACTTGAAATTCACAGTAAGAAGAGCTACAACTCCAATAAGAATACTCCATTCTCTTCCTGCACGCTCCCTGCACCCCATTTCAGAGGATACCTTCCATGCAGCCAGTCACCCCCGCGGCAAAAGGCCGTGGCCAGGAGGCCGTTTTCGAAACCGAGGTGCTGATCATCGGCGGCGGCGTCACCGGGGTCGGCATGATGCGCGACCTCGCCCTGCGCGGCATCCACGCCATCCTCATCGACAAGCGCGACCTCTGTGCCGGGGCCTCCGGCGGCAACCATGGCCTGCTCCAC
>JANJUM010000221.1 GCA_024710585.1 Desulforhopalus sp.
CGCGAGGCGGACATGGTCGCCGGAATGACAGCCGGCGTGATGGCGGCAGTAGTCGTCGTCGAGGGTGCAGTTCTCCGTCTCGATGAGGATGGTGCCCCCTTGAGCGATGGCGTCACGGGCGTTGATGCACAGGTTGGCGAGCAGCTGGTCGACCTGCGAGGGATCGAGGTGCACCGGCCAGAGGTCGTCACCGGGCAGCCAGCGCAGCTCGAGGTCTTCGCCGATGAGGCGCTGCAGGATCTTCAGCATGCCCTCCACGGTGGCGTTGAGGTCGAGCACCTGCGGTTCCATGGTCTGCTTGCGGGCGAAGGCGAGCAGCTGCCGGGTGATGGCGGCCGAGCGCCGCGCCGCGTCGAGGATCTCGCCGAGGTTGTCGTGCATTGTCGAGCCGGGGACGGCCTGGGCCAGCGACAGTTCGGCGTAGCCGAGGATGACGCTCAGCATATTGTTGTAGTCGTGGGCGACACCTCCGGCAAGGCGACCGATCGATTCCATCTTCTGTGCCTGGTGCAGCTGGCCCTCCAGCTCAAGGCGGTTCTTCTCGAGGCGCTTGCGTTCGGTAAGGTCACGGACGATGGCCCACATCGCCTCGGGCTGGCCCTGATCGCCGCGCACCAGGAAGGTGCGCAGCTCGACGGGGAAGATGCGCCCCTCCTTATCCTGATACTCTTTTTCGTAGACCTCGGAGAAGTCATCGACAAAGACCTGTTCGGTAAGGATACGCCGCTCGTAGTCGTGCCAGCTCTTCGGGGTGATGTCGAGGAAGGTCATGGTGCGCAGCTCTCCCTTGCCGTAGCCGAGCATGCGTTCATAGGCGAGGTTGCTCTCGAGGATGCGACCCTCCATGTCCGTCAGCACGAAGCCGTCGCCCATGCTCTCCAACAGGCGACGGTATTTGCTCTCTGAGGTGCGCAATGCCGCCTCGGCCTCGCGCAGGGCCTTGGTTTCCTGCTCCAGCTGCAGCATCTTCTGCTCGAGCTTGCGCACTAGCCGTTCGTTATAGAGCTTGAAGATCTCCTCGTCGTCGGTCTTGGGCGGTGGCAGTGGGCGGTCGCCGCTGGCGGCCTCGGCGAGCACGCGCTGCAACGTGTCGAGCAGCACCTGTGGTTCGCAGGGCTTGACGACGAAGGCGTCGGCGCCGACTTTGGCGGCGAAGGCCTCGTCCTGCGGGCCGGTGTAGGTGGCGGTGTAGAAGATCAGCGGGATGCTTCGCAGACGGGGGTCGGATTTGACCGTGCGGCACAGCTCGAAGCCGTCCATGACCGGCATGAGGATATCGCTGAGGATGAGGTCAAAGCGCTCTTTTTCGAGCAGCGCCAAGGCCTCGGCGCCGTCACCAGCGGAGACCACCTGGTAGCCGCTGCCGCCGAGGAGGGCCTCGATGTAATAACGGTTGTCATCCTTGTCGTCGATGCTGAGAATGCGCATGGCTGCCGGCTCCTGAGTCATGACCGCTCGCCGCCGGCCTTGTCCCAGCCGGCGGGCAGATAGCTGATGATCTCCGCGACGAAGGTCTCGGGGTTGATCGGTTTCTCGATATAGCCGGTGGCCCCGGCGGCGAGGATCTGCTCGCGGTCGCCGACCATGGCGTAGGAGGTGACGGCGATGATCGGCACATGGTCCAGCTGTGGCAGCTTCTTCAGTTCGGCGGCCACCTGGTAGCCGTTCATCTCCGGCAGCTGGATGTCGAGGAGGATGGCCAGGGGGGCGCAGGACAGGGCGCTGGCGATTCCGCTGCGGCCGTCCTCGGCGCCGATCACCGTAAAACCGTGCTTCTCGAGGAGAAAGCGCATCAGGTAGAGGTTCTGCTCGTTGTCTTCGATGACCAGCAGCCTAGTGTTCATCATTCGCCTCTCTGGCCTGCCGCGGCAGGCGGATGGTAAAGGTGCTGCCTTCGCCGGGCACGCTGTGCACGGCAATCGTTCCCCCCATCATGTCGAGGAGCTTGCGGCAGATGGAGAGCCCCAGCCCGGTGCCCTCGCGCTTGCGCGCCAGGCCGCTGTCCAACTGGTGGAAGGGCTGGAAGAGGCGGGGGAGGTCTTCGGCGGCGATGCCGATGCCGCTGTCGGCAAGGTGAAGGCGCAGACCGTCGCCGTCGCTCTCGGCCGACAGCTTCACCCAGCCCTGTTCGGTGAATTTGATGGCGTTGTTGAGCAGGTTGATCACCACCTGCTCGATCCGCCGCTGGTCGCCGGTGATGCGGTAGTCCAGGTCGGGGAACTCGGTGGAGAGGGTCAGCCCCTTCTTCTCGGCCAGGGGCGCCACCAGGCGGAGCGACTTCTCCAGGGAGAGGCGCAGGTCGAAGGGGTTGCGCTCGAGGGACAGCTGGCCGGCCTCGATCTTGGAGATGTCGAGGACGTCGTTGATCAGCGACAGCAGGTGGCGCGAGCTGGCCTGGACCATGGTCATCTGCTTGTGCTGCTCGGGGTTGAGCGGGCCGGTCAGGCCCTGCAGCATGATGCCGGTGAAGCCGATGATCGAGTTGAGCGGGGTGCGCAGCTCGTGGGACATGGTGGCGAGGAAGGCCGACTTGAGGCGGTCGGCGGCCTGGGCCCGCTCCATGGCCTGGCGCAGCTGTTCTTCCTGCTGCCGTTCTTCGCTGATGTCCTCGATGATCGCCACCGCTCCGGTCAATGGCGACCCGGGGTCGAAGGCGCGGCAGCTGATGCGCGCCCAGAACACGGTGCCGTCCTTGCGGATCAGCTGCTGATGGCGGCGGTGCGTCTCGCCGCGGCCCATCTGCTCGTAGACAGGGTCGCCGCCCAGCAGGTAGGACTCCTCGTCGGGATACCAGACCCGCGTCGGCCTGCCGTCCATCTCCCCCGGCTGGTAGCCGAAGATCTCCTCGAATTTGCGGTTGCAGTGCACCACCGTGCGCTGGCGCATGAGGACGATACCGGTGCTGGCGGTTTCGAAGATCGAGGTCTGCTCGCGGTTGATCGCCTCGAGTTGGGCGGTTCGCTCGCGGATGCGCTCTTCCATCTCCTCGTTGGCCTGGCGCAGCTCGGCGGTGCGCAGGTTGACCTGGCGCTTGAGGATGATACTGCCGGCGAGGCTGAGGAGGAGAAAGGCGATGATGCCGCTGCCGGCGACCTTGACCCAGGTGGGCAGGGAGAAGGGGACTTCTTCCGCCATCCACATCTTGAGCGAGGCATAGTAGACCGAATTGCGGTCCCCCTTCATGCGCAGCAGGTGGCGGTCGATGGCATCGAGAAGGTGTTGCGGGAAATCGCGGCGCGCGGCGAAGTGCAGCTTGCTCGGGCTGAAGATCACGGCGGTGTCCTCGAGCTGGTAGGTCCTGGCGTTGACGAAGCCGAAGAAGCTGTTGCTGATGGCGGCATCGGCCTCGCCGATGTTGACCATGGCGAAGGCGGTCTTGAAGTCCCGGACGCCGTAGAGCTCCACCTTGATGTCGAAGCTCTCGCTGAGGCGGAGGAAGGATTCCTCCTGCAGCGAGCCTTTGAGGGTGGCGATCTTCTTGCCGTCGAGATCGAGCAGGGACTTGATGCCGCTGCCCGGTCGGGCGTAAACCTGCGACCAGGAGGAGAGCACCGGC
>JANJUM010000230.1 GCA_024710585.1 Desulforhopalus sp.
GCCATGGAAGGAGGGCTGGGGCGCTACTTTGCCATCGGCAGCGCCTCTTCCAAACGTGGCTACTATTTCGCCTATCCGGTGCGCTACCGCAACACCATCCTCGGGGTGGTGGCGGTGAAAATCGATGTCGACGAGGTCGAAGACAAGTGGGCCCAGAAAAGTGACACCTTTCTCGTCAGCGACCCCGACGGGGTGGTCTTCATTACCACCGACCCGACCCTGCGCTATAAGACCCTATGGCCGCTGTCGGCGGAGGCACTGCGGCGCATAGCCGACAAGAAACGCTATCCCGGCACAGTTTCGGCATCGCTGGCCACGCAGCAGATTCTCCGCCCCGACGGCATAGAGCTTCTGCAACTCGACGGCCATGGCGAGGTGGAAAAGAAGACGGTGCTCAAGCAGAGCCGGGTCATGGCCGAGGCCGGGTGGAACGTTCATCTGCTCGCCAACATCAAGCCGGTGCGCAGCAGGGCGATGCTCGCCGCCGGGGTGGTCGGGCTGAGCGGCGCGGTCATCTTTATCGTCGCCCTGCTGTTTTTCCAGCGCAAGCAACGCATGGCCGACGTGCGTCGCATCGAGGAAGAGACCAAGCGGGCGTTGCGCCAGGCCAACGAACTGCTCGAATCGCGGGTCCTCGAGCGGACGCAGCAACTCACCGAAACCAACGAACTGTTGCGCCGCGAGATCCTCGACCGCCAGCAGACCGAAATCAAACTGAAAAGGGCGCGCAAGGAACTCATCCATGCCGCCAAGCTGGCGGTGCTTGGACAGATGTCGGCGGGCATCAACCACGAACTCAACCAACCCCTCGCCGCTATCCGCAGCTATGCCGACAACGGTCGACAATTCCTCGAGAAAGGCCGCCTCGACGAGGCCCGCTGGAACCTCGAGCAGATCGGCGAGCTTACCGAACGCATGGCGCAGATTGGCGCCCAGCTCAAACTCTTCTCGAAGAAATCGAGCGGCCAGATCACCACCGTCCCTCTGCACGGTGCCATCGACGGGGCCATGGAGATCCTCAAACACAGCATGAAGAAAAACGGCGTCACCACCTCCATCGTCATCGATCCGCCGCAGCTCGAGGTCAGAGCGAACCTCGTCATGCTGCAGCAGGTGCTGGTCAACCTCCTCTCCAACGCCATGCAGGCGGTAGATGGCCAGGGAACCAAGAAGATCTTCGTAGAGTGCCGCGCTCAGGACGACAAGGTGCTGGTCGCCGTCGAAGACAATGGTCCGGGCGTTGCCGAAGAGCATGTGACACAGATCTTCGAACCGTTCTTCACCACCAAGAAATCTGGGCAGGGCCTGGGACTGGGTCTGACTATCAGCGACCGCATCGTCAGGGACTTCGGCGGCGAGCTTCGCCTCGCCGCCTCGGCGAGCGGGGCCCGTTTTGAATTTCTGCTCGACAGGATCGTCTGATGCCATGAAAGCCAGAGGCAAAGTTCTCTTTATCGACGACGAGGTTCATATTCGCCAGGCCAACAAGCAGACGCTGGAACTGGCCGACCTCGAAGTGCTGTGCGAGGAAAGCGCCGAGCGAGGTCTGGCGGTGGTTTCCCGGGATTGGCCGGGGATCATCGTCTGCGATATCCGTCTGCCGCAGATGGACGGCCTGCAATTCCTTCTCGAGGTGCAGAAGATCGACCCTGATCTGCCGGTGATCCTCATCACTGGCCATGGCGACGTCTCCACCGCGGTGCAGGCGATGCGCGACGGCGCTTATGACTTCATCGAAAAGCCCTACAGCAGCGAGCGGCTGGTCAAGACGGTGCTGCGCGGCCTCGAAAAACGCTCCCTGACCCTCGAGAATCGCGACCTGCGCCGCGAGCTCTCACTGCACAGCGCCCCGGGACCGCGCATCATCGGCCGAACACCTGCCATGGAGAAGCTGCGCGCCACCATCGCCCAGATCGCCGACAGTGGCGCCGATGTGCTCGTCCTCGGCGAGACCGGCACCGGAAAGGAACTGGTGGCCAGGGCCCTGCACGAGCAGAGCAACCGCCGCGAGCGGAATTTCGTGGCCGTCAACTGCGGCGCGGTCGCCGAATCGATCATGGAGAGCGAGCTCTTCGGACACGAGGCAGGCGCCTTTACCGACGCCCGTTCGACGCGCATCGGCAAGTTCGAACATGCCAACGGCGGCACTCTGCTCCTCGACGAAATCGAGTCGATGCCCATGCGCCTGCAGATCAACCTGCTGCGCGTCCTGCAGGAACGATCCATCGAGCGGCTGGGCTCGAACCGGCTCATCCCCGTCAACCTGCGCATCGTCGCCGCCACCAAGATCGACCTCCTGCAGGCGGCCGAGCAGGGACTCTTCCGCCTCGACCTCTATTACCGACTCAACGTGGTCTCGCTGAAGATCCCGCCGCTGCGCGAGCGACGCGAGGACATCCCGCTGCTCTTCCACCACTTTCTCCTCGTCGCCGGCCACCGCTATCAGCAGGAGGTGTCGATGCCGGGCAGCGGCGAAATGAACGTGCTCATGTCTTACTCATGGCCGGGCAATGTGCGCGAGTTGCGCAACTTCGCCGAACGCTACGTGCTCCTCGGCCGGCAATTCGACTGGTCGCTGGAAAAGATGCTCGTCGGCGAGGAGGGCGACAGCCATCACTCCCTGGCGGAACAGGTCGACCGCTTCGAGAAGAGCCTGCTCGAACATGCCCTGGTCTCTTCCTCGGGAAGCATCAAGGATGTCATGGCGAGCCTCAACATCCCCCGCAAGACGCTCTACGACAAGATGCGCAAGTACGGCCTCAACAAGAGCGACTATAAATAAGAGGCTCGCCCCGCTTCGCGAAGAGCTGGTGCTGTGTTGCTGGAAGATTCGACCGGCCCATGGCAAAAAGCAATGAGCTTACGGATTGAAGCTTGAGGGATAGGTCCGCTTTCGCGAACGCGAAACGGGGAGAAAGTTATGATGAAGAAAACGCGGCGGGGGGGGGGGGGGGGGGGGGCCCCCCCCCCCCCCCGGGGATATAAGAAAATTATAAACAACAAAAAAAAAAAACACGTGGGAGGAGCCGCAGGGAGGAGGTTTGGAGAGG
>JANJUM010000001.1 GCA_024710585.1 Desulforhopalus sp.
GAAGCTCATTCCGGCGAGTTCCCGCTCGCTGTAGCCGATCATGCGGCAGAAGGAAGCGTTGCTGCGGAAGAAGCGGAACTCCGGGGTGAGCATCATCGTCCCCACCGGCGAGCGCTCGAAGGAGAGGCGGAACTGCTCCTCACTGTTGCGCAGGGCCATCTCCGTTTGCTTGCGGAGGATGATGTCCCAGGCGAGGTCGCCCAGGGCGGCAACCAGCTCGACGTCGCTGCCGTCGTAGTTACGCTTCTTGTTGCCGACGCCGAAAATGGCGCGCAGCCTGCCCTCGCGGAGGACCGGCACCACCATCACCCGCTGTAGTTCGATATGGCCGTCGGGCAGCAGGGCGGGGCTGGGCTGGGACTGGAAGTCGTTCAAAATGACCTCGCCCTGACTCTCCAGTCTCTCGATGAGGAGGCGGGTTTCCGCCGAGGAGACCAGTTTGTCCTCCTCCCTGACCAGGCAGGAGCTGGTGGTGTTTTGCGACCAGGCCTTGCGCGACAGTCTTCTGTTCTCGAGGTCGACGAAGTGGAAGAAACCGATGCCGCTGCCGGTGAGTTTTTCCGCTTCGTCGATGGCGGCGACGAGCAGTTGGTCGAGGGGCAGGGCGGCGGACATCTCGCTCAGCCGCAGGCGGGCGGCGAGCAGGCTCTCCTTGCGGTTGAGCGAGTGGAACAAGGTCTCCAGCGGGCGCTGCAGGCTATAGTGCACCAGGGATTTGTAGATGAGGAAGACCGAAAGCAGGTGCAGGTAGTGGCCGGCGACGTTGAGCGGGCCGGTGACTCTGCTGTAGAGGGTGAAGACGAGTTCGCCGGCGATGGACAGGGTCACCCCGCCCGCAAAGAGCAGGCCGACCCCCGGGTGGAGGTGCTGGCGCTGGCGATGGAGAAGGGCGAGGGTGACCAGCCCCGCCAGGCAGAAGAGGTACTCGCTGGCGATCTTGAAGCCGGTCAGCCCCTGCCCCTCGACGAAGCAGTTGGGGAAGATCCGCCAGTGGAGGATGGCCAGGGTGAACAAGGTCGGCAGCACGCCCCACAGAACGAAGTGCAGCGGCGCGCCGAGGCGGCGGCGCAGGGCGAGGGGGAAGAGGAGAAAGGCCAGCCCCTCCTGGAAGCGGGCGGCGATCCAGAACTGGGTGGCCAGGTTGGCGCCTTCGGCGGCGGCCAGGAGGTTCATCCCCTTGTAGGCCAGGGTGTGGAAGAGGGTCAGCGTGGCGATGCCGAGATAGCCGAGGCCCAGGGAGAGAAAGGCGTCGTTGTCGACGAGATGGCGGGTGTTCCAGGCGACAGTGGCGATGGCGATGGACAGGCCGATGATGCTCAATTCGACGATGATGTGGAAGAGCAGAAAGTTGCCGCGGCTCAGCGGCAGAAGGACGAGAAGCAGCGTCACCCCGGCCACGAGGGCGGCGGCGGTGGCAAGGGGGCGGGGCAGAGGGAACCCCGGCAGGCGTGCCGCGTCGGCGCTCATGGCCTGGTCCCGGGCGCGGAGGGCTTTTTTTGCGGCCAACCTTTGGCTGTTTCCTGGTCTGCTTCGCTCGCCGGCGTCGCCGGCAGATAGACGCAGAAGCGCGAGCCGGACCCGCTGCGGCTCTCCACGGTGATGCAGCCGTCATGGCCGCGGAGGATGCCGAGGACCACGGGCAGGCCCATGCCGCGGCCGGGAAACTTGGTGGTATAGAAGGGGTCGAAGATCAGCGGCAGTTCCTCGGGGGGGATGCCGCAGCCGTCGTCGTCCACCGTCAGGCAGGCGTACGCCTGCTGGGGCTCCCCTTCCCAGTCGAGGGGGAAGCGGTTTTCCCGGGCGATCTCGCGGTGGCTGGCGAGGCTCAGGGAGAGCAGAACCCGGCCCGGCCTGCTCAGCAGGGCCTCGAAGGCGTTGGCTGTGAGGATGCCGATCAATTGGCGGAGCTGTTCGCCGTCGGCGGCGATCTGTGGCGTTGCCGCCGAGAAATTGCAGGCGATGGCCACCTCCGCCGGCTTTGTTTTGAGGATTGCCGGGAGGATGCTGTCGCACACCGCGGCGAGGTCGACGGGCACCTTGTGCACCCGGGCCTGGCCGAGGTAGGTGCGAATGAGGGCGGCGGTCTCGGCGGCGCGCTGGCCGGCTTGCTGGGCGTCGCGCAGCTCCTTGAGGGGCACCTCCCCCAGGGGGAGCATTTCCAGGGCCAGTTCGAGATTGCCGAGGATGACCGCCAGCATGTTGTTGAAGTTGTGTGCCACCGCCCCGGCGAGGCGGCTCAGGCTGGCCTCTTTGTCGAGCTGCTTGACCCTTGCGCTGAGGAGACGTTCCTTGGTTTCCAGTCGCCTGCGGGCGGTGATGTCGGTGATGGTGACGAGGAGCTGCTCGCCGCCGGGAAGGGGGGAACCGCTCAGCTCGATATGGATGGGGTGGCGCGAGCTGCGCCGCAGACGCAGGGGGATGTGCTTGGCCGCGGGCTGCTTGAAGAACGAGCGCAGCCGCGAGCGGAAGATGGCGCCGTCCTCGTCGACCATCAGGTCGGCGAAGACGCGGCCGTTGACGGCCGGGCACTCCAGGTCGAGCATGGCGGCGAAGGTGGCGTTGCTCTCGACGATGATCCCCGAACGGTCGAGCACCACATAGCCCACCGGGGCGTGGTGGTAGAGGTCGCTGTAGCGGCTGCGGCTCTCCTCGAGGAGGATCTGGGCGCGGCGCAGCTCCTCGTTCTGCTGCTGCAGCTCGATGCGGTGCACCTGCAGTTCGTGGAGCAGGGCCTGGTCGCCGTGAAGGTCGGCCATGGCCGCCTCTTTGTGTTGCTCGGCAGGCCGCCGCTCCTCCCTCAACTCTAGCGGGAATGGTCCCTGGGATGGTTGATTGCTCATGGCAGCGACACCGCGGGCTGGCCGCCGCCGTCGCGCCGGGCGAGGAAATCGTAGCGGTCGGTGATGTCCTCGAAGGTGGTGTAGACCTGGCTGGGCTTTTCCTCACCCTCGCTGAACAGGGGGCAGGAGTTGACGAGGATCCAGCGGCGCCCGGGCAGGTTCGGGGCGCGCACCCCCATGATGAAGCCGAACACCGGCTTGCCGCTGGCCAGCGAGACCATGGCCGGGTGCTCCTCGCCGGGCAGGGCGCTGCCGTCTTCGCGGATCGCTTCCCAGCGCGGGTCGAGCGAGGTGATGCCGCGCATCTGGTCGAGACTGAGGCCGAGGATGCGCTGCGCCGCCGGGTTGGCGGAGACGATGCGACCGTCCCGGTCCTGGTAGACCACCCCCTGGGCCATGGTCTCGAAGAGCTCGCGGCATTGCCGCTCGCGCTCCTCGAGGTCGCGGCGCAGGCGCCTTGTCTCGCCGATGTCCTCGAAGGTGATGGCGAGGCGCTGTTCCGGCAGGCGGAAGATGCTCAGTTGGTAGATGCCAGCGAGGCGTTCGTCTCGGTAGTCGAGCTCCTCGAGGAAGTCGGGGCGCCCACTCTCCATGACCCGGCGCATGCGCTGCAAGAGGCCGATCTCTTCCGCCTGCGGCCATAGCTCGGCGAACGACTTGCCGCCCCATTCGGCCAGGGTGACGCCGGTGAGCCGCTCCGCCTGGGGGTTGCAGCTCTCGAGGAGGAAGTCGCCGACGCTGTTGCGTTGGTAGATGAACAGCCCCGAGGGCATATACTGGCCGATGTCGAGGGTCGCCTGGCGGCTGCTGGCGAGGCGCTGTTCGGTGGCGCGGACCTCGGTGATGTCGATGAAGCTGAGAATGACCCCGGAGTAAGTGCTCGGGCCGATGGCGTAGGGGAGGATGCGGGCCAGGTAGAGGCGGCCGCTGTCGGTGGTGATCTCCTGCTGCAGCGGCGTGTTGCTGTCCTGCACCTTTTTGATCAAGGCCAGCGGGTCGACCTGCACCAGACGGTGGGCGATATGGGTGATCGGCCGGCCGACATCCTTGTCGAGGATGTGGAAGACGTTGACGATCTCCGGGGAGAATTTCCTGATTTCGAGGTCTTCGTCGAGCAGCAGGGTGCCGATGCGCGAACTGGTGAGCAGGTTGTCGACGTCGTTGTTGAGCTCGGTGAGCTCGATGATCTTGTTCTGGTGCTCGGCGTTGACGGTGTACAGCTCCTCGTTGGTGCTCTGCAGCTCTTCATTGGTGCTCTGCAGTTCCTCGTTGCTGGCCAGCAGCTCCTCGTTGGTGGCCTGCAGCTCCTCGTTGGAGGTCTCCAGCTCCTCGATGGTCGCCTGGAGGTTTTCCCGGGCGAACTGCAGCTCCTGCTCGAGGTCGGCGATGCGCCGCTGCGCGTCTTCGCCGAGGTTGTAGCTCTGCCGGCCCTCGTCGCCCCCGCCATCCTGGCGCTCGACGTCTTCGAAGAACACCGCCGCCAGCGGCTGCAGGCCCTTGGTCTCGGGCATGGGAAAGATGCGGATGGTGAGCTGTCGCTGCCGGTCGTGACGCTGCAGGCGGACGTTGGTGTAGGTGAGCGGCTCGCCGCTGCGGAAGACCTTGTGGATGCCGGTGGCCAGCGGGATGGCGAGCTCCGGCACGACCATCCTGGTGATGTCGTATTCCGCCGGACCGGAGGGCAGGCGGAAGAGGCCCTCGCTGTTGCCGACGATATGGAGGATCTCCAGCTGTTCGTTGGTGACCACTGCCAACGGCAGGTAGTGGCCGGCGGCGAGGTCGAGGAACTGCCGGACGATGCGACCGCCATCCCCCTCGCCACTGCGCCGCTCGCGCCCGAGGAAGGCGAAGGTGCGCGGCGCCAGCCGGCGTTCGCCGGGGGGCGCCTCGTGGCGTTCGCGATGCGGCGGGTGGTTGTGCCCCTTGCTGCGGTAGATCTTGTGTTTGGCGTGCAGGGTGGTGAAATAGTCGCCCATCTCGCCGATACTCTCGCTGGTGCCGAGGAAGAGCAGGCCCTCCGGGTTGAGCGAAAAGTTGAACATCTCGAAGGCCTTCTGCTGCAGGACCGGCTGCAGGTAGATGAGCAGGTTGCGGCAGGAGATGAGATCGATGTTGGTGAAGGGCGGGTCCCTGACGAGGTTGTGCTGGGCGAAGACCACCATCTCGCGCAGGTGGCGGGCGATATGCAGCTTCTCGTCCTTGTGATAGAAGTACTTGCCGACCATCTTCGCCGGCAGGTCGCCGACGATGCTGTCCGGGTAGATGCCGGCGCTGGCGGTGAGCACCGCCTCCTTGTCGATGTCGGTGGCGAAGATCTTGACGTCGCGGCTGACGCCGGCCTTCTCCATGGCCTCCTTGAGCATGATGGCCAGGGTATAGGCCTCCTCGCCGGTGGAGCAGCCGGCGACCCAGAAGCGGATCTCGCGGTTCCTGACGCGCAGCAGCAGCTCCGGCAGCCACTTTTCCTCGAGCTCGGCCATGGCCTCGGGGTCGCGGAAGAAGCTGGTCACGCCGATGAGCAGGTCGCGGTAGAGGAGGTTGACCTCTCCGGGGGTGTTCTGCAGGTAGCGGACGTATTCCTCGAAGTCGCTGATCTGCGTCACCGACATGCGCCGCTCGATACGGCGGGTGATGGTGCTCGGCTTGTAGTAGGTGAAATCGGCGCGGGTCTTGTCGCGCAGCTCGGCGAACAGCCGGGTGAGGGCGTCGGCGTCGTGGAGAAGGAGATCCCCGGCCTGTTTGGCCCCGGAGACGTAGGGATGGGCGATGTAGGCGAGCAGCTGCTCGGGCATCTTCTCCGGGGGGAGGATGAAGTCGGCGACGCCGGTGGCGATGGCCGCCTTGGGCATGCCGTCGAACTTGGCGCTGTCTTCGCTCTGCACCATGACCATGCCGCCCATCTCCTTGATGGCGCGTACCCCGCGGGCGCCGTCGCTGCCGGTGCCGGAGAGGATGATGGCCACGGTGCGCTCGCCCTGGTCCTCGGCCAGGGAGCGCAGGAAGATGTCGATGGGCAGGTTGATGCCCTGGGTGGTCACCTTGTCGTTCAACACCAGCTTGCCGTGGAAGATAGTGAGGTTCTTCTTCGGGGGGATGAGATAGACGTTGTCGGAGATGACCTCCATGCCGTCTTCGGCACGGTGCACCGGCATCTCCGTTTTCTTGGAGAGCAGCTCGACCATCAGGCTCTTGTAGTCCGGCGAGAGGTGCTGCACGACGACGAAGGCCAGGCCGCTGTTGGCCGGCATGTTCTTGAAGAAGGCCTCGATGGCCTCGAGGCCGCCGGCGGAGGCGCCGATGCCGACGAAGTGGCTTGGAGTGGGGAGTTTGGCCTTGTTCTTCTTTTGCGGCATGGGGTCGTTCCTTCGGGAAGTGGCGATGATGTCGCCGGTGGTTGCCAGCGCGGCCGGCAATGACTATCGACATTGACTAAGGATAGTGAAAATGAAGGCGCTTTGCAAATGGATGCTCGGCTTGTCGAGCATTTCCCGGCAGGGCGTAAGTCTCCGCAAAATACGACATTGTCGTGGCGTCGCCGCCAGTATACGGCGCCATGGAAGGAGAAAGATGAAGACTTCCGCAACCTGCATCTGGCAGGGAAAAATGGCTTTCAGCACCGAGCTCGGCGGTCACCAGGTGGCCACCGACGCCTCGGTCGCCTACGGCGGCGACAACGGCGCCGCCAGCCCCAAGAGCCTGATGATGGCCGCCCTGGCCGGCTGCACCGGCGTCGACGTGGTCACCATCCTCGGCAAGATGCGCATGCCGTTCTCGGGCCTCACCATCGGCGTCGAGGCCGAGCTGACTGACGAGGTGCCCGCGGTTTTTCGCAGCATGCACCTCGTCTACAGCTTCACCGGCGAGGGGGTCGAGGCCGACAAGGCGAAGAAGGCGGTGCAGCTCTCCCAGGACAAGTACTGCGGGGTGAGCTTCATGTACCGCCGCATTATGGAGCTTTCCTGGGAAATCGTCATCAACGGGCAAAAGGTGGTGTAAGGCCTTCCCGTTACGGGTATATTCCCGCCATCGGGTCGAGGCCTCCCACCCCTGGTGTTGCAGCAGCGTCTGGCGGCGGGGGCGGGCCGATCGCAACGGGGCAGGAGCGAAAGAGGAGAGAGCTATGCAGACAGCGGTATTGGGCGGTGGCGCCTGGGGGACGGCTCTGGCCGATCTCCTCTGTGCCAAGGGGGTGGTCACCAGGCTGTGGGCCCGCGAGGAGGAGGTGGTGCGCTCCATCAACGAGGAGAACGAGAACCGGCTCTTTCTGCCGGGGGTGCGGCTCTGCCCGCGGCTGAAGGCCTCCAGCGACGCATCCTGGGTGCTCGATGGCGCCCAGGTGGTGCTGGTGGTGGTGCCCAGCCAGTTCATGCGCCACAGCCTGGCCGCCATGGCCGCCCACCTCGGGCAGCGGCCGATCATCGTCTGTGCCAGCAAGGGCATCGAGGTCGAGACCCTCGAGCCGATGTCGGTGGTGGTGGGCGAGGCCCTGGCCGGGAGAGAACCCCGCTATGCCGCCCTGTCGGGGCCATCCTTCGCCATGGAGGTGGCCGGGCGCCTGCCGACCAGCGTCACCCTCGGCTGCGCCGACCGCGAGCTTGGCCGCACCCTGCGCGAGCTCTTTTCCACCCCCGTCTTCCGCGTCTACAGCAGCCCCGACTACCGTGGCGTCGAGCTCGGCGGGGCGGTGAAGAACGTCATGGCCATCGCCGCCGGCATTTGCGATGGCCTCGGCTTCGGCCACGACGCCCGTGCCGCCCTGATCACCCGCGGCCTCGCCGAGATGTGCCGCCTCGGGGTGGCCATGGGGGCGCGGCCCGAGACCTTCATGGGCCTTTCCGGCATGGGCGACCTGGTGCTGACCTGCACCGGCGATCTGTCGCGCAACCGCCAGGTGGGGCTCAAGCTCGGCCAGGGTATGAAGCTCGCCGAGATCGTCGCCGGCACGCGCACCGTCGCCGAGGGGGTCAAGACGACCAGTTCGGTGTACCGGCTGGCGGAGCGGCTCGGCGTCGAGGTGCCGATCACCGAGCAGGTGCACCGCATCCTCTACGAGGACCGTGACCCGGCCGAGGCGGTGCGCGAGCTGATGAGCCGCGGCCTCAAGGACGAATCCGGTGGCGAGGCGTGACGGGCAGGGGGATGGCGATGAGCCGCAGGCCAGACGATGAAGAGTATCGGGGCTTCGAGCAGGGGCCGATCCGCCCGCCGAGCGAGGCCGGCAGCCTCCTCTTGCGCGTCACCCGCAACTGCCCGTGGAACCGCTGCAGCTTCTGTCCGGTGTACAAGGGGAGCCAGTTCTCCCTGCGGCCGCTGGCCCATGTGCTCGAGGATATCGAGCGGGTAGAGCGCTGTGTCGAGGAGATTCGTCGTCGCAGCGGCGGCGGCGATATCTCGCGCCGTGACTTCGCTGCGCTGCGCCAAGAGAGCTCCGCTTTCGACCGCCAGGCAATGAACGCCGCCCTGCACTGGGCGGCCTCGGGGATGCGCGCCGTCTTCCTCCAGGACGCCAACAGCCTGGTCATCAAGCCGCGCGATCTCCTCGCCATCCTCCGCCGAGTGCGCCAGGCCTTCCCCTGGGTGGAACGCATCACCTCCTATGCCCGCTCGCGCACGGTGGCGCGCATCGCCGATGACGACCTGGCAGCCATGGCCGAGGCCGGGCTGTCGCGCATCCATATCGGCATGGAGTCCGGCTCGGACCGGGTGCTGGCCCGGGTTGGCAAAGGGGTCGACAAGAAGACCCATATCCTCGCCGGGCAGAAGGTCAAACAGGCGGGGATGGAGCTGTCGGAGTACCTCATGCCCGGCCTCGGCGGCAGGGACCTGTGGCGGGAGCATGCCATGGAGAGCGCCGATGCCTTGAACGCCATCGACCCTCACTTCATCCGCCTGCGCAGCCTGGCCATCCCCAACCATGTCGAGCTCTACGGGGAGTGGCAGCGCGGCGAGTTCGTCAAGCTCACCGATGCCGAGACGGCGCGTGAGCTCCTCCTCTTTCTGGAAGGTCTCGACGGCATTCACTCGACCCTGGCCAGCGACCATATCCTCAACCTCTTCGAGGATCTGCACGGGCGCTACCCCGAGGACAAGGAGCATCTCGAGGCGATGGTGCGCCGTTTCCTGGAGCTGCCCGCCGACGAGCGCATGACCTACCAGGTGGGCCGTCGCATGGGCCTCTACCGCGGCCTCGGCGACCTCGCCGATGAAGGGCGTCGCCACCAGGTGACCAGCTTCTGCCGACGCCACGGCATCACCCCGGAAACGGTGGACATGGCCATCGACGAGTTGATGAAGCGCTTTATCTGAGCTCTGCCCGTGGTCCTGGGCGGCCCTTTGGCAGATGCCTTGCCTCGCTTTCCGCCGCAGACCCTCCCCTCCTCGCTTCTCCCGTAATTCTTGGCGGACAATGGCCTTGCGCTGGTGGGCGGGCATGTGGTTAAGAGTGGACGTATGGGCAATGGCGAGTTTTCTCTACAGCGAGGGCCGAGATGAGTCTTTACGATGCGGAATATGTCAAGGATAACTGTGGCTTCGGCCTGATCGCCCACCTCAGGGGGGAGGCCAGCCACCGGCTGGTGCGCACCGCCATCTCCTCGCTGGCGCGCATGGCCCACCGTGGCGGCATCGCCGCCGACGGGCGCAGCGGCGACGGCTGCGGCCTGCTGCTGCAGAAGCCCGACGGGTTTTTCCAGTCCATTGCCGCCGAAAATGGCTGGAACCTCGGCGGCCGCTATGGCGTCGGCATGGTCTTTTTCAGCGCCGAGCGCGACCGCGAACTGGCCGCCCGCCAGATCATCGAAGAGGAACTGGCCCGCGAGACGCTGTCGCTGGTCGGCTGGCGCGAGGTGCCGGTCAACCCGGCGGTGCTCGGCGAATTCGCCCGCGCCACCATGCCGGCCATCGCCCAGGTGCTCTTCAACGGCCCCTTCGGCTGGGGCGCCAAGGAGCTGGAGCGACGCCTCTACATGGTCAAGCGGCGGGTGGAGAAGCGTATCGTCGACGACCCCGACTTCTATATCGTCAGCCTCTCCAACCTGGTCATCGTCTACAAGGGGCTGTGTCGGCCGGTGGACCTGCCGCAGTTCTTCCCCGACCTCGCCGACTACCGGCTGCAGTCGGCCATCTGCCTTTTTCATCAGCGCTTTTCCACCAACACCCTGCCGAGGTGGCCGCTGGCCCATCCCTTCCGCTATCTGGCCCATAATGGCGAGATCAACTCCATCACCGGCAACCGTCGCTGGGCGCGGGCGCGCTCCTACAAGCTGCGCTCGCCGCTCCTTCCCGACATGGCCGAGGCGGCGCCCTTCGTCGGCGAGAGCGGCTCCGATTCGGCCTCCCTCGACAATATGCTCGAGCTCTTTCTCGCTGGGGGCATGGATCTCTTCCGCGCCTTCCGTCTCCTCGTGCCGCCGGCCTGGCAGAACCACCCCGGCATGGACGACGACCTGCGTGCCTTCTACGACTTCAACTCGATGCATATGGAGCCCTGGGATGGGCCGGCGGGCATCGTCATGAGCGACGGGCGCTTCGCCGCCTGCGGGCTCGACCGCAACGGCCTGCGCCCGGCGCGCTACGTCGTCACCAGCGACAACCTCATCACCCTCGCCTCCGAGGTCGGCATCTGGGACTACCAGCCCGACGAGGTGGTGGAGAAGGGCCGCGTCGGCCCCGGCGAGCTGCTGGTCATCGACACCCTCAGCGGGCGGCGCTGGAGTTCCTGGGACATCGACCGCGAGCTCAAGGGCCGCCACCCCTACCGCCGCTGGATGGACAAGTGCTGCCGGCGGCTGCGCTCCTTCGACAGCGATCTCGAACTCAGCTGCGGCGCCCGCGACCTCGACGACGACACCCGCCTCGTCTACCAGAAGCTGTTCAACTGGACGAACGAGGAACTCGAGCAGATGGTGGCGGTGCTCGGCGAGAGCGGCCAGGAGCCGGTGGGTTCCATGGGCGACGACACCCCCATGGCGGTGCTCTCCGCCGGGGTACGCACTTTCTACGACTACTTCCGCCAGATGTTCGCCCAGGTCACCAACCCGCCCATCGACCCCCTGCGCGAGCGCCACGTCATGTCGCTGGCCACCTGCATCGGCCGCGAGCAGAACGTCTTCGACGAGGCCGAGGGCCACGCCCACCGGGTCATCTTCCAGTCGCCGGTGCTCGTCTACAGCGACCTGGAGCAGCTCAAGGGCCTCGACTCGGCCCATTACCGCCATGTCGTCATCGACTGCAATTATCCCCGCAGGCAGACCCTCGCCGAGGCGGTGGAGAGGGTGGCCGAGCGGGCTCTGGCCGAGGCGCGCGACGGCGCCGTGCTGCTCATTCTCTCCGACCGCCTTATCAGCCGCGACACCCTGCCCATGCCCATGGCCATGGCGGTGGGGGCGGTGCAGAAGATTCTTGTCGACAACCACCTGCGCTGCGACGCCAATATCCTCGTCGAGAGCGCCTCGGTCCGCGACCCGCACCACTTCGCGGTGCTCCTCGGGGTGGGCGCCACCGCCGTCTATCCCTATCTCGTCTACGAGTCGCGGGCGCGCATGGTCGAGGAGGGCACCATCGCCGTCAGCCTGCGCCAGGCGATGATCAACTACCGCCACGGCATCGACAAGGGCCTGCTCAAGATCCTCTCCAAGATGGGCATCTCCACCGTCGCCTCATACCGCTCGGCGATGCTCTTCGAGGC
>JANJUM010000013.1 GCA_024710585.1 Desulforhopalus sp.
GCGGCACCTATATCAGCTACAAGTGGGGCAAGACTCCGGGCGTCGACCTGGAGATCCTCTCCGAGGGCGACGAACTGCTCGCCAACCCCTATGGGGTCATCCCGGTAAACCCGCAGAAGCACCCCCATGTACAGTATGACATGGCGGAGAAGTTCGCCCAGTGGCTGGTATCGGCCCGTGGCCAGGGAGTCATCGCCGGCTTCCTCCTCGAAGGCAAGCAGCTCTTCTTCCCCGACGCCATCAAGTAGCGTCCGTCCCAGCGGTGGCGGGGTGGGCTCTCCTCCCCGCCGCCCTTCTTGGGGCCGTGTCGCAGCCGGCCAACTTACGTCCCGCCAGTGCAGGGGAAATTATTCTAGCGAGCGATCATGGACCTTATCTTCGATAGCTGCCGGGCGGCCCTGATCCTCCTTGCCTCCGGGGACGAGGAGTTGATGACCATCGTCCTCTGCTCGCTGCGCGTCAGCGGTGCCGCCACGATCATCGCCGCCATCATCGGGCTGCCCCTCGGCCTGTTGGTCGCCTTCACCGCCTTTCCCGGCAAGCGGCTGACCCTGACCCTGCTCAACACCCTGCTGGCCATGCCGACGGTGGTCATCGGCCTGCTCGTCTACGCCTTCATCTCGCGGCGCGGCATTCTCGGCTTTCTCGACATGCTCTACACCCAGGAAGCGATGATCGTCGGCCAGGTGGTGCTTATCGTCCCGGTCATCGCCACCATGGTCATCGCCGCCATCAGCAGGCTCGACCGGCGCTACCAGGCGACCGCCCTGACCCTTGGCGCCGACCGCCTGCAGATGGCCTGGATGGTGGTGGTCGAGGCGCGCTACGCGGTGATTGCCGCCATCATCGCCGCCTTCGGCCGGGTCATCGCCGAGATCGGCATCTCGATGATGCTCGGCGGCAACGCCAAGGGCTTCACCCGCACCATGACCACCGCCATGGCCCTGGAGTACGACAAGGGCGAGTTCGTCCTCGCCGTCGCCCTGGGCATGGTCCTGCTCGGGCTGGCCTTCGCCCTCAACCTCCTCTTCCAGCTCTTCCAGGGCAGGGTGGTTTCCGATGCTCTATGAACTCGGCCAGGTGACGCGAGTCCACAATGGCCGCAAGATCCTCGACATCGATGGGCTCGCCATCGAGAGGGGGCGGATCACCGCACTCATCGGCGCCAACGGCGCCGGCAAGACCACCCTGCTGCAGATCCTCGCCTTTCTCGACACACCTAGCAGCGGCCAGGTCTCCTTCCTCGGCGAGGCGGTCGACTTCCGGGGCAGCGCCCTGCTCGAGTTGCGCCGCCGGATAGTGCTGGTCGATCAGTACCCGATTCTCTTTACCGGCTCGGTGCAGCGCAACCTCGAGTTCGGCCTCAAGGTGCGCGGCGTGGAACGGGCGGAGCGTCTGCACCGCGTCTCCCAGGCCCTGGACATGGTCGGCATGGGCGAGTTCCTCCATGCCCGCGCCGAAAAGCTCTCCGGCGGCGAGACCAAGCGCATCGCCCTGGCCCGCGCCCTGGCCCTGCGCCCGGCGGTGCTGCTCTGCGACGAGCCAACTGCCAACGTCGACTTCGAGCACCAGGAGGTCATCCTCAATATCCTCGAACGCGCTAACGGCGAGGAGAACATCTCCATCGTCTTTTCCACCCATGCCCTGGAGCAGGCGGAACGTCTGGCCGACACCCTGGTGACCCTCAAGGGCGGGCGGCTGTCGCGGTTGTCGCGGGTCAACGTCTGGCCGGCGATCCTCGACGATGGCCCGGTGGCGGTGATTGCTGGACGCGGCCGGCGCGAGGTGCGCCTGGCACTTGCGCCAGACGCCCTTGCCGGGTCACCTGGCAGGCGGGTCAATCTCTTTTTCGATCCGGAAAAGTTGCGGCTCCTGCCAGTGGCGGAAAAGCGCGATGACCAGCGGCACCTGCCGGCGACGGTGGTGCAACTTACCGCCGACGAGCAGCGCGTCAAGGTGACCGTCGACATCGGCGTACCCATCGATGTCTATCTCTCGGCCGGGGAATACGGGATGCGGCCACCGCGTATCGGCGAGTTGCTTCTCTTGCAGGTGGCCGCGGGGGCCTTGACGGTGGAATGAGCCTGGGGGACGGTTGCTGCGTCCCCAGGCCTCTGTCTTGCTGAGGGGTGCCGCCTATTTCATCGACACGACCGGGCAACCGGCCTTGAGGATGACATACTGGGCGGTGGAGCCGAAGAGGATTTTGCCAACCTTGGAGCGGCTCTTGACGCCGATGATGATCTCGCTGCAGCCGGTCTCGGCGGCGAAGCTCACCAGATCCTCTCCCGGGCTGTTGCCGCGCACCAGCAGATGGGTCTCATGGCGGATGCCGCGGTCGGCGAGGAACTGTTTGGCCTCCTCGAGTTTTTCCTCTGCTTCCTTGATCTGTTCGACACCGGTCTTCTCGCCTCCCGGCAGAGAGGTCATCACCAGCACTTCGCCGGCGAAGGCCCGGGCATGATTGGCGGCAAGTTCGAGCAGATCCTTGCCGACGTTGGTTCCTCGATAACCAACCAGAATTTTCATCGTCAGTCTCCTTGCGGTTGAAAAAAAGAACGCGGCAGGTATCGCCGCGAAAAATCGCCAGTCGCCAATACATACTATCATATCGAGGCAGAGGCAAGGGAAGGAAGAAAAAATCGCTGTGGCGCGGCCTTTGGCGCCAGAGGAAGACCAGCGCAAGCCTCCTCGGAGCAGCGGGACGAAGAAATGCTTTTTGCCCGGGCGAGCCTTCCGGCAACATGGAGTGACCCTGACCGAGAAGGGCAGCCAGGTCTCGTCGCCGGTAACACGCCACGTCAGCCGGCGACGCGGGCGGTTGCCTCTTTTATCACTGGCCGGGGAGGCCCTGCCCCCTGCGCGAGTCAAGGTAGCGCTGCCTGGCGAGGCGCGAGGCCGCGAGGTGTGCCTCCACCGTGTCGGGGCGTAACTCAGTGCCGAAATCGTCCTTTTCGCTTCCTCTGCCCTGTCCCAGAAGCCGGGCGAGGATCATCTCCCCCACCTCGCCCTTGTAATGCGACTGTTCCCAGTAGTGCGCCATGGTCTCCTTACCGCTTTCCTGGGGCGTGGGCTCGGTGGTGATCGGGTTGAAGCCGGAGAAGTCATAGAGGGCGAGGTTGCAGCCTCCGCCGCGCAATCTCTCGGCCATGGCGGTGAGCTGCCGTTTCCACTCCTCCACGTCGCTTTCGAGGCCGTTCCAGTAGGAGAGCTCGGCCAGGGCGTGCAGCGGCTGGATGAAGAGGCGCACCGTCGTTCCGGCGGCGCAGGTGTTGCGCAGGCTGTTGTCGAGGAAGGCGACGGTGGCGGCGACGTCGTCGGGGGCGCCCTGGGGGGGCTTGGGTTTTAGGACCTCTTCGAAGGCGCGTCGCGTGCCGCCCTCGTTTTTCATGATCACCTCGAGACAGGGCGGGGCCTTGAAGCCGTGGTAGGCGAGGAGTGGCAGGCAGCTGCGCTCGTTGCTGCCGCTGAGGACCGCCAGGGTGTCGCCAGCCATGGTCAGCGACATCGAGCGCTTGAGGTCGAGCAGGGCGCGGCCCAGGGCGTAGGGGGCGTCGCCAGCTTCGAGCTCTTCGATAAAGTCGGTGTTGCCGGTCTTTTCGCGAAACTGCCAGCCGTAATCGAGGCCCCAGACGACCAGGCGCGGCTGCGCGAAGCGGCTGCTGTGGCGCAGCATGCGGGCGGCGTCGCCCACCGAGGCGCCGCTGATGGCGAGGTTGAGGACGCGCCGGCCGGCGAGGAGCGGCGTGTCGGCGGGCAGGCCGATCTCGCTGCGCGAACTGCCGAGGAGGAGGACCTCCGGACGGTAGCGGAAGGCGGCATAGGTTTTGCCCCAGGGGAGGAGTTTCTGCTGCGCCGAGGTGAGGCGGCGCAGGGCGGGGCTGTCCCACTGGTGGAGGATGTAGGGGTCGACGAGGTAGTTGAGCCCGACGACCACCGCCACGATCACCAGGGCGGTGGCGAGGATGGCGGCGAGATAGGCCTTCACCGCGGGGCTGTCGGCAGGCTTTTCGGCCGGGGTGGCGCTGCTGTCGCTCATGGCTCAGAACTGGGCATAGATGAAGTCGGCGCTCTTTTCCAGGGAGAGCAGGGCGAGGGCGAGCAGCACGCCGAGGGTCACGCCCCAGCGCAGGGTGGGCGCCCAGGGGGGCATCGGCAGCGATGGCGCCGGACGGTGTTCCCGGTAGCGTTTCTCGGTAAAGAGCAGCAGCTCGCCGCTGTTGGGAAGGGCGAAGGCGACCAGGGCGGCTGCCGCCAGCAGGGCCCAGGCCGGCCCGTCGATGGTGGACACCGCCGCCAGCCCGTTGGCCCCGGCCATCCCGGCAAGCACGCTCAGGGCGGCGGCGGTGTCCGGGGCGCGGAAGAAGCACCAGGCGACGAGGACGGCGACGAAGGTGATGACCCGCCCCAGCCATGGCGGGATTGGCGAGCGTCCTTGCCATCTTCTTCCCACCCAGTTCTGCCAGCCGTGTTGGATGCAGAGATAGAGGCCGTGCAGCCCGCCCCAGACGACAAAGGTCCAGTTGGCCCCGTGCCACAGCCCGCCGAGGAGCATGGTCAGCAGGAGGTTGCGGTAGCGGTTGAACTGCCCGCAGCGGTTGCCGCCGAGGGGGATATAGAGATAATTGCGCAGAAAGCGCGACAGCGAGATATGCCAGCGCTGCCAGAAGTCGCTGACGTTGACCGCCTTATAGGGCGAGTTGAAGTTGATCGGCAGCTGCAGGCCGAACATCCGCGACACCCCCACCGCCATGTCGGTATAGCCGGAAAAATCGAAGTAGAGCTGCAGGGTATAGGCGAACATGCCCAGCCAGGCGTGGAGGAACTGCGGGTTGTCCTGGTGGAAGAGCGGGGTGAAGGCGGCGGCGAGGTTGTCGGCGAGGAGCAGCTTCTTGGCCAGGCCGAAGACGAACAGCGACAATCCGCTGGTCAGGTCGTTGAGCCGGGGGCGCAGGGAGTCTTTGCCGGTGAGCTGCTCGAGGAGCTCGCCATGGTGGAGGATCGGCCCGGCGACGATATAGGGGAAATAGGAGGCGAAGAGCAGGTAGTGCGCCAGAGTCGGCATATTGGCCCGATGCTGGTAGGTGTCGACGACGAAGGCGATTTGCGTGAAGGTGAAAAAGGAGATGCCTATCGGCAGCAGGATGGCCAGCACCGGCAGGTCGAGGCCGGTGGCCGATGCCAACGTTGAGAGAAAGAAATTGGCATACTTGAAAAAGCCGAGCAGGCCGAGGTCGAAGACGATGGCGGCGATCAACAGCCAGCGCCGTCGTGGGCCGCTGGCCCCGGCGATGGCCCGCGAGAGGCCGTAGTTGACGGTGATCGACAGGAGCAGCAGGGGGAGGGCGCGCCAATCCCACAAACCGTAAAAAACCAGCGAGAGGAGCAGCAGCCAGGCCAGCGCCCAGCTGCGCGTTTTTCCGGCGAGGTAGGTGAAGCCGGCCAGGCCGAGGGGAAGAAAGGCGCAGATGAAGGCGAAGGAGTTGAAGACCATGGCAGGCAATTGGCTCCGGGGGCTGGGGGAATGGCCCGTGCTTCTCAGCATCTCGGTGGATGGCGGGCGGTTGCTTGGCTCTATGTACCGCAAGCGGAGGATTCTCTCCAGCCTCATTTCGTCTGCCGTGACAATCGCCGGGGCGCCAGCCGCGCCAGAGAGTGATTCGACCTCCTCCGGACTCACTGATCTGTCCACTGGCCCAGCCGCTCATCCGGCCGGTGAGGCGAACGACGATTCTGTCACCGGTCAAGTGGTGGAGCAAAGCGGCTCAGGGTAGTCGGTTTTGACGGGTATCCGCTGCACTTTCCATAAAGAGCTTGCGTCTTTGGCGCCCTCTCCTACAATAAGGAAAGGTATGTGGAAAAATGGTCTGTCGACGGCGGCGGGGGGTGGCGATGCTCGATAAGTATCCGCAGGATCTGGTTCAAGAATTGCTCAGGCTGTGGCCCCTGGTGGCACCGGGCACGGCGCTGCCGGCCTCCGGCTGCCGGCGCCTGCCGGAAGTGGAGGCTCTCGAAGAGCTGGTGTCCACCGCCTACCTGGTCAGCCAGATGCGCGAGGAGGCCCGCGGCCTGCGCTTTCGCCTCATGCTCTGCGAGCCGGAGGAGGTCGACGATGATGGCTGCGGCGAGCCTCTCGGCCTTTTCACCCTGCGCTTCACCGAGCCACGCCCCTATAACCAGTACGAGCTCCTCAAGCTCGGCCCCTCCATCGACTACAACAATTCGCTGATCGGTGTCCACTGGCGCCGTGGCGAAGGATTGCATATCTGGGGGCTGATTCACACCGGGTCGCGCTGGATGCATGTCATCCATGGCGGCAGCAAGCAGGCCACGCCGCTCCCTCCCGCCCTCGGCCTCAACATCGTCGGTGCCGGGCGCATCATCGTCTGCCGCGGCGTCGATATCCTCGCCCAGTTGAGCGGTGGCCGCATCATCGCCCCGTCGACCAACGTCTTCCGCTCGCAGTGGGTGGCGCGGCGCTTCGGCCGGGTGCGCGACGAGCTCAGTGCCATGCACGCCTGCAATCCGCGCCGTGAGAGGGGTGTCTGGGCGGCTATCGACCCTGCCTTCATCCCGGCCCTCTATCTTGAGTTTTTCAAGCATGTCATCAGCACCGTGCGCCGCTCCGGGCACGGTGGCACCATCATCTCCTTTCCCGCCGGCATGGACGAGCTGGTGGCCCATGACAACCCCTATATCGACCTCAAATACCGCTTCGAGGAGGATGCCGCCCGCAACCAGCTGCGCAGTATCGTCCTCGGCATCATGGAGGAGCTGGCCAGCGGCTGCGGCCGGCTCTACGGCGCCGACTACCAGGCGGGCTGGAAGGACTACGCCACCCTCAAGACCGAGGGACTGGCCATGCTCGACGAGCGGGTGTTCAAGTTCGCCCGCTTCGTCGCCCGCCTGACCGGGGTCGACGGCGCCGTGGTGACCACCGAGGGGCTGGAGCTGATCGGCTTTGGCGGCATCATCCAGGGAGCCATGGAGATGGGTGGCATGGTGGCCCGGGCCCTCGACCCGGAAGGGAGGCGGCGGCAGGTGGAGCGGGTGGAGAGCGTCGGCACCCGCCATCGCTCCCTTTACTATCTCTGCCACAAGTTGCATGACGCCCTGGGGATCATCGTCTCCCAGGACGCCAAAGCCAGCGTCGTCACCTTTATCGACGACAAGGTCACCTTCTGGGACGTCAACCCCATCGACTTCGCCTGATACCTCCGCGTCTTCGCATGGGGCTCAGTTGCCGCGCACCGAATCGTCGTATTTCCTCAGGTAGATCTCGGAGAGGGTCAGGAAGGCGGTAAGGATCAGCGGCCCGTAGATGATGCCCAGCACCCCGTAGACCGCCATTCCGCCGATGATGAAGAGGAAGATCCACAGGGTCGGCATTTGCATGCGCGTGCCGACCATCTTCGGCTTGAGCAGATACTCGATCCCGAGGGAGAGGAAGAGGTAGCTGACGAAGACGAAGATGCCTTCACCGACACGGTCGCCAATGGCGAGGATGAGGGCGGTGGGGATCATCACCAGGCCGATGCCGAGAATTGGCATGAAGGCCACCACGGCCATGATGCAGCCCCAGAACACCGGGGAGCTGAGACCGAGAAAGGAGAAGATGGCGCCGCCGACGACCCCCTGGATGGCCCCGCAGATGCCGTTGACCTTGATGATCGCGTTGGCGATCTCCTGGAACTTGTCGATGAGCAGCCGGTCTTCGTCCTCCGGCAGCGGCGACAGGCGCACCAGCTGGTCGAGCATGCGCGGCAGGTCCATGAGCAGGAAGAAGATGACGACGATCATCAACAGGAACATGAAGAAAAAGTTGAGGATGTTGGCGACCCAGGCGCTGATCTGGTTGTAGAGCATCGTCCCGCCCTGGCGGGCCAGGGAGAAGAAGGTGCCGGAGAGCTGCGAGGGGTCGAACTCGATGCCGATCTGCCGCAGGTACTCTCGTAACTGCAGGATATGGCGGTTCTCCTGAACGAAACTCTGCAGCTTGACGGCGATCTGGCTGTCGCGGCCCCAGCCGTAGAGGTTGAGCGCCTCGTCGGCGAGGGCGAAGGTGAAGAAGGTCAGGGGGATGAAGACGATGGCGACAATGACCAGGGTGGTCAGGGCCGCCGCCATCTTTTCCTGAATGTGCCTGGCGAAAAAAAGGTGCAATGGACGAAAGAGGCTGGCCAGCAGGAAGGACAGCACCAGGCTGGAGAGGAAGGGCTCGAGGACGAGACCGCAGTAGACGATGGAAGTGGCGAAGGCGAGAAAAAAGAATCCGGTGCGAATCGGGCTCGGGGGCGATTGCCGCTGCTGTTGTTCCTGGGAGGCTGGTTCCATGGCGGGAGGGAGGCTGAAGTGGCCGGGTCTTGCCGGCGCGCAAATTCGGTTGCAATCGGCGTGGTCGCCGAGGTATGCTGCAGACCCTGAAAATATAGGGAAAATGGAGACGATACCGGTGGTTTCGGCAACAGTATATCGGCCATCGGCAGTTCAGGTAAAGAAAAATCAGAGTAGCCGTGAGGAGTTTGCGAGGTATGTGGGACGATCTGGAAATCACGTTGCAGAAGATGCCGGCGGAAAAGCGGAAGCAAAAACCGGCCGCCGACCAGCTGGGCTTCGGGGTGCATTTTACCGACTACATGTTCTTCATGAAGTGGAGCAAGGAGCAGGGCTGGCACGAGGCCCGCATCACCGCCCACGAGGACTTCCCCATCGGCCCGGCGGCGATGGTCTTTCATTATGGTCAGGCGATTTTCGAAGGCCTCAAGGCCTATCGCGGCAAGGACGGGCAAGTCTTCCTCTTCCGTCCCAGAGATAATTTCGAACGCCTCAACGCCGGCGCGGTGCGCATGTGCATGCCGCGTGTGCCGGTGGAGAAGATGGTCAACGTCCTCAAGTCGCTGGTCTATCTCGAGCGTGACTGGGTGCCCGACGCCGAAGGGGCGAGCCTCTATATCCGCCCGACGATGATCGCCGCCGAACCCGCCCTGGGGGTGCGGCCGGCCGGGCTCTATTATTTCTTCATCATCATGTCGCCGGTCGGCGCCTACTACCCCGAGGGCTTCAATCCGACGAAAATCTACGTCAGCGACCAGTATTCCCGGGCGGTCAAGGGCGGCGTCGGCGACGTCAAGACCGCCGGCAACTACGCCGCCTCCCTGCACATGTCGCAACTCGCCAAGAAGGAAGGCTACACCCAGGTGCTGTGGCTCGATGCCTGCGAACACCGCTATGTCGAAGAGGTCGGCACTTCCAATATCTTCTTCCGCATCAGCGACCGGCTGGTCACCCCGCCGCTGGGGGGATCGATCCTCGGCGGCATCACCCGGCATGCGGTCATCACCATGGCCAGGCACTGGGGCGTCGAAGTGGAGGAGCGGCCCATCGCCATCGACGAGGTCATCGCCGCCAATGGCGACGGAACGCTGCAGGAGGTCTTCGGCACGGGGACCGCAGCGGTCATCTCCCCGGTGGGGGAGCTGTTCTACAAGGGGGTCTCGCATGTCGTCAACGGGGGGCGCACCGGGGAGGTCGCAGCGCGACTGTACGAGGAACTGCAGGCCATTCAGCGTGGCTATTGCGACGATCCATTCAAGTGGACGGTGCGCGTTGGGTGATGTGAAGTAATGCAAATTAAAACAATACGATAAGCGTATTGAGAGGGGTGTCTGGGGGCCGGCGATTTTTTCGTTCCGGTCCCCTTGATTTTTGGGGATGTCGGCCTATAGTTTGCCGCAGTTCGATATAGCACCCTGATAATCGGGACAAATTTTTCCTTCGGGACATGTTTTTGGCAAATGCCCGGTCCCTTATTCCGTAACAACTCATTTGTATCGTTAGGAGGTAGTAATGAAGATTCGTCCGTTGAATGATCGTCTTTTGGTGAAACGACTTGCCGAAGAAGAGAAGACCGCAGGTGGTATCATCATCCCCGACAGCGCCAAGGAAAAGCCGGCCGAGGGTGAGGTCGTCGCTGTTGGGCCCGGGAAGGTCAACGACAAGGGAGAAAGGACGGCGTTGCAGGTTGCCGTCGGTGATCGCGTGCTGTTCTCCAAATATGGCGGAACCGATGTGAAGCTTGATGGCGATGATTACCTCATCATGCGCGAAGACGATATTCTTGGCGTTGTCGTCAGATAACCCGCCCGTCGGTCAGGTTGTCTCGGATTGTCGGAAATTGTTGATAATATCTCGTAGAAAAGGGAGAAATAATAATGGCTGGTAAAGAAATCAAATATGGCGTGAAGGCCCGCGAGTCGATTCTCAACGGCGTCAATGTTCTTGCCAACGCGGTCAAAGTGACCCTCGGCCCGAAAGGCCGCAACGTGCTCATTGAGAAATCCTTCGGTGCCCCGACCATCACCAAGGACGGCGTCACCGTCGCCAAGGAAATCGAGCTGAAAGACAAGTTCGAGAATATGGGTGCGCAGATGGTCAAAGAGGTCGCCTCCAAGACCTCCGACGTTGCCGGTGACGGCACCACCACCGCCACCGTTCTCGCCCAGGCGATCTACACCGAGGGTGTCAAGCTGGTCGCCGCCGGCGGCAACCCCATGGAGATCAAACGCGGCATCGACAAAGGCGTCGAAGTGGTCGTCGCCGAGCTGGCCAAGATCGCCACCCCCACCAAAGAGCAGAAAGAAATCGCCCAGGTTGGCACCATCTCCGCCAATAGCGACGAGACCATCGGCAAGATCATCGCCGAGGCCATGGACAAGGTCGGCAAGGAAGGCGTCATCACCGTCGAGGAAGCCAAGTCGATGGACACCAGCCTCGATGTGGTCGAGGGCATGCAGTTCGATCGCGGTTACCTCTCCCCCTATTTCGTCACCGACCCGGATCGCATGGAAGTGAGCATGGACGATCCCTATATCCTCCTCGTCGAGAAGAAGGTCTCCAATATGAAGGACCTCCTCCCGGTGCTGGAGTCGGTCGCCAAGATGGGCAAGGGCCTGTTCATTGTCGCCGAGGATGTCGAAGGCGAGGCTCTGGCCACCCTGGTGGTCAACAAGCTGCGCGGCACCCTCAATGTGGCCGCAGTCAAGGCGCCCGGTTTCGGTGATCGTCGCAAGGCGATGCTCGAGGATATTGCCATCCTCACCGGTGGCCAGGTCATCACCGAGGACCTCGGCATCAAGCTCGAGAACGTCACCCTCAATGACCTCGGCACCTGCAAACGCATTGTCGTCGACAAGGACAACACCACCATCGTCGACGGCGCCGGCGACAAAGAGAAACTCGCCGCCCGCGTCAAGCAGATCCGCACCCAGATCGAAGACACCACCTCCGATTACGACCGCGAGAAGCTCCAGGAGCGCCTCGCCAAGCTGATCGGCGGCGTGGCCGTCATCAATGTCGGCGCCGCTACCGAGGTGGAGATGAAGGAGAAGAAGGCCCGTGTCGAGGACGCCCTCAACGCTACCCGCGCTGCGGTAGAGGAAGGCGTGGTTCCCGGTGGTGGTGTCGCCTACGTCCGCTGCCTCGAAGCCCTCACCAAGCTGGAGCTGAAAGGCGAGCAGCAGCTGGGCAAGAACATCCTGCTCCGCGCCCTGGAAGAACCCATCCGCCAGATCGCCAACAATGCCGGTCGCGAGGGCTCGGTCATCGTCGAGCATGTCAAGGGCCTCAAAGGCGCCATGGGCTTCAACGCCGCCACCGAGCAGTATGAAGACCTCATCGCCGCAGGCGTCATCGATCCGGCCAAGGTTACCAGAACCGCACTGCAGAATGCAGCCTCCGTGTCCGGCATGCTGCTGACCACCGAGTGCGTCATCGCCGAGATCCCCGAGGAGAATCCTCCGGCGGGTGGCGGCATGCCTCCGGGCATGGGCGGCATGGGCGGCATGGGCGGCATGATGTAAGAAAATAGAACGCCGGCGCCGTGTTACGGCGCTGGCGGTTCTGCCACGGGAAGGCCTCTTGAGCGTCGGGCCTTCCCGTGTTGCTTTGCAGCTATTCTCTCTGGAAAACAGTTGACACTCATATAACGATACGGTATAAGACTTCGCCCATCGTAAGGCGATGTAGCTCAGTTGGTCAGAGCATGCGGCTCATATCCGCAGTGTCCGGGGTTCAAGTCCCTGCATCGCCACCAGATCCTCACACAAGCATTGCTTGTGTTTATATAAAGCCGAGCGATATCAATATGATATCCTCGGCATTTTTATTTTGGGGATCTCTGCGGGTTCTCTATGGCGTAGAGAACCCCACAACCCTGGCGCAACATCATTTCTCGCTGGCTCAATCTTTCGAAATTCTGGGAGGTTACAGCCATGCACGTTCCGTCCTGCCTGCTTAAAATTCCTTTGGCATCTATCATCTTCGGTCTACAAAATCTTTATCATCTCGCTCCCAAGCCAGCCCCAGCCAGAATTTCGGCTTATGATCGCGGCCTTCGATGATCTTTATCAGTTCATCTTTGCGATAATGATCGTATGTGGAGAACAACGGTGGCTTTCAAGTAGAGATTTTGGACTAAGCATCGTGTTTGTTCTTCAGTTTTTAGCCGTGCGGTTTTTCGCTATGAGCGCACAATTTCACGGTTGCTGCGTTTGAGTTCAAATTTGAGGCGCAACACCTCTGCTATTTTCAATTAGATAGTTTTCTGCCTGGCATGGAACCCTCCTGCCCTGGAATATTTTCGGAGGGGTTTCTCCACCGGTTGGTTCCGTGCGTCGCTACTCTTCGGTCGGACTGGCCGGATTGCTCTGGAAATACTCGTCAGAATAGCCTGGAATTGCCGGCCGGAAGGAATGGAATCAGTGGCCGGATTCATCTGTAATGGGGTGGCCGGGATCATCTGGAATTCGCGCTTGCAGTGCCGAAGATCCTTCGGTATCTATTGAGGAGAAGGGACGCAAGAGATCTCTTGCAAAGGGGAAGCAACGAGTTCGCTGTGAAAGGTTCGGGGCCGGCGGATGCGGTGCGGACACTCATTTGTCGGTAACCTTGGGAAAAGCGCTTGCCAGGAAAGGAAAGAGCCATGACATCGCCCATAGATGAAGCTTTGCAGAGGACGAACCTTTCGATGTCAAACCAGATGGAGATGCTCATCTTTCGTTTGACCGACAAGCAACTCTACGGCATCAATGTTTTTAAGATTGTCGAGATTCTCGAATGCCCGAAGAGAATCGACCGCATCCCTCACTCTCATCCGGCCATAAAAGGGGTCGTCGATTTCCGTGGAAAGGGGATTCCCGTGATGGATCTGTCCGAAGCGGTGGGCCTCTCTGCAAAGCCTTTCCATGAGGAGCTGGCGTACCTCATCATCAGTGAGTACAACCGCCAGCTGACCGCCTTCATAATCGAATCGCCGGAATATTTGATGACCAGAAGCTGGGCCGACATCCATAAGCCAAAGGGCGTCAGGGCGAGAACACTGGTGGCGATAGCCTACACCGACGCAGAGGAAGCGGTACTTCTGCTGGATGTGGAGACGATACTCAACGATGTGGTCGGGCTGGAGAGGGCGATGGACGAGGGTGTGCCCGTCCAGGAAAACCTGGAGTGGTCCAGGCTCAACATTCTCCTTGTCGACGACTCAAGCTCGGCACTGGTCCTCCTTCAGTCGCTTCTCGATACGCTGGGGTGCAGGCATGTAGCAGTCCAGTCTGCCGATCAGGCCCTGGAATTACTGAACAGGAGGCAGCACGAGGCCCCTCTCTCCATCGATATGGTCATTTCCGACATTGAAATGCCAGGCATGGATGGGTTTACCTTGGTGCGGACTCTCCGCGAGAACCCGGCCTTTCGCGACTTGAAAATCATGCTTCACAGCTCTATGAGCAACCCCACCAACAAAATCAAGGCCACTCAGGTCGGCGCGGACGATTTCGTCGCCAAGTTCGACCCCGCCACACTTGCGAATCGTATCGCCACGCTTTGCGGATTAGCACAGCAGGGCCTGCCGATTATCTGTCCTGTAGACAGATAAATTATAACCTCCGAACCATTTTCTGCACCTTACCGGTGTTCCGCTGCCGCTCCACACCGGCAAGGTAAGAAATACTTGCGATCAATAGGTTATACCCAAATACCGGCGCGTGCAGACGCTATGAGCAATGCTGTTATATTTGTCGGAACATCTTTGCGTCGGCCCCGTACAGCCGTAGCGTCTGGCGTCTCAGGAACGGAGGCGGCACGACTATGCACAGCTAAGTCAAATCACCAACCCTAATCGACGCACTTCTTTATGGTTCATTCGCGGTGGCTGGGTGCTACAGCGATTTTACCTGTGGTTATTGGAATCTTGAGTACCCAATGATCATTAATATCTGTTGAGGGGTGAGCAAGTGAGAGAACAAGCAGAGAACGGAAACGTAAAGCTCCTAAAAGCTGAACCGAGCAGCCTCACCGAGTTCAAGTCCGCCTTGCAGGATTCCTTCCGCGTGGCGGCAGAGGTAGACTTTGGGGGCCCACTTGAAGAGCCAATTCCCTCTGACGAAGATATTGAAAAGTCTTTCAGTGCCACGGGAGCCGTTACTTACTGGATTATGGCAGCCGAACAACGAGTTGGGGGAGCTGTTGTAGTGATAGATCAAATGAGCGGTCAGAACTCCTTGTCGTTCTTTTTCATAACGACTAGCCAACAGAGTAGAGGGTTGGGGCTGAAAGCCTGGAAAGCAATTGAACAGGAATTTCCTCTTACCAAAGTCTGGGAAACTGTTACTCCATATTTTGAGAAAAGGAATATTCACTTCTACGTGAACAAGTGTGGATTCAAAATTGTCGATTTCTACAACAAGCACCATCCAGACCCTCGTCAGGAATTACGCCAGATTCATGACGAAGGAGATGACGCCGAGATGTTTAGGTTTGAGAAAGTAATGGAAAACGCTGGCACTCATAAATTTGTCGCCTAACCCGGTGCTCGACACAGTTCGCATCGCTCTCTGGGCGCTGCGCGATAAAACTGGGCAGCACCGGTCACATCTACGTTGGGTCTATCAATGAGCGCTGGTCCTGTATTCTAAATATTGGCCGAAGCAAAGAAACTTGCGCAGCGGTGCCGCGCCCTTACCGTAAAGCCGTTAGGCATTACCGGAGAGGTTGCCGAATATGAAGCTTCTCGATCTCTTGGCGTAAAACTCACGTCCGCGAGACAGGCTGGCTACGACGCAATCGAAAGTCGTGATGGTCAAACCTATCGGCTTCAAATCAAAGGCAGGTGCGTGCTCGAAGGCAGTAAGCCGGGCCAACGCATGGGGCTATCGACATTCACAAAGAATGCGACGCTGTCTTGCTTGTTCTTCTCGACGGAAACTTGAGGCTACCGCTATCTACGAGGCACTGCGCCAAGCCGTAATTGCGGCGCTCACAGCTCCTGGTTCCAAGTCACGAAACGAATATGGTGCTTTGGGTATCTCAAAATTCAAATCAATTGGGGCCGCTCGGTGGCTACGTTCAGCATAGGCCCAACCCACCATTCTAGCGGACCTGCGCGAAATGCAGGGCAAGCTATTCATTTCATGCCTTTTTGTGATAAATGCCTTCGGTATTAAAAGAATTATAAAAGATTAAGGCATAAAGGCAAATGCAACACTTCGTAAACTCAAGAAAAATATAAGCAGTCGAAGCTCGGTCGTTCCATTGGAGCACAGTTTGCCGCATAACCTTCTTATCTTCAGTAACGATTTTTTCAGAAATCAGGAAGCTGCCGCAAAAGACGTCCCGATCATTCTCCTCAAAGATTTCGTTTGGTATTTATTATCTGCATCTTGCACAAGCGAAGATCCTTAGGTATCTATGTCTCTGAAAGAAATCTGATGAGATCTCTTCTGGAAGAAGATCTACGCGAACCCGAAAAAAGGGGAAGACAATCTTGCGAGGCATCATCTCTTCGTCATCACGCGCCAACGGCGCTGGGCCATGCAAACGAAAGGGCCCTGATGATGCTGGGCAAGACTTCCAGCCAGGAATCTCAACGGTGAGAAAGCGACATTTTTCCTGCCCTTCGACCCACTGACTATCGTGGCGTCAGCAAGCGAGATGTAAATACTCGTGGTGAGCAAATCGGATCATGGATGTCTTCATAGCCCGGCAGCCTATCTTCGACCGCAAAAAGCGTCTTTTCGCCTATGAGATTCTGTATCGGTCCAGCATGGAAAACGCATTTCCTGCTCAAATGGACAGCAATGAAGCCACCCATGCCGTTCTTGCCCATGTTCTCTTGAATGTCGGTCTGGACACCATCACCGGAAATCGGCGCGCGCTGATCAATTTCACCGAACACCATCTCCTTACCAAAACCCCTCTGCAGCTTCCCCGCGAACGTTGCATCATCGAAATTCTTGAATCGGTTCAGCCGACCTCCGAGATACTGGAAGCTTGCCAGTCGCTCAGTCAAGACGGCTATGTGCTGGCTCTCGACGACTTTGATTTCAACGAAACGTTGAAGCCACTGTTGCCCTTTGTTCGCATCATCAAGGTAGATTTTCAAGCCGTTGACAGGGCAACGCTCTGCGAGAAGATGGATCTGTGGCGCTCGGAACAGGCTATAACCTGGCTTGCCGAAAAAATTGAAACTGTGGAGGAGTTCCAACTCGCTCTGTCACTCGGCTTCGCATACTTCCAGGGGCATTTCCTTGACAAGCCGCAGATTCTGAGAAAGAAAACCATCGAGCCCTCGCAGCTCATTCTCCTCAATCTGCTTGCCGAAGTCTGCCGGCCGGAAATCAATATGCAGAAGATCGAGAGCCTCGTGGCGCCAGATGTCTCGCTTTCCTATAAGCTGCTGCGCTACATCAATTCGGTCTACTACTCGCTGGTGCGGAAGGTTGAGTCGGTGCGTTACGCGCTCACCTATCTTGGGGAAATGGGGGTGCGGCAGTTTATCTCGATGGCTGCCACGGCTGAGATTTCGCGAGGCAAGCCATCGGAGCTGATGCGTCTGTCAATGGTCAGGGCCAAGCAATGCCAGCTGCTCGCGGAATCCTGCGGGGATGAGGATGAAAGCCCGCAGCTCTATCTGCTTGGTCTGTTTTCACTGCTGGATGCCATGCTCGACGTCCCCATGGCCGATCTGGTCATCAAGCTGCCTCTGAGTAACGAGCTCAAGCTGGCGCTTGCCGAGCGCACGGGTCGACTCGCCCCCTACCTGTTGGCTACCATTGCCTACGAGCGGGGAGATTTTCAGGCCAGCGCCGCTCACCTGAGCGTCTTGCAGATCGAACCGGCTACCATGATCACCAGCTACCTGCAAGCTGTTGCCTGGGCAGACGATTTTGAAGCTAACCTCGTCTGATAAAGGACAAGTGCGCATTTCATCCCAGAGTAGCAACTTCCTCCAGAAACGGATCTTCCGCCCAAAGTCTCGCGCTTGCGAGAGCGAGTATTCCTCCTGCATTGTCGAAGAGGGCAATCTTAAAACAAGATTATGCAGAAATGCCTGGCTATCTGACATCGATGCATCGTCATAACGCCTATATGCGCCTGAGGATGAGCTAGTTATTCCAAACATGATGGAGGACCAAAGCCCGATTCACAGAGGATGGTGTGCACAGAAAACAAAGTTTGCACTGACGCAGATGCGCCTCCACCTGAAGCGGTCAACTTGAGAACATAGGCCTCTCTTGCAGGTAAGGAATATAAGGCACCTCGGAGCGTCAGGTAGTCAAAGGTGCAATTTTCAGAACTGCAGCTTATCCCTCCGATGTACCCACCGTTGACATAGGCATATATCGTGCCCTTCGTGGCGCTCAATGTCGGCTGGAACGTGGCGGTACCAATGATATTGAAGGGGGAATTGGTGCAACCGCGTGGTGTTATGATGTTGACCGTCGGGGTTTTATCGATCAAAAAAGTTTTTTCATCGGAGGCGGAGGCCCCGCCGCCGCTGGCCACGAGGCGGATAGTGTAGGGTCCGCCATGGTTCATGTCGTAAAGCCTGCCGCTGATCTCCTTGTAGCTGAAGGAGCACGTTTCCGAGGAACATGGCTTGCCGCCTACATAGCCTCCGTTGACATAAGCATGGATGGTGCCCTTGGTAGCGCTGAGGGTCGGCTTGAAGGTTGCCGTTCCGGTAATATCGAAGGGCTCAGAAACGGTGCCGCTTGGGCCGGTGACCGACACTGTTGGCGATTTGTCGACCGAGAAAGCTCCTTCAGCGGAGGCGGAGGCCCCGCCGCCGCTGGCCACGAGGCGGATAGTGTAGGGCCCGCCATGGTTCATGTCATAAAGCCTGCCGCTGATCTCCTTGTAGCTGAAGGAGCACGTTTCCGAGGTGCAGGACTTGCCGCCTACATAGCCTCCGTTGACATAGGCATGGATGGTGCCCTTGGTAGCGCTGAGGGTCGGCTTGAAGTTTGCCGTTCCTGTGATATCGAAGGGCTCAGAAACGGTGCCGCTTGGGCCGGTGACTGACACTGTCGGAGTGTTATCGAAATTGGTTGTGGTGGTTTCAGTCGCATTGCCTTTGCAGTCGCTGGCGTACGCTCTAAAGGTACGCGATCCATGCAGTGTCCCTCGGTCGAGTACTGCTGTGCAACTCGCGGAACCATTGCCACCGTCGCTGCAGAGCGGGTAGGTCGCGGTGCTATGATATGTCGCAACATAGCCGGAGTTGTTGTAAGTGCAGTTGGTGCCAGAAGCATCGCAGGTTCTGCAGGTTTGGAAAAAGCCTCTCCCGGTCAGCAACACCCCGCCGTCGCCGCGCTCTGTTGCGGTGATTGATACACTTGCTGCCATCCCAGGAGTCGACGAGAGGATCGCCATCAACCAGAGGACCCAAATTGGCCCCTTCCGCCTCGCCAGGCCTGAAAGGCCAGTCAGGCGAGTGGTGTTGTAAAGATAGGCTGGATAATGCTCCATCAGTCTCAAAGCTCTCGTAAATACGTTCATATTTGGTACCTGCACTGGTGTTCAGCATCGTGTCGCAAGCTTACGGACCGATCTCGACCACCTGCCAGTTCTCCATGCCGTTGGCGGCGCGAAGGGCGAATATCAGTGGAATGTTTTCGTTGGGAGGTGGTTGTCTGCGCTTTTTTTGCAGTGCATCGTCCAACTCCTTCCGGGTTAGTGCAATGACCGTCCCTTCTTCCCGTTTGGATAGCAGCAGTTCCCCTTCATGAAAGATTTCCACCGCTCCGGAATAACCGCTGATGCCTTTGGCAAAGTTGGCTTTTCCTCCCTGGAGCGCACCGTCCTTGCTCCGGACAATATCTAAAGAAGGGGCAGTGTTTATCGAAAAGGAGCGATGCAGGAGAGTACTGTTTCCGTTGACCCCGTGCGCCCGGAGGGTGAGAAGGTGGGTGCCTGGCGGCAGGTGACCGACGCTCAAAGGCTTGCCCAGCAATTGTGCCAGGGCGACCTTGTGTGCGTTTTGCTCGGGCTTTAGGGAGGCAATGCCAAGAAGTTGCTGGTCAATGGTGATTTCGATGGCACCGGCGAACTCCTTTTCCATGCCAAAGAACTTGGCCGTGACCTCGGCGTCGAGCATGCCGCTTGTATCCACTGCCAGATCGGTCATGGCGACTTGCGGAGAGCCGTGGAATGAGAAGTCGACCTCGGCGCTATGCACCTCTCCGTCCGGAGCACGCAGGGCGCAGCGCAAGCGGTGTTCGCCGTTTTGCAGGGCGAGTACCGGAATGTCCTGTGTGAGGTGTATTGCGATTCCTGTGTACGCTGCGGTTGCAACCAGCAGGTCATCGATAAAGAGTTCGTAGTGTCCTCCTGGTTCTTCAGGCGAAGGGGCTGCCTTCACATCTTTGTTTATCTGTTTGGCAGGCGGCACGTTGAAACGGATCGACGCCTTCAGGGTGTTCTCGCCTTCTTGCAAAGTGAGGTGCAAGGGGGATGTGTTTTTGTGCTCTGGGTTTGCGGCACTTATAATCGTCAGGATCTTCTGTGGTGGGGGCGACGCGCCCGCCGCATTCCCTCGCCAAAGAAAAACAGCGAGGACAAGCAATGCCCAGATGTATGAAAATCGTATCATGGTCTTCCTTGCGGGAGTGTTTGGCAGCCAGTGACCTGGGTGCTCAGTGTTTTGGGTGGTGAGTCAGCTGCCCTCACGGCTCATTCATCAGCTACTTGCTTGATGAAATGGCCAGTGTCGTCTCGATGTCGTTGGTCATTCCCGGGCATATTTTTCACCTGTTGCCGAGGGGGGTTGAAAGAGTTGGGCGCGGGCCTCTTGCTGGCGGAATTCGACGATAGGGTAAAGGTCATCTCTATAGATGGTTGATTGATTTTTCTGGCGTCTGATCTCTTTTGTCTGAAAAATGAAGACTATGCTGTAATGAAATACAACTGTTTTGCTAAAGTGATAATCATCTAATATTAATAGAATATAGTAATTTGGCCTATCTTCAAAAGGAATTATTTTGCTATATATCAAGTAAGAAACATCAGGTAAACATTAATCGCCGTAATGCCGCAAAATAGTTGTTTGTTAACTGTCTCTAGGTGCTGTAAGCTTCTGTCAAATGTAGGGTCTCGACAAAAAATCGAATGGCAGGAGAGAACCGTGTGACAATGGAGGTCGATTGCTCCTTCTATGTCAAGGCAACGAATACGCTGAAGCGGTGGATGAGGGCTGTCTCGGCGTTGATCTGGGAGTGGCTTGAGGGGGGCAGGCGGGTTCAGCCAACGCCCAGGTTTGGCGGAGGCTCTGTGCTGGGTGTGGGGGCTCTCAGTTCTGAATTTGTCATGGTTCCCGTCTAATGACTGCGTGGCTTGGGGGATGCTCTGCCGATTGCCATTCGACATGGTCCGGCATGTGCCTTGGTGGCGGTGAAAATCTCTTGCAAGAGTTCCTCGCTCGCGGTATATAGCCGCCTCGATGTGGTTACCTCCTGCGTCGCCATGTTGTTCATCGTCCGGCATCTGCCGGCTTCATATATAGCCCGCCGCTCCGCAAGGAAGGCGGGTTTTTTGTTTTATCGGCGCAAGTCGGGCTTGGTATTGGCCGTTTCTCTTCCGGAGACCTCATCTGTGTCGCAGGTGCCAGGTTCGCGTCGGCCTTCGGCCTGGAGCGGCCGGCAGCATCGACCGGAATCGGCGGGCAGGTCTGCAGGTCGAAGCGGGACCCGAGAGCTGGGAACTGGGGAAAGGAACTGGATGAGGCCCGACGGGCTTGAGTGGTGGTCGTGAGAGAATGATAAATACAAAAATGTCTCGTGCTGTGGAGTGTGGTTAACAAATACGTTATTATTATGGGAGGCTTTCGTGACGAAATCCCTGCATGTGGCGCTGAAAAACTGCACAGCTGGAGTGAGATGTCTGGTGGTGAAAGAGTTTGGGAAATACTGGTTCGATACTTGCTTTCGCGTACACGAGCGCCACTCGCTCCGAGCACAGTGCACGGGCGGGTAGCTCGCACTGCCGACAAGGGGTCCAGCCTTGCCTGGGGGCGGTGGCAACGTAACGAAATTTTACTCAACAGTCATGAACCAACACAGACACTCTCCGGAAGCGCCCCCCGGCGGCATAAGTTCTTCCGAACGCCGCTACCAGAGCATTTTTGCCAATGCCGTCGAGGGGATATTTCTGACCACCCCGACTGGCACCTATCTCGACGTCAATCCGGCCCTGGCGCAAATCTATGGCTTTGCTTCCCCCGAGGAGCTCATCGACCATTTCAAGGATATCCGGCGACAGCTCTACGTCGATCCGGCTCGGCGGGACGAGTTTACCCGTATCCTCGAGACGCACCAGGAGGTCACCGGGTTCGAATCCGAAGTGCGCCGCAAGGACGGTTCCATCATCTGGATTACCGAGAATGCCCGGGCCATCTACGGTGAAGGCGGCCAGATAGCCTATTACGAAGGCACGGTGATGGATATCACCATGCGCAAGCGGGCCGAGCACGACCTGGAAATTCAACGGGCCTATTTTTCGCAGCTTTTCGCAAATTCGCCGCAGGGTATCGTCATCATTGACAATCAGCGGAATATCGTCAGTTGCAACAGAGGCTTCGAAGAGCTCTTCGGGTATAGTGCGGGCGATATTGTCGGTTTCGGGGTGCGCTCGCTGATCGTCCCCGACGAACTTCTCGAGGAGTGCGAAAACGTGCGGTCAAGCGTCCTCGAGGGAAAGACGGTGCAGTGCGAGACCAATCGCCGCCATCGGGATGGCAGGATCATCCCGGTGGCGATGATCGGCTTTGCGGTAAGGGTCGGTGAGAACATCAACGGCATCATTTATATCTACCAGGACATTTCGGAGCGGCGCTCCTTCGAGGAGCAGATAACCCATCAGGCGTTTCATGACGCCCTCACCGGCCTGCCCAACCGCACCCTATTCGCCGACCGTCTCGACCGCGCTCTCGAGCGTAGCCGTCGCAGGCCCGGGCATCTTTCCGCGCTGATGCTCATCGACCTCAACAAATTCAAGTCCGTCAACGACACCCTGGGACACCCGGCCGGCGACCAGCTGCTCATCCTGGTGGGCAGGAGGCTCATGTCCTGTCTGCGCGCCACGGATACGGTGGCCCGCCTCGGCGGCGACGAGTTTGCCATCATCGTCGAGGAGTTCTCTTCACCCGGCGAGTTGCAGAAGATGGCCGAACGCATCCACGCCCTGCTCTGCAAGCCCTTCGCCCTCAATGGCAGCGAGATTGTCAGCGGCGGCAGCATCGGCATCGTGCCGAGCTTTTCCGGCTATTCGTCAGCGCAGAATCTGCTCCGCGACGCCGACATCGCCATGTACCGTGCCAAGCAGCAGGGCCAGGGGATGGTGCTCTTCGACGTCCGCATGCACCAGGAGCTCCTCGAAGCCATCAGCCTCGAGAACGAGCTGCGCACGGTCCTCGAAATGGGCGGCCTGTCCCTCTATTACCAACCCATCGTTTCGGTGTGCGAAGAACGCCTCGAGGGCTTCGAAGCCCTGGTTCGCTGGAACCACCCCCTGCGCGGCATGATCCCGCCGAGCCGTTTCATACCTGTCGCCGAAGAGACGGGAATGATCGTCGAGCTGGGCAAGTGGGTGCTGGAAGAGGCCTGCCGGCAGTTGCGTCTCTGGCAGGATAGTTACCCGCAGGCGAGCGGCCTGACCATGAGCGTCAACGTCTCCGTGCGCCAGTTTGCCAAGCCGGGGCTGGTCGAGCATATCCTTGCGACGCTGGACCGCCACCGCCTGCACCCGGGCTGCCTGAAGGTCGAGATCACCGAGTCGGTGATCATGCAGGAGGCATCGGCGATTGTCGGCGAGCTGAAGCGGCTGAGGGGGCATGGGGTGAAGATCGCCATCGATGACTTTGGCACAGGCTATTCCTCGCTGTCCTACCTGCAGAGTATGCCCATCGACCATCTCAAGATCGACCGTTCCTTTATCAGTACTTTCGATAACTCCCAGGATAACGACCAGATCGTCAAATCGATCATCGCCATCGCCCGGAGCCTGGGCTTGTCGGTCATTGCCGAGGGGGTTGAACGGCGCAGCCAGTTGGAGAAGCTGCGCTCCCTGAACTGCGATACTGCGCAGGGCTTCATGTTTTCCCGCCCCTGCGACGCGCAGGCGGCGGAAGGGCTCATCGGGCGCGGGCTCGCCGGCCGTTCTATGGCGGCGTAGTCCCGAAGACTCCTCGGGACGGCGCCGCAGTATTTAAAAATGGTGAGGATAGAGGGGAAGGCAGCCAGGGGCGCTTTCCTCATCAGGCCACGCCGCGCTCCCTGAGATACGCCGAATATTGCTTGTCGGTCTTCATGATATGGGTGAGCAGCCAGTCCTTGAGAAACTGCAGGAGTGACAGCTCCAGTTTGGCGGCGCCCTGACGGTAGGCGTTCTGGAACTCGAGCACCTTATCGGCGAGGTGGCGGTGGGCTTGGCAATGGCTGTCCTTTCCCGGGTATCCATGCTGCTCGAAGAGCTCTTCTTCGGTCTTGAAGTGGCTGGCGGTATAGCTGACCAGTTCGTCAAGGATGGCGGCCGCCTCCTGGCGTGAGCTGCCGGTGCGGCTGGCCCGATAGAGGCGGTTGACCAGGGTGACCAGCTGGCGGTGCTGCTCGTCGATCTGGCGGATGTGCACCGAGAGTGAGTCGTTCCAGACGAGCAGATCGTCGGCCGCAGCCTGGCGGTTCGCCGCCTCGACCTTTTGCGCCGCGCTGCCGCCGAGGATGAAGTGGCCGGTGACCTCCTGCAACTCGTTGACCACCGTGGCCAGCATCTGGCTGCCGAGCTCGACGCGCACGCTGCACTGGCGGGAGTTGTTGGCCAGCTGCGATACCTGGCTGATCTCCTGTGCCGCCTCGGCGGCGGCGGCCGAGCTCTGCGCGACGTTGCTGCTCACCTCGGCGATGCCCCTCGCCGCCTCGCCGATATTGCGGGTAATCTCGGCGGTGGTGGCGTTCTGTTCCTCTATGGCGCGGGAGATGGAGGCGACGATGGCGTCGACGCCGTTAATGACCCCGGAAATCTTGCGAATCTCGGCGACGGTGTCGTCGGTGGACGACTGGATCGAGCCAATCCTCGACTTGATCTCGCCGGTGGCGTTGGCGGTCTGGCGCGCCAGTTCCTTGATCTCGTTGGCGACCACCGCGAAACCCTTGCCGGCCTCTCCGGCCCGTGCCGCCTCGATGGTGGCGTTGAGGGCGAGCAGGTTGGTCTGCTCGGAAATCTCGGTGATGACTTCGGTGACCTTGGAAATTTCCCGCGCCGCCAGGCCGAGGGCATTGACCTTGGCGGAGGAACTGTCGGCGTAGGCCACGGCCTCTGTGGTAATGCTCTTGGCCTTGTCGGTGTCGCCGCCGATGGCGTCCATGGCCCGAGTCAACTCCTCGAGGGCCGCCGCCACCACCTGCACGCTGCTGGCTGCCTGGTCGCTGGCCATAGCGACCACGTTCATATTGGTGCTCATCTGTTCGGTGGCCGCGGCCACGGCGGCCGATTTGTCGGCTGACTGCTCGGCGTCCCTGGCCATCTCGGCGGCGGCTTTCTGCAGATCGGCCGAGGTGTCGGCCATGCGCTGACTCTCCGCGAGGAGGGTGCCGATGAGCTGCTGCAGGCTGGCCGCCATCTCCTGCAGGGAGTGATGCAGGCTGCCCGGGATCTGGCTCTGGGCCTGCCCTTCGCCGACATCGAGGTTGCCGGCGGCAATCTGCCGTGCCATGGCGGTCATCGACGAGGGCTCGCCGCCGAGGAGGCGGAGAATGGAGCGGGCATTCCACAGGAGGAGGGCAAGGACCAGTCCCAGGCAGACCACCGAGCCGCCGAGGAAGGACAGACGCACTCTGCCGTTGACTTCGCGGCTCGCCTTGCCGAGCTCTTCGCTGGCGCGCTCGGCGGCCGCTTTCGTCTGCGCTTCGATATTGTTGATGGACGCGGCGAGGGCGCCAGCCATGGTTTTCACCTCGGCCTGGAGTATGGTGGCGATCGCCTTCTCGTTCTGCTCGGTCAATCTGCCGAAGTGCGTGGTCAGCAGCTCTTTCTCCTTCTCGATCACCGCAAGATCGGCGGCGAGGTAGACAAAACCCTGGGGTTCATACTCGTCACCCACGGGTTGGGTGACGATGAAGAAGCGCTTGTTGCCCATGGCTTCCCTGAGAAACCGCGCGGGCTCCTGGCCGGCGGACTTCACCAGATCGGCCAGGCTCTCATGCTTCTCGTCGATGGAGTTGGCGAGGGGCTGACGGTTGCTGTCCATGATGAAGACGAAGAGCACCCCATCATCCTTTCTGGCGTTGGTTGCCAGGGTGGTGAGGGCCTCCTTGTCGCCGGCGGCGATGGGCGCTAATGCCGATTGCGCCAAGAGTCGCGCCGAGTTTTCCGCCGCCTTTTCGTAGGCCTTGCCCATGCGGTAGACCATGGCCTCCCCGGCTTTGAAGAGCGCCTCGCGGGAAGAGCCGCCGATTTCCTCGCGGGTGGAGACGATCATCTTCTCCATGGTCCCCGCCATCTGCGCCGAGAGCGCGGTCAAGTCGGCGGAGATGCGTTCCCCGGCCCCGCGAAAGGCGGCGGCGACGAGGATATCGAGTTGCTGGTTGCCCCTGTTCTGGGCATAGACGAGGACACCGACCGCGGCGACAATGGCCAGGGTCATGGCCGTGGCCACCGGGACGATGAGCTTGAACCGCAATCCGGTGCGGGAGGGCTTGTCTGTCATATCCTTTCTCCGTGGCAGAAATGTAGCAGGAGTATATCAATCGCACAAAGGCTATCACAACCTCCGCGAAAAGGACAGGGAACGGACGAAAAAAGCTGAGCTGCTCTCTCTGCGGAGCGCGGGTGGAACTCGTATTGTCCAGAGGGGCGCCCTGTAGCCAGGATTGCTTGGCACCATGGGCTCGCAGCACGTACGGGGCCTGCTGGTTGACTGAGCGGTGGAAAATGCCGGGGACTGATGTGGAACGGGGCTGCGAGACGCAGCCACAGTGGACCGGCTTGGGGCGGGAAGGAGGCGGGGATGCCCACGGTCGGGGTGACGATTCCCCTTGCCCTTGGCGGGAGATTCGTGCTACCTTCCCGAAAAAATGGTTGAAGTTTCAGACACTCGGCAAATACTCACTCTTTTTGCAGACGATGCATCAGATCCCTTACAGTGGCCACCTTTACCGGACGCCCCCGCGCCGCCGGTTCCTCTTTGCCCGCGTCTTCCCGTCGCTGGTCTTTTATATCCGCCTCATCCTCATCGTGTGGCGTGCCGGGCGGCGCGCCCGCCGGGGGCGATACAGCGATCAGAACTGGGTGGAGAGCAGCCTGGCGGTGCTCGACAGTCTCGAACGGTCCGGGGTGACGGTGGAGATCTCCGGGGTGGAGAACCTGGAGAAGCTGCCCGGGCCGGTGGTCTTTATCGGCAACCACATGAGCATGATGGAGACCATGGTGCTGCCGGCGGTCATCCAGCCGGTGGTGCCAGTCACCTATGTCGTCAAGCAGAGCCTTCTCGAATACCCGGTGTTCAAGTATGTCATGCGCTCGCGCAACCCCATCGCGGTGACCCGCAGCAACCCGCGCCAGGACCTCAAGACAGTTCTCGAGGAGGGCGGCGCCAGACTGCGCGATGGTATCTCGGTGATCGTTTTCCCGCAGACGACCCGCGCGCAGACCTTCGACCGGGGACAGATGAGTTCCATCGGTGTCAAGCTCGCCAAGAAGGCCGGGGTGCCGGTGGTGCCCATCGCCCTGAAGACAGACTGCTGGAACAACGGCTCACTGATCAAGGACTGCGGACGCCTCGATACGACGAAGACCGCCTATTTCAGGATCGGGCCGGCGATGACCATCGCCGGCAAGGGAGAGGAGGAGCAGGAAGCCGTCTGCGACTTCATCGAGCGGGCCCTGCAGGAGTGGACGACAAAAGGGTGAGACGAGGGGCCGCACTGGCAAGTGGCGGCCCGTGATCAGTCTTCCTCGTCTTCGAGGAACTCGTCTTCTTCGGGTTCGATATCGTCGAGGTCTTCGTCTTCTTCGCCGTCAAGGTCCTCGTCTTCGCCTTCGCGCTCACCATCGAGGAACTCGTCGTCTTCGAAATCACCCTCTTCGTCATCAAGGGCCCCCTGTTGGCGGACGGCCTTGGGTATCTTCGATTCCGGCAGGATCATCTCGGTGATCTTGGCGATTTCATCGTCTACGTCAGGGTCCTTCTGACAGACATCGCACCCCTCGACATGCTGGTGCATGAAGGTGACCATCCGCGCCGGAGCCATGGTTTCATCGCGAACGCTGAGGTACCACGACTTGATCAATTTGACTAGTCTTTCACACTGCATGAGGGCTATTGGGCTCGATTCGGTGTAAATGCTTGATTTTTCCGTGCAGAGAGGTTCACCTGCCACCGTAGGAACAGCCCAATATAATAAAAAGTTGTTTTCAAGGTCAACAATAATTAGTATAGTGAGCGTCTTTTGCTAAGCGCAATGGAAGTGGATAGGGCACTGGTGGCTCTCCCGGACTTCAAATCCGGTGTGGCGGGTTAATAGCCCGTCAGGTGGGTTCGATTCCCATGCACTTCCGCCACTCTTTTCCTTCGTATTTCCTCGATTTTTTCCTTCCTGCGGTCCCTCTTGCCAGACTTGGCATTGCTTTTCCTTGCTATCTATTGTTTTTTTCAGGTACACTAGTGTACCCGAAAGTGTACCCTGTTTTTCGGGCCAGATGGTCCGAGAGGCGAGTCGATTATACGTCGAAACAACTGGATAATGCAAAGGCATGGCAACTATTATCCCGCTAAAAAACAAAAAAGGTGTTTCGTATCAGGCTGTTGTAAGAAAAAAAGGTCATCGCCCGATAAAGAAGACTTTCTCGACAAAGGGCGAGGCAAAGGCCTGGGCGGCTGAGCAGGAATCTCTCATCCTGAAAAAGAGGTACAAAGACCCAAGAATTGCTGACGCCGTAATGCTTGGTGATGTCCTTTTAAAGTATCTAGATTATGGGAAAAATATCCTGAGGAAAAGCCCATCGACACTTGATCGGGAAGAGTACAGTCGTCGACATATTGTCAGAATTTTGGGGGAGACGACATCTCTCAGCGAGATCACTCCGGGAGAAATTCATCGTTACCAATCACAGCGCCTCGCTGAGAATGCCTCGTCTTCCTCTGTTCGACAAGAGTTGGCGATGTTGTCTCGAATGTTCAGGGTACTCAACGGCGCATGGGATATTTCCGTCGATAATCCTCTGACCTATATTGACCGAGTTCCCCCCTCTCCAGGCCGAGTGCGATTTCTATCGGTTGAGGAAGCTAGCATAGTATTGCAAGAGGCACAAGCGAGTCAAAACAAGAAATTTTACCCTTTCGTGCTTTTGCTGATGCATTCCGGAATGCGAACCGGGGAGGCTGCACGTTTGCAAAGTTCTGCTGTCGATTTTGAGAATCGTCAAATTACGCTGTGGCAGACAAAATCGAAAAGGCCCAGGACTATACCGATGACCATGGAGGTCGCGGATGCCCTTAAAAAGATAGATCTTGAGGAAGAGGGGTACCTATTCCTCAAGCCTAACCATCGTCAATCCAAGCAAACTATGCTGCGACCGGGATGTGTCTTTCAGGATTGCTGGAGAAGATTATGGGTGCGCTTGAAACGCAAGGCCGAGGACCAACTACATTTCCCTGGCTTCCCTGCGATCCCGCATTTCACTCCCCACGATATTCGCCATACGGCGGCAAGCCATTTGCTCATGCAGGGCGTTGACATCAGGGTGATAGCCGACATCCTGGGCCACTCGACCCTAGCGATGATTATGAGATATACCCACCTTTTCGATGCGACTAAACGGAAACACATCGAGAAGATTGCCTATTTAGGCGCGTGAGAATCGAGTTAAAGAGGGCGCTGCTCTTTTTCTCCCCCTAAATGTTCCTCGATTTCCCGGGGCACGTAATAGCGAAACCGCACCCGGCGGCAAAGCTTCGCCGTATAGTCGGAGAAGGCGACCACCAGGTCGCGGCCCTCGACCATCAAGTCCTCCCCCTCCTCGTGGGAAATCCCCCCCATCTCCCCCAGTCGGCCTTTGAAGTGGGCGTAGGCCATGTCGAACTGGCGCAGGATGTTGAACATCGTCGAGCTGAGCGGGGAGTTGATCTTCAGCACCCGCGCGCCCCGTTCCTTGACCATGTTGATCTTCTTTTCCTGTATCTCCTGCCATGATGGTCTGGCATCGGTTTTCTCGGTCATAAGGTTCCTTGTCATGCAGAAATGGTTTTGGCGTTCTTCCTGATGCGATATTTCGACCAGCTGTCGAGCAGGAACACCGAACCGTAGGGGATGATCGCCGCCATTGCCATGAGCAGGGCGCTCTTGGTCGCCACCGGCAGCAAGTGTGGTTTGATCTCGAAGTATCCATAGTACAATTTCAGGGCTGTGGACCCGGTACCGTGGACGAGCCTCCAGACGTTCTCCGGGGTGCTGAGACGAAACACCAGCAGATAGACGATGTAGATGAGAAAGGCCTTGCCGAGCAGGGCCAGGGCTCGGCCGGAGAAGAGGGCGTTGATGGCCTTGCGGGTGATGTTGCCGACATAGTAGCGGCTGATATAGCTGCACATGCCGGTATTGATGACCAGGACCAGATAGGGGATGCTGGCGAACAGCAACTGGGTGAAGAAGTCGCTCTGCCGAAAGACGAAGGGAAAGAGATAGAAATGGAAGATGGGGAAGAGCAGGGCCAGGGTGAAGCCTTCGTGAAAGCCGCTTTTTACCCCGATTTTGAAGAAATCAAGGGTCCGCTCCAAGGTGAGAAACTCGCCCGGGATGTCCTGGCCCTTGCTCTCGATGACATAGAATTGCTGGATCTCGGAGATGGCGTTCAGGAGGTTTCTCGGGCCTTCACGGCGACAGCCATCGGTGGTGATGATCTGGGTGTTGGTGGCCGGCTGGCTGCGACTGGTCTGGTCATTTCTCATCCGCTGTCCTCGTCTCGGCCGTCATAAGGGACGACCCGGTCGATGTCCCGCAGGGCCTCGGGTTTGCTGTTCTCCATCTCGGCAATGGAGCCAAAGGGTTCGGCATGAAAGGGTGTGTAATACCCCTTCATCGGCTTGCCGATCTTGCGGCTGACTACGAAATAGCCGCCGAAAAAACCGTCCTTGATCAATCCCCGATCGATGATTCCGCCCTCGCTCTTCAACCGGTCGACGATGGCGAGCAATACCCCGCGCATCGCTTGGTCCTTTGGGGCTATGGTGGCAATCTCAACGCATCCTGCCTTCTCTGCCTGCCTGCGCGCCAGTTCCTCGAGCACCTTGGCCTGGAAGTAGACGTGACCGTCGGCCATCGAGAAGGCGAGGAAGCGCCGGCCAAACATCTTGTTGATATAGGGCCTGAGTCCGTCGAGAAAGGCACTGGCGTCGAACCAGGATGAGATATCGGTGCGAGGCGGCATGGTGGCATACGACACCGGTGCAGGGGTATCTTCGCCGTAGATGGTTGCCGCTGGCGGCAGCGCTGGCGACACCGCCGCTACCTCGGTCACCGCTGGCGGTTCACCCGCCTCGGCAACTGCCGTTTCCAGTTCCTTTTGTCTGGCCAGTTGATCGGCCTTTTTCAAAGTCTTCCCCAACAGCCCCTCGGGGCGCTTGTGGTGCAGCTTGATCGCCTGGAGGATTTCTTCCTTTTTGGGCAGGTCGGCAAATTCGGTCATCGCCGCCAGCGGTCGGCCGGACGCTAAAGGATGCTCGCCCAGAGAATAAAGAAAACCGCGCAGCGATTGAAGCTTGCCGAGATCGTGGGCCAGGGCGGCCACCAGGGTGTCGGGGATGACATGGTGGGCACCGGCTTTGACCAGCAGTTCGATGGCTATCTCGGCGACATTGAGCGAGTGATCAAGGAGACTGGTTTGACCCAGGAGGGCGAAGGTCTGTTTGTCCCAACTGGACTCGATATCGCTCTGGACCTTGACCACGGAACTGCACTCGCCCTCGCGGTCGAGGAGAACCAAGATCTGCAGGCAGAGTGAGCGCTGTCTGGGATAGTTGCTGAAAAGTGGCCAGTGCAGGATCCTCCCAGCAAATTCTCTGATCCGCGAATGGGAGAACTCATCCCCTCCGGGTTCTTCCATCTTCACGGCTTCCCGCCACAGAGGAGAGAGCTGCGAAATATGGATGAGCTTTGGCTGGTTGGCTTTCTTGGTCCAGATGGTGGATAATTCGGCGAGTTCAATGGTGTGCACAGGCTGCCTGGGTTGGCCTTCGCAGCAGAAGATAACCCCGGCTATCCCGATTAGAACCACCGCCACCAGGACCAACCAAAAGCTCAGATCCACTGTTTCCAGCCTATGCCATTCATGCCGAGCCCCGTTGCTGCAGATCGGGGAAGGTGACCCGCAGCAGGCTGTCCCGCACCGTCGCCGTTTTTCCCTTGAAGGTGCCGGAGTAGGTGGTCAGAAAGACCTCTCGGGGCGCCATGTTGAGCACCTCGGTATGCTTGATTCGCACCTCCTCGGTTTCCCGAATCGACAATCCCCCGCCGATGGAGATGATCGGGGAAAACCTGCGCTCCTCCCCGAGATGTCGGGAGACATACTCGGCGGTATCGGCATCCGGCACCCGCATGAAGAGCTTGGTGTTGCAGTTGTCGAGGATGGTGTTGGCCCGGTCCTCGCC
>JANJUM010000024.1 GCA_024710585.1 Desulforhopalus sp.
GACCTCCATGTTGGCGCCGCCGTGCAGCGGGCCCTTGAGGGTGCCGATGGCCGAGGTCACCGAGGAGTAGATGTCGGCCATGGTCGAGGCGGTGACCCGGGCGGAGAAGGTCGAGGCGTTCAGTTCGTGGTCGGCGTGGAGGATGAGCGCGGCGTCGAAGGCGCGCTCAGCCAGGGGGTCGGGTTCCTTGCCGAAGAGGGCGTAGAGGAAGTTGTAGGCGATGCCGTGGCCTGGCAGGGGCTTGAGCGGCTCCTTGCCCTCGCGCAGCCGCTGATGGGCGGCGATGAGCAGGGGGATGCGCAGGGTGAGGCGCTGCGCCTTGCGCAAGCTGGCGTCGAGGCCGGTGTTGCCGCTGTCCGGGTCCCAGTGGCCAAGCGAGGAGACAGCGGTGCGGATGACCTCCATGGGCGTCGCCGCCTTGGGGAACATGCGGAGGATCATCACTGTCTCCACCGGCAGTTCGAGGGAGCCGGTGAACCCGGCGAGGAAGGCCTTGAACTCAGTGGGGCGCGGCAGGGCGCCGTACCAGAGGAGGTAGGCGACCTCTTCGAAGGTGGAGTGCTTGGCGAGTTCGATGGCGTCGTAGCCGCGATAGACGAGGCGGCCCTCCTTGCCGTCGATATAGCAGATCTCCGACTCGCAGATGGTGATGTCGGCCAGACCTTGTCCGGCGATGGACGTGGCTTGCTCCTTTTCCTGTGTGTTTGCCATGAGTTCTCCTCCGCGTTGGCGCTGTTTATCTTGGAACGGCCACTATATCATACTGTCCTAATTTGTCTGCCTTTTTTCCCCGCCTGTCCCGGTGCCGCCGCTTATCGCCCCGTGGCCTCGAGCCGCGCCGCGCGGCGGCTGGCGCGGCGTTTCAGCCACTGCTGCAGCTGCTCCATATAGAGATAGAAGACCGGCGTGACGTAGAGGGTGAGGCTCTGCGAGAAGAGCAGGCCGCCGACCACGGCGAGGCCGAGGGGGCGCCGCGACTCCGCCCCGGCGCCGTAGCCGAGGGCGATGGGCAACCCGGCCATGAGGGCGGCCATGGTGGTCATCATGATCGGCCGGAAGCGGATGATGCAGGCCTCGCGGATGGCCTCTTCGGGGCTCTTGCCCTGGGCCTGGGCGACGATGGCGAAGTCGATCATCATGATGCCGTTCTTCTTCACCAGGCCGATTAACATGATGATGCCGACGTAGGCGTAGATGGACAGCTCGGTGTTGAAGAGCATCAGGGTGAGTACCGCCCCGAAGCCTGCGAAGGGCAGGGCGGTGAGGATGGTCAGGGGGTGGATGAAGCTCTCGTAGAGAATGCCGAGGACGATATAGATGACGACTATCGCCAGGGCCAGCAGCCAGCCCATGCTCGCCTGGGCGTCCTGGAACTGCTGGGCGTTGCCCTGGAAGGAGGAGCTGACCCCGTCGGGGAGGATGCGGCCTTTCAGGCGCTCCACTTCGGCGAGGACGTCGCCCAGGGAGTCGCCCTGGCGGATGTTGAAGGACAGGGTCACCGAAGGCAGCTGCCCGGTATGGTTGACGGACAGGGGTCCGACCCCCTTGCTGGCCTCGGCCACTTCCGCCAGGGGCACCAGCTTTCCCGTCGGGGTGCGCACGTGAAGATGCGCAAGGGAGGAGGCGTCGCGGCGGTACTGGGGGGCCACTTCCATGATGACGTCGTACTGGTCGGTGCTGCCGTTGATGGTCGAGACGACCCGGGTGCCGAAGGCGCTGTACAGGGTCTCCTCGATACGGCGTGGCGAAATGCCCAGCTGCAGGGCGCGGTCGCGGTCGATGGCCAGGGTCAGTTCCGGATTGTCCAGTTGCAGGTCGCTGGAGACGTCGACCAGGCTGGGCAGGTCACGCATCGCCAGCTCGAGCTTTCTGCCGGTGTCGTAGAGCTCCTCGAGGTCGATGCCCTGCAGGGTGACCTGGTAGAGGCTGCGGGTTCTGCGCCCGCCGACGTTGATGGTTGGCCGGTTGCTGGGCATGGCGCGGATGCCGGGCACCGAGTTGAGCTGCGGCCGCAGGGCGTCGATGATCTGGTCGACGCTCTCCCGGCGTTCGCTGCGCGGCTTGAGCACCACCATCATGAAGGCCGAGGAGTCGACGTCGAGAAAGAAGCGGTCGACGTTGGGGTTTTTCTGCAGGATGGCGGCGAGCTTCTGGGACTTGTCGACCAGGGAGGGCCAGGAGGTGTCCTGGGAGGTTTCGGTGGAGATCAGGATCATGTCGCGGTCCTCCGAGGGGATGAAGCCCTTGGGGATGACGGCGAAGAGCTTGAAGGTGCCGAGGAGCACCAGGAAGGAGAGTATCAGCACCGCCAGCCGGTGGCGCAGCACGAAGACCAGGCTGGCGTCGTAGAGGCGCACCATGGAGAGATGGACACCTTCCGTCCACTGGTAGACGGCGCCATGGTGGACGAGGTGCGGCTCGCGCAGGAAGCGGGCGGCGAGCATCGGCGTCAGGGTCAGGCTGACCACGCCGCTGACCAGCACGGCGACGCCGATGGTCACCGCGAACTCGCGGAACAGCCGGCCCATCATGCCGCTCAGGAAGAAGAGCGGGATGAAGATGGCGGTCAGCGACAGGGTCATGGAGACGATGGTGAAGCCGACCTCGCGCGCCCCGTCGAGGGCCGCCTGCAGCCGGCTCTTGCCGAGTTCCATGTGGCGGACGATGTTCTCCAGCACGACGATAGAGTCGTCGACGACGAAGCCCACCGAGAGGGTCAGGGCCATCATCGACAGGTTGTCGAGGCTGTAGTCGAGCAGGTACATGACCATGAAGGTGCCGATGATCGACATCGGCAGCGACAGGCTGGGGATGACCGTGGCCGAGAGGTTGCGGATGAAGAGAAAGATGACCATCACCACCAGCGCCAGGGTGAGCAGCATGGTGAAGCGGATCTCCTCCACCGAGGCCTTGATCGGCAGGCTGCCGTCGCGGAGTATGGTGAGCCTGGCGCTGGCCGGGAGGCTGCGCTCGAGTTCGGGGAGGATGTTCTTGACCGCCTCGGCAACCTCGAGAGTGTTGCTGCCCGGCTGCTTGTAGACGGCAAGAAAGATCGACTGGGCCTGCCTGTCCCTGGTGTAGAACCAGGCGGCGGACTGCTCGTCGGCGACGCTGTCCAGCACCTTCGCCACATCCTTCAGACGGATCGGCCGACCGTCGCGGACGGCGACGACGACCTCGGCGAACTCCCGGGCCTGCTGCAGGTTGGCACTCGACTGCAGGGTGAGGGTGCGAACCTCGTCGTTGAGCCGCCCCAGGGGGCGGTTGCTGTTCTGGGCATCGACGGCTGCGGCGATGTCTTCGAAGTCGAGGTTGAGCGCCAGCATGGCGCGCGGGTCGAGCTGGATGCGCACCGCGTATTTCTGTGAGCCGCGCACCTGCACCTGGGCCACCCCGAGGACGGTGGAGAGGCGCTGGCTCATCGTCTGGCCGTAGCGGTCGAGGTCGCTGAGCAGGATGGTCGGGCTGGCCAGGGAGATATAGAGGATGGGCAGGTCGGCGGGGTTGATCTTGCGGAAGGACGGCGGCGAGGGCATGTCGTCCGGGAGCTGGCGGGTGGCGGTGGACAAGGCCGACTGCACGTCCTGGGCGGCGGCATCGATGTCGCGGTCGAGGGAGAACTGCAGGGTGATCTGCGTCCGTCCGGCGGTGCTCACCGAGCTCATCGAGTCGACCCCGGCGATGCTCGAGAACTGCTTTTCGAGTACCGTGGCCACCGAGGTGGCCATGGTCTCCGGGCTGGCCCCGGGCAGGGTGGCGGTGACGCTGATGGTCGGGTAGTCGACGTTGGGCAGGTCGCTGACCGGCAGCCTCTTGTAGGCAATCAGGCCGAAGAGGAGGATGGTCAGCATGGTCAGCACGGTCATCACCGGCCGACGGATGAAGATGGCCGAGAGGGAGATCATGGCTTGGTCCTCTCCCGGCCGGCGCTGCCGTTTCGTTCCTCGACTCTGGCGCCGTCGGTGACCTGCAGCTGGCCCTCGCCGACCACCCTCTCCCCGGCGGACAGCCCGGACTCGACCACCGTCATTTCGCCGAAGGGCTGGCCGGTGACGATGGCCCGCTCGCTGGCCACGCCTTCATCGCTGACGACGAAGACCCGGGGGCCCTTCTGCCCCATGTTGATGGCCCTGGTGGGCACGAGAATCGCCGCCGGGCGAGTGGTCAGCAGGATGGCTACCGCCACCGTCTGGCCGGGCCACAGGCTGTTGTCGTCGTTGGCGAAGCGGGCCTTGAGGCGCAGCGTCGAGGTGGCCGGGTCGATGGTGTTGTCGAGAAAGGACAGGCTGCCTGCCAGGAGGGGAAAGGCGGGGTCGTCGATGGTGACCCGGAGCGAACCCGCCTGGCGCGAGCTGACGATGTCGGCGAGATGCCTGCCGGGAACGGCGAAGGCGACTTCGATGGGCCTGGTCAGCCTGATGGTCACCAGCGGGGTGTCGGCGTTTTCCTTGACGAGGTTGCCGACGGCGGTCTGCACCTCGCCGGTGCGGCCGGAAATCGGCGCGGTGATGGTGCAGAACTCGAGGCGCAGGCGGGCGTTTTCCACCGCCGCTTCGTCGGCCTGCACGGTGGCGGTCAGCGTCGCCGCCCTGGTGGCGGCCTGTTCCGCCTGCTCGCCTGAAACATAGCCTTTGCGGGCGGCGGCGCTGTAGCGTGCCTCCTCGCGGCGGGCGTTGTCGAGCTCGGCGCGGTCGCGGGCCAGAACCCCCTGGGCCTGGTGCAGGGCGGCGGCAAAGGGGCGCTTGTCGAGGGTGAAGAGCGGTGCGCCGGCCTTGACCTCGTCGCCCTCCTGAAAATCGATCTCCTGGACGATGCCGGCCACCTGGGCCTTGATGGCCACGGTGGCCGAGGCCTCCACCGTGCCGGTGGCGCGCAGAACCACAGGCACTTCGCCGTGGCGCACCGTATCGAGAAGCACCGGCACCGCCCGTTTCCTGGCCGCCTGGCCGTTCTTGGCCTTGTCGTCCGGGGCCTTGCTGCAGGCAGCGAGGGCGATGGCCAAGGCGAGGGTGATGGCGAGAGTGACGAGGGTGCGGGGGAGGGCGGTCATATCAGGGGCTCGCTGTGGCTGGGGGTTGTGGGGGTGACTCTTCGTGGCGCATGCCGGGGGCAGTGTCGCCGCCCATGGCCTTGTAGACGAGAACCAGAGCCAGGGCGAGGCGCTGTTCGCTGTCGATGAGCTGCTCTTCGGCGCCCTGGAGGGTCCTCTCCGCCTGGAGGACGGGGAAGACATCGGACAGCCCGGCCTGGTAGCGGCCGCGGGCCATGTCCGCCGCCGCTTTCGCCTCGGCGACGGCCTCGACGAGAAAGCCGCGGGCGCGCTGTTCCTGGGAAAAAGCGATAAGGCCGTTCTCTACCTCGCCCAGGGCCTCGAGCACCGTCTGCTGGTAGTCGAAGAGCAGTTGGTCGCGGCGGGCGGTGGAAACGTCGACCCTGGCGTGGCGGCTGTCGCGATCGAAAAGCGCCAGGGAAAGGCTCGGCCCGATCGACCAGTAGCGGCTGGCGCCGCTCAGCAGGGTGGAGAGCTCGGTGCTTTGCAGGCCGAGCAGCCCGCCGAGGGAGAAGCGCGGGAAGAGGTCGGCCACGGCCACGCCGATGGAGGCGGTGGCCTCGGCAAGCCGCATCTCGGCGGCACGGATATCGGGGCGGCGGCGCAGCAACTCCGAGGGCAGTTCCATGGCGATGGTCTGTGGCAGGTACAATGTGCCCGAGGCGAGGGAGAGCCGGTCGACCAGCGCCGCCGGGGGCTGGCCGAGGAGGATCGCCATCTGGTGCATGGCCTGTCGGATGTTGCGTTCCAGCGCCGGCAGCGAGGCCCTGGTGAGCTTCTCCTCGGTCAGCGCCTGGTGCAGGTCGAGGCGGGTGTCGAAGCCGAGTTCGAGCCGACCGCGCACCGTGGCCACCGTCTCCCCCTTGATGGCGAGGAGGTTGGTGGCGGTCGCCAGGCGGCGCTGTGCGCCGCGCAATTCGATATAGACCCGGGCGACCTCGGCGCGGAGGCTGACCAGGACATGTTGCAGTTCCGCGCGGCTCGCTTCGAGGCCGGCCTCGGCGGCCTCGGTGGCACGCCGCGTGGCTCCGAAGAGATCGAGCTCCCAGCGGGCGTCGAAGCCCAGCTCGAAGAGGTCCTGGCTGCCGCCGGCGACGTTGTCGCTGCGTCTGGCGCTGTTCGCCGCGGCGGCTGCGCCGAGGCTGCCCTGGGAGGCGGCGATGACGCGTTGCGCCCGCGCCTCGCGGACCCGCGCTTCGGCGCGGTGCATATCGAAGCTGGCCTCTTCGGCCTCGGCGATGAGCTGGTGCAGAAGGGGGTCGACGAAGAGTCGCCACCAGCTGTCGGCGGCGGAGGCGACGGGCGGCTGGAGGTCTTCGGCGCCCGTCCAGCGCTGCGGCAGCTGCGGCTGCGGCGGCTGGAAGTCGGGCCCGACCGGGCTGCAGGACGAGAGCGGCAGGAGCAGGGCGAGGCCGAGGAGGAGGCGGGGGATATGGGCGAACAACCTGGCGGGCATCGGCGCGGATCGGGGAAGAGGGGCCCTGGAGGGGGGATGGCGGCGTTTCCTTCGGCATGGTGCGGGAAAACAGGAATGTCGCGAAACACTATATCACCCAGCCGCTTTCTGCAAGATCAATGCATCCTCGCCTGCCCGTGGGACAATGCCTCGAGGCTGGAGAGGTAGAAGGGCACCGGTGGCGCGCCCAGTCCTCGGGAGGGGGCGACTGGCGAAATCCTGGCCCACCCGACCTCGTCATCGCCGTGTATCCCGCCAATCCGCCACGCGCTGCCTTTTCGCTTTGACAGGGGAGGCCGGGCCCCGCTATAAGAGAATGCTACTCATAACGTCTGGCCATCGTTTCGCCGCCTCGTCCGGGGGCCGCCATGGTTGCCGTAAAAGAGGTGACAGGTATGAACGACAGGCCCTTCTCCGCTGCCACACCCACACCCACGGCAACGCCCTCTCCCAGCCCGTTTCGCGTCTATTGCGACTTCTGCCCCGGTTACTGCTGCTACCGTCTGCCGGGCTCGACCCTCTTCGTCACCGCCACCGACATCAACCGCCTCGCCCGCCACTTCGCCATCGCCGACGGCGAAGTGCGCCGCCGTTACCTGGAAGGGCGTAACACCTTCAAGGTCAAGGAGGACGGCTCCTGTATCTTTCTCGCCGACGGCCGTCTCAACCGGCGTTGTTTCATCCACGAAGCGCGGCCCGACCAGTGCCGCGCCTTTCCCTATGACCGTCAGTGTCCCTACCTGATCCGCGCAGATCTCTTGGAGCAGATTTCCCCGAAGGTAGAAAAAAGCCTCGGGCTGACAGCCCTCTAGCTGTGGAGCCTTTGAAATAACAGGGGTGATCCTTCTCTTTGCCGTTCTTCTGAACTACACTGTAGGAATGTCGGTACAGAGCGGCGGGTCTGGCCGGAGGTGCTGGCTCCCTGCGGCCTTTCGCCGCGCCACATGATTTCGGTGCCCCGTGGCGGCACCACAGTGAAAGGAGATCCAAAGTATGAAGAAACTCGATGTACATTCCATTTCCTTCAAGCTGGTGGTGGGGGGCTGTCTTGCCGTCTTCCTGCCACTGCTCGTCGTCGGCTACCTCGCCACCACCAGGGCTTCCACGGCCCTGGTCGAGATCTCCAAGGAGAACGCCCTGGGCATGGCGCGGCGGGTGGCGGCGGCGGTGGACGCCACCCTCGCCCTCCAGGAGACGCTGGTCAACGGGCTGGCCGCCGACCGGGCCCTCCCCGAACTGCTCTACAAGGTCAAGCAGAAGGGGCGCGAGGCCGCCGGCGAGGAAATCGCCCTCTTGCGCGCGGCCATGAAAGGCAAGGCGGCGGTGCTCGGTGGCGGGTACGACGGGACCTTCGTTGTCGATGACAGCGGGCTGTACGTTGCCGGGGCGAAGAGCAACGGCGACGACTTCCCCAGCATGAATCTCGCCGACCGCCAGTATTTCCGCGATGTCAAGTCCTCCGGAAAGACGGTGCTGAGCGATATCGTGCGCTCCAAGGACTCGAACCTTCTCGTCTATGTCGCCTGCGCCCCCTTGCGCGGCCCGCAGGGCGAGTTTCTCGGCGCCGTCGTCCTTGGCGTCAAGGGCAGCACCCTGGTGGATCTGGTCCTTCAGGCGAAGACCGGCAAGACCGGCTACGCCTTCATGGTCAACGGGGCCGGCGTGGTCAGCGTCCATCAGGACGACTCCCTGGTGCTGAGTACTGACATCAACACCGTCAAGGGCATGGAAAGCATTGCCAAGGCCATCTCCGCGAAGGGCAGCGGGGTGCTCGAGTATGTCTACAAGGATACGCCGAAAGTGGCTGGTTACGCCCCGGTGACGCGCAATGGCTGGGAGGTGGTGTTCACCCAGAACAGCGAGGAATTCCTCGCCGCGAGTACATCCACGCGTAACGCCATCGTCATCACCGCCCTGATCGCCACCCTGCTGGTCAGCGTCGGCGTCTACTTCGCCTCCCTCGGCATCACCCGGCCGATCAACCGTGCCGTCACCGGCCTCAAGGACATCGCCCAGGGGGAGGGCGACCTGACCATGCGCCTGGTCGTTTCCAGCCGCGACGAGATCGGCGAGATGGCGAGGTGGCTGAACGTCTTCATCGAAAAGCTGCAGGGGATCATCAGAGACGTGGCCGAAAAGGCCGCGAACGTCGGCACCAGCTCGACGCGGCTGGCCGAGATCTCGCGCCAGCTCACCGGCGAGGCCGAGGAAACTTCCGGGCGGGCCGACACCGTCGCCGCCGCCGCCGAGGAGATGAGCTCCAACCTCAACAACGTGGCAGCGGCTATGGAACAGTCGTCCACCAACATCAACATGGTCGCCTCGGCGGCGGAAGAGATGAGCTCGACCATCACCGAGATCGCCGAGAATGCCGAGAAGGCGCGGGCCATCTCCAGCTCGGCTGTCGACCAGGCGGTGCTCGCCTCGGACAAGATGGGCGAACTGGGCCGGGCCGCCGACAAGATCGGCAAGGTCACCGAGACCATCACCGAGATCAGCGACCAGACCAACCTGCTCGCCCTGAACGCCACCATCGAGGCGGCCCGCGCTGGCGAGGCCGGCAAGGGCTTCGCCGTGGTCGCCAACGAGATCAAGGAGCTGGCCAAGCAGACGGCGGCGGCGACCATGGATATCAAAAAGCTCATCGAGGACGTGCAGTCGACCACCAGGACCACCGGCGAGGTCATGGGCAATATCTCCTCGGTCATCGGCGGTGTCAACGAGATCGTCGCCACCATCGCCACCGCCGTCGAGGAGCAGACCGCGGCCACCAAGGAGATCGCCGACAACATCGCCCAGGCCAGCCAGGGGATTCAGGAGGTCAACGAGAACGTCAGCCAGAGCTCGGCGGTGGCCGGGGACATCTCGCGCAATATCGCCCTGGTCTCCTCTGCCTCGGCGAAGATCTCGACGAGCAGCGCCGAGGTGCGGGAGACGGCCTCCGGCCTGCATGGCCAGGCCGGCGACCTCAACAGCATCGTCGGCGGCTTCAAGGTGTGAGGGTGGAGTGGGGCGATGCGCGCGGAGCAGCCCGCTCGGTTCCGTGACAAGGTCGACGGCGCCGAGCTGGCCAGCCGCATCAGGGCAGGATGAGCACGTACTCCTCGTAGCGGGAGGCCAGTTCGTCCTTGTCGCCCGACGACCCGCTGCTGGTCTTCGTCCCGGCGCTGGCCCCCGCCGGGAAGTCCATGGCGAAAAAGGCGCCTTGGCCGCCCCAGCCATAGACGGTAACCTCCTTGCCGTCAGGGGGAAGCCGCTGCTCATGCACCCTGCCCGGGCCGCCGAACGCCGCCTCGAGCTGGGCCATGGTCATGCCGGTCAGGCCCTGGGGAATATGGCGCGGGCGCATGGTGTTGGCCACGGTGCTGGCGAAGATGTTCTTCTTGTTGAGGACCCCGTCATTGGCGCCAAGGGCGTCCTTGCCCGCCGGCGGCACGAAGAAGAACATGTAGGCGCTGGAGATGTTGCGCGCCGCGTCCTTGAACTCGTACTTATGAACCCGCTGGGTGATTTTGGCGGCATCGTTCTTGTCCTTGGTCTCGGAGATGCTGGATGCTTTACCGAGGGCCCCCGCGACGTCAGCCTCGCTCGTCCCCATGGGGATGGCGAGGTAGGCCCGGTAGCCCTCGAGTTCAGCGAAAACGCCGTTGTTGTTCGGGGCCGGCATCAGCCAGCGCGGAATGCGCGGGTGGACCGGGTCGAGGGGCTGCGGGGCAGAGCTGAGGAGCGCCTCGCCGCCCCCCTGGTATTCGGCCTTGACGATCTTGCCATCGAGGACCAGGGCGGCCAGCTGACCGCTGCCATCGGGCCAGATCAGGGTCTGATAGACCGGGGGTGCTTCGTCTGGCTTCTGGGCGTTGGCGGCCATGGCGAACTCGATCCACAGGTAGGGGGGAGCACCAAGCTTCTTGCTGGCCTCGTCCACCGTCATTCCCGGGAGGAGGGTGGTGCTGGCGGCGGGGACCTTGAGGGGCGGGAAGCTCTTCGGTGACGACAGCTGGCGGCGCACGACCTTGCCCGATTGCTTGGCGACGATGATCTCCGCCGGTTCCCCGGCGAGGCGAACGCGCGAGATCACTGTCTGTTCGAGATTGTTGAAGGCGTTGCCGACGCGGTAGGTGAAGCCGTCGAAGCTGGCTTCCACCGGGCCGACCTTGGCCAGCACCTCCTTGCCCTGGTCGCCGACCTTGAACTCCTGGAATTTCTTGTAGCCGGGGGTCGCCGAATCGGCCCGGACGGTGGCCGGCAGGGTGATGACGAGGGCGGCGAGGGCGAGCGACAGCAGAGAGATAGGCATGGTCTTTTCCTCCGTGTTTCGTCTGAGTGATCGATAGGTCATCTTCCTGGCAACGGCCTGGTGAAGCGGATGCTGCGCCAGGCCGTTGTTCGCTACTGGTGATTTTCCGGCTGCGGCAGGAGGGTGAGCAGCGTCTCCCCCAGGTGGGCGAGCCGCAGGAGCTCTTCGCCATCCTTGATGTGGACGCCGACCACTTCCACGGTCAGGCCCTGCGCGGTGCGCTTGATGATGGGCCTGGTGGGCGTGGCGGAGAGCAATGCCTGGCGCAGGGCCGGGGTGAGCAGATCGGCCGCCTCGGCGTCATGGCGCGCCAGGACGAGGTAGCGGCGCGAAAATTCCCCGTCGTCGACAGCGACCTCGCGCACCCCGCTGCTTTCAGCGCCGAGGGCGGCCTGCACGGTGAGCTGGAGCAGTACCTCGCCCATGGAACCGGCAGAGGCTGTGCCGAGGCGCGGGCCGATAAGGAGCGGGCTCCCCGGACGGTCGCTGCTCCAGCGGGTGGACATGGCGATATTGCTCGAGCCGGGGCCGGATTCGACCTCGGCTGAAGTGGACATCGCTTCGAGGCGCCACTGCGCTGTGCTATAGCGCTCGCCCCAGGCCAGCGGCAGTCGCACACGCTCGAATTGCCAGCCATTGTCGGCGGCCAGCTGCTGCAGTTTCAGTTCATTGCGGCTCTGCTTCTGGCGCAGGCCGAAGAAGATGGCGAGACCGAGAATCACGGCCACGGCGATGACGAGAAGGTTCTGGGAGAGGATACTCATCGACCGAACCTCGCAGATGAAAATGCCGTCCCCGAGCGGGGAAGGAGTCTGTCGCGGGCGGGCAGAGGAACGTCAGGCCTGCGCTGCAAAAGACCCTTTGAATATACCAGGCCTGGCCGGTGAGGGCAATGGCTTTGCGGCTAGCCGCGGGGAGTGCCAGGCTGGGCAAAATCCCGTTGACGAAACCCGCGTTCCAATATAGGGAAAAATACATGGCGAATGCGGGAGCGACAGGTTATCCGCGAGGAGCCCGGTGAGGTGCTTGAGGTCGCGGCTGAACCGCAGGTTTTATGCCCGCAGGCCAAGGCATGGCTGGGCGTGGTTCTTGCGAATGGCCGTCGCAGACGGCAAAAGAGGGTATTCGAGGGGGGTCCGATGAGAAAGCATGGTGCAATAAAAAAGCGCGACAGCTATCCCGAGGGATTCTATTGCCGAGGTCGCATATGGATAGAAAAGGAGGGCGAGACCTATATCGGCTACGGGAGAATGGTGTTGCTTTCGCGTATCGGCCAGTTCGGCTCGATCGTCCAGGCCGCCAAGTCGATGGAGATGTCCTATAAGCAGGCCTGGGATCTGGTCGATGCCATGAACCGCCACGCCAGCAGTCCGCTGGTGACCACCAGGAAGGGAGGGCGCGGTGGCGGCGGGGCGGTGCTCACCGAGGCTGGCGAGTCGGCCATAAGAGACTTCAAGGCCATGCAGGAGCGTTTCGAGGCGTATCTTGCCACGGAGTCGGCGCGCTTCAAGGCATAACCGGGGCGTGGGCGAGGCCGGGCCTAAAAGTGCCGCGCCAAAGTGGCGGACCTGTATCGCGGTGTCGCGGTCAAGGAGATTTCCCTCGCCGGGATGTGGAGGGCTCCCGTAGTGGCTGGAGTGCTTGAAGGTCTGCCGGTGCGCCCCCCGATCATCGAGAGATCCTCTTGGACGGACGAAAAGGGCGCCAGAGACGTGGGTGACGGCTGAAGTGGTCGGGTAGGAAGGCGACAGGAAGGTCGGTAATGGTCGACATCCTGCAAAAAGGGTGGTTGGCGTACCCCCCGTTATGGCGCTAGGCGCTGCACGTCGCTGTCGAAAAAAGAGGAAAGGCGCGCTACCGGGTCGCTGTCGCGCTGCAGGTCGGCGGTGGCGAGGACGGTGGTGATGCGGCCGCGGCAAAAGATGGCGATGGCCTCGCCGAAAAAAAGGGCTTCGGCAGGGTCGTGGGTGACGAGGATCAGCGGCGGGTCGGAGATGTCGAGCAGGCGCGCCACCTCCTCGCGGAGGAGCAGGCGCAGGGGCTGGTCGAGGGCCGAGAAAGGCTCGTCGAGGAGGAGGATTTCCGGCCGTGGCGCCAGGGCCCGGGCCAGGGCGGCGCGTTGCCGCTGCCCTCCGGAGAGCTGGCCGGGGCGGCGATCGGCGAGCCCGGCCAGGCCGAAGGAGGCCATCAGCTCGTCGATGCGCTGGCTGGTGTCGCCGTCGAGCCTGGTGAAGAGGCGGCGCAATCCAAAAGCGATGTTGTCGCGCAGCGTCAGGTGGGGAAAGAGGGCGTAGTCCTGGAAGAGAAAGCCGATACGGCGCTGGCGCGCCGCCAGGTCGAGGCCCTGGGTGTGGTCGTAGAGGACGCGGCCGTTGAGGCGGATGCGCCCCCGGTCGGGAGTCAGCAGTCCGGCGATGAGGCGCAGGGTCACCGACTTGCCCGAGCCGGAGGGGCCGAAGAAGACGATGCGCCGGGCGTCGCTCTGCAGCTGCACGTCCAGCCGGAACTCACCGGCCGGGTCGTGCAGCACTTTCTCGATGGTCAGTTCCATTTGCGTTTCAGGGCTTGCTGAAGCCGAAGGTGGCGAGGACTGCCTGGCCCTCGGTTCCGCCGATATAGGCGATGAATTTGGCCGCCTCCTCCTTGTTCTGCGCCCCAGCGGTGACCGCCACCGGATAGAGCACCGGCTTGTCCATGGGGATGATGGTGGCCACGGCGACCTTGCCTTTGGCCTGGCTGGCGTCGGTGGCGTAAACGAAGCCGGCATCGACTTCGCCGCGCTGCAGGTAGTCGAGGACCTGACGAACCGATTCGGCCATGATCAGCTTGGGCTGCAGGGGTTCCCAGAGGTTGGCCTTCTCGAGCACGCGGCGGGCGTAGCGCCCGGCGGGCACGGTATCGGCGTTGCCGACGCCGATGCGCTTGACTTCGGCTTTGCCGAGGTCCACCAGACTCATGGCGGTGGCGGCCGTACCGGGAACGGCGAGGACCAGCTCGTTGCGGGCGAAAACGGTGCTGGTGGCCTTGTTGACGAGGTTCTTGGCTATGGCGTCGTCCATGGATTTCATGTCGGCGGAGACGAAGACGTCCACCGGGGCGCCTTGGGCGATCTGGTTGAGCAGTGTGCCCGAGGCGGCGAAGTTGAAGGTCAGGGTGGTGCCGGGATGGGCGACCTCGAAGCCAGGCTTGATGGCCGTGAAGGCGTTGGTGAGGCTCGCCGCGGCAGAGACGATAAGCTCCGCGGCCAGGGCCACGGAGGACGAAAAGAGCAGGGTGACGGTCAGACAGGCAAGGGTCAGGGTGCGGATCATGGCGTGTTCCTCTCAGTAGGTTGTCCTTATCAGTTTGGCCGCGGTGGCCAGGATGGCGATGCAGGCGAGGGAAATGACCAGGACGAGGAAGTTGGCCAGCCCATCCTGCCCGGCCTGGACGGCGCTGTACACGGCCAGGGAAAGGGTCTGGGTGCGTCCGGGAAGGTTGCCGGCGATCATTAGCGTGGCACCGAATTCTCCCATGGCGCGGGCGAAAGCCATCATCACCCCGGCAAGAATGCCGGGCACGGCGAGCGGCAGGGAGATGCGCAGAAAGATTTCCAACTCCGAGGCGCCAAGGGTCCGGGCGGCATTTTCGCAGTCGCGGGGGACGCTTTCCAGCGCCGCCCGCGCCGACTTGTAGACCAGAGGGAAGGCGACCACGGCGGCGGCGAGCACCGCCCCCTGCCAGGTGAACATCAGCGAGATGCCCAGTTCGCGCTCCAGCCAGCGGCCGAGGACACCCTGTCGCCCGAAGACGACGATGAGGTAGTAGCCGAGCACCGTCGGCGGCAGCACCAGGGGCAGGGTGCAGGCGGCGTCGAGGATGTCGCGGCCGAAGAAGTTCCTGCCTCCGAGGAGTCTGGCCATGGCCACGCCGACGATGAACGCCAGCAGGGTGGCGAGCCCGGAGACTTTGAGGGTCAGCAGCAGTGGTGGAAGCGCTTGCGAGAGCATGGCCGTTTCGCGGCTGGGGTTATGGTCGGAGCGCGGCCGGGGCCGCAACCTTTCGATACCGTGACACCGTGGTGTCAGCAAAAACCGTGCTCAGGGGCAGCGGAACGAGAATTGTATCGATATATACAAAAATATATATCGTTCGTCAACGCGTAACCCATGGCGTAGGGCACAGGCGACGGGCCGGATGTTTCCTGCCGTGCAGCGCGTTATGGTTTAGGCTGTGGATGGAGTCAGGGGAAGGAGGATGGGGCATGGCCTGGGCCGGCCACGGCGGCGGTCACCGATGGATGGACCGCCGCCAGGGGGGGTGGCAAGCAGGGGTGACGGGAGCCGCCCCTGGCATCCCGTCATCGAGCAGGAAAAATCAGCCCAGGGGCCATGGGCGGCCCACTTCGGCGGCGAACAGCGCCTGCAGCCGACGGGCGAGCGGGCCGGGTCGGCCGTTGCCGACCGGGCGGCCGTCGACGGTCAGCACCGGGGTCACTTCCACGGTGGTGCCGACGATCATCGCCTCCTCGGCCAGGTGGAACTCGCTGGCGAAGATGGGGCGCAGCTCTACGGGCAGCCCATGGCGGGCGCACAGCTCGAGCACCGCTTTGCGGGTGATGCCGGCGAGGATGTAGTTGCTCGTCGGGGCGGTGACCAGGGTGCCGCCGAAGACGGCCATGAAGTTGCTGTGCGTGCCCTCGATGAGCACGCCGTCGCGCACGAGGATGGCCTCGGCGGCGCCGGCCTCGTGGGCCGCCTGGTTGGCGAGGACATTGGCGGTCAGGCCGACCGTCTTCATGTCGCAGCGCGCCCAGCGCTGGTCGGGCAGGGTGATGGCGGCCACACCGGTCTCCAGGCGGCGCAGCATGGCCTGCTCGTCGAAGGGGTTGGCCTGACCGTAGACGGTGAGCGGCGGCTGCGGGGCGGGAAAGGCGTGGCTCCTCTTCGCCGCGCCGCGGGTAATCTGGAAGTAGACGGTGGCCTCGGCATCGGCGAGGCCGTTTCTGCGCAGCAGCTCCTCGGCCACCGGGACGAGATAGGAGAAGTCGCCCTGGGGCAGGCGCAGGTGGCGGGCCCCGTAGTTGAGCCGGGCGATGTGATCGGCGGCGCGGAACAGCTTGCCGCCATAGCTGCGCAGGACTTCGTAGAGGCCGTCGGCGAGGAGAAAGCCGCGGTCGTCGGGGGAGATGCGCACCAGGTCCTTGTCGAGAAAGTCGTTGTTGAAGTAGGCGATCATGGTCTTCCCAGGGTTGAGGGTTGCTTTTGCCAGTGCTGGGCCGCGTCGAGGAAGGCCTCGCCGCGGCTGGAAATGGTCGTGCCGGAGCGGCCGGGGCGGACATGGAGCAGTCCTCTCGCACGCAACTTGGCAAGGCGCAGGCGCAGCTGCTGTTCTGTCAGCCGCAGGCCGCGCCCGCGCAGCACTTCCTGCAGGGGCGCGCGGCCGTAGGCGGTGTTGTGGCGCTTGCCGTCGCGGAAGGCCTCGAGGATGGCCAGGCTCTCGCCGAGAAAGCCGTGCCGCTCGATGTCGCGGCAGAGGTCGAGGAGATCGTCATCCGCCCCTGTCGCGCCCGCCTGGCCATGGCGGGAGGACGGGGCCGGGCCATGGTGGCTGATGATGTAGTAGGGCAGTTCCTCGCAGGAGAGCCGGCCGTCGCCGGTGCAGGCCATATACTGCAGAACGTTGTAGAGTTCCTGTACGTTGCCCTTCCAGCGATGGCCGCGCAGGGCCTCGATGGCCGCCGGGTCGATATCGGTGGCGGCGCGCTGGAGGTGGCGCACGAGATAGCGGCGGATGAGGGGCTCGAAGTCTTCCCCGCGCTCGTCGAGGCTCGGCACGCGGCAGGTATAGCGGGAAAGGAAGAGAAAGAGGTTGCTGTCCATGGGGCGGCTCTCGTCGAGTTCGAGCTGCGTGCTGCTGGTGGTGACGATGCGGGCGTCGATGGGGAGCATCTCGCTGCCGCCGACGCGGCTGCTGAGACCCTCGGTGAGCACCTGCAGCAGCTTGGCCTGCAGGCGTGGCTCAAGGGCGCCGACCTCCTCGATGCACAGCGTCCCTCCGTGGGCCTCCTCGAGCAGGCCACGGCGCACGGTGTCGCCGTTCTGCCGCCCGAAAAGCAAACGCTCGAGACCGGCCTGGTCGCCGGCGGCGCAGTTGACGGTGAGGAAGGGGCCGCCGCGCCGCGTCGAGCCGTTGTGGATGGCCTGGCAGATGAGCTTCTTGCCGGTGCCGATGGCGCCATAGACATGCACCGGGCGGTCGGTGGCGGCGAGCTTGGCGGCATGTTGCACGAACTTGCCCATCGCCGCGCTGTTGGCGATGAAGTCGGCGAAGGTCGCCCGGGCGGTGCGGTCGCGCACGGTGCCGAACCAGGGGGTGATGAAGAGCTCGTCGTCGGGGCGCGGCCAGCGCTCGGCCAGCGTCACCATGGCCTGCTGGTATTTGCGTGCCAGAATCGCCGGGTCGAAGGGCAGGGAGAAGTGGCGGCAGAGGCGGAAGATGGTCTCCAGGCTGACGACACGCAGGCCGCAATCGATCACCGGCAGGTGGCGCAGCTCGGCGGGGATGATGCCCTGTTCGCCAGAGGTGACTATGCAGTCGATGTCTTCCGGCACCCTCTCGCCGGGGAAATAGCCGACAAAATGCTGCAGCAGGCCAAGCGCGAGGAGGTCGCGCAGCATCTCCTCGGTGTTGGCGCGGCTGTCGTTGACGACGAGGATGTGCTGGCCAGGCTCGAGAAGAAAGAGCTCGCGCAGGTTCCACATGCAGATCTCGCGCCCGGCCTGGAAAAAGGGGCCGCAGCCGGGGAAGAGCCGCTCCACCATGGTGCGCACCCCGGCGGCGAAGTAGAGAATGGTCTCCTCGGGCTGGGGAGGGGCGGTGGTGAGCTCGTTGAGTGACACCGGCCTGATGGCCAGCCGGTCGCCGAGGAGGGCGGAGAGCTGCTGATGGCTGCGCTGCAGGAAGCGCTCCTGCAGGGTGACGAGGAGCAGGGTACCTGGTGGCGATGGAGGTGCCTCGGGGTCGGCCATGGCGGTGTCCTCAGCGGTCGGTGCAGCAGTCGACGAAGTGGCGGAAGAGCGGCAGCATCGATCCGGAGGGGGAATCGGCCATCAGTTCCGGGTGCCACTGCACGAGATCGATCGGCAGCCGGCTGTGCTCCGCGCCCTCGATGACCCCGTCTTCGCTCCAGGCGGTGGCGGTGAGGCCGGGGCCGAGGCGTTTGATCGCCTGGTGGTGGCGGGAGTTGACGGTCAGCGAGGCGCCGAGGAGGCGGTGCAGTCGCGAACCCGGCAGGCAGGTCACCTGGTGGTCGTCGCCGGGCTGGGCGTCTGCCCCGGAGTGGCGACAGAGCGGGCCGGGCAGCTCGGCGAAGACGTCCTGGTGGAGGGTGCCGCCCAGGGCGACGTTGGCCAGCTGCGCCCCGCGGCAGATGGCGAGGATCGGCAGGCCGGTCGTCATTGCCAGGTTAAAGACCGCCAGCTGCCAGGCGTCGAGGGCGAGGTTGGTGGCGCCGCAGCAGGGCCGTTTCTCTTCGCCGTAGCGGCAGGGGTCGATGTCGATCCCGCCAGAGAAAAGGCAGCCCCGGGCCGGGGCGAGCGTTGCGGCGATCCCCTCCATGGCCTCGCTGTAGGGGAGGATATAGGGAATCCCCCCGGCCCGCTCGATGGCCCTGGTATAGGCGACGGGCAGCACATGGGAGAGGTTGCCGTAACGGTTGAGGTCGGTATAGCCGATGACTGCGACGAGCGGAGGCATGGCGGCTACTTGAGCTTCGGGTCGAGGGCGGCGCGCAGGCCGTCGCCGAAGAGGTTGAAAAAGAGCACGGTGAGAAAGATGGCGATGCCGGGAAAGAGCGTCATATGGTCGGCGACGCCGATATAGTCGCGGCTCTCGGCGAGCATGGCGCCCCACTCCGGCGTTGGCGGCTGGGCGCCCAGGCCGAGGAAGCTGAGGCTGGCGGCGGTGATGATCGAGGTGCCGATGCGCATGGTGAAATAGACGATCACCCCGCTCAGGGTGCCGGGCATGATGTGCACGAACATCAGTCGGCGGCGCGAGGCCCCGACGCTGCGCGCGGCGCGGACGTAGAGGGTCTCCTTGAGGCCGAGGGTGCTGCCGCGGACGATGCGCGCAAACGTCGGCATGGAGAAGACCGAGACCGCCACCACCACGTTGACCAGTCCCGGTCCGAGGATGGCGACGATGGCGATGGCGAGGAGGATGCCGGGAAAGGCGAAGAGCACGTCGGAGGTGCGCATGATCAGCCCGTCGAGGAAGCCGCCGAAAAAGCCGCTGATGAGGCCGAGGGTGACCCCGACCAGGGCGCCGACGAGCACCGAGGTGAAGCCGACGGCAAGCGAGATGCGCGAGCCGTAGATGATGCGGCTGAGGATGTCGCGGCCGTAGACGTCGGTGCCGGCGGGATGCTCGAAAGAGGGGGGCTGCATCGACTGGGCGTAGTCGGTGGCCATCGGGTCATGCGGGGCGAACAGCGGCGCGAAGACGGCGACGACGACCAGGAGGACGATGAACACCGCCGCCACCAGGGCGGTCCGGCGCTTTTTGAACTTGTGCCAGAAAAGGTCGAAGGGGCTGACGACGTTGTGCTCCATGGGCTCCTACTCGTAGCGGATTTCCGGGTTGATCAGGGCGTAGACCATGTCGACGACGAGGTTGATGAAGACGAAGTGAAAGGAATAGAGGAGGAGCAATGCCTGGAGGACCGGATAGTCGCGGACGCCGACCGCCTCGATCATGTAGCGGCCCAGTCCCGGCCAGGCGAAGACCGTCTCCACGACCACCGAGCCGCCGAGGAGGAAGCCGAACTGCAGGCCGATCATGGTCACCACCGGGATGAGGGCGTTGCGGAAGGCGTGCTTCCACATCACCAGCCTCTCGCGCACCCCTTTGGCGCGGGCGGTGCTGATATACTCCTCGCCGAGGACCTCGAGAAAGGCGGAGAGGGTGAAGCGGGCCATGATCGCCGCCACCGTCGCGCCGAGGGTGAGCGAAGGCAGGACGAGCTCCTGCCACTTGCCGCTGTACCCGGCCACCGGGAACCAGCCGAGGTAGACGGCGAAGAGCTGGATGAGCAGCAGCCCCAGCCAGAACTGGGGCACGGAGATGCCGGACACCGAGACCAGCATGGCGGTGTAGTCCTGCCACTTGCCGGAATGGATGGCGGCGATGGCCCCGAAGAGCACGCCGAACACCACCGACCAGGCCATGCCGCACAGGGCGAGGACCATGGTCGGGGTGTAGCGCAGGGCGATCTCGTCGAACACGGCGATCTTGGTGCGCAGACTGATGCCGAGATCGCCGACGAGGAGCTTCCCGATGTAGCGGACATACTGCTCCGGCAGGGGCCGGTCCAGCCCGAGCTGCTGGCGGAAGGCCTCGATGGTCGCCACGTCGGCGTCCGGCCCGGCCATCATCCGCGCCGGGTCCCCGGGGAGGAGATGGACGAAAGCGAAGGCGAGGACGGAGACGACGAACAACACCGGGATCATCGCCAGACAGCGTTTGAGGAAAAACCGGAGCATGGTCCTCTCCGCGGGAATCAGTCGACGAATTCGGCGTTTTCAACCGAAAACGCCCCGTCCGCCATGGGGTAGATGCCTTTGAGCTTCTTCACCTTGGCCGCATAGAGGGTATCGACGAAGAGATATCCCCACGGGGCCATCGGCCAGATGGCGTCCTGCAGCTTGCCGTAGGCCTCGCCGCGCACCTTGTTGTCCGCCGAGGCGAGCCCGGCCTGGATATAGCCGTCGACGTCCTTGTTGGAGAAGAAGCCGAAGTTGGACATCGCCGGCGGGAAGGCCTCGGTGGCCACCAGCGGGCGCAGGGCCCAGTCGGCGTCTCCGGTGGACGACGACCAGCCGCCGAAGGCGATGAAGGGCAGGTCCTTGGCCTGGTCGACCTTGTTGCCTTCGAGCTTGTTGTAGAAGCTGGCGGCGTCCATGGACTGGATGTCGCCGGTGATGCCGATCTCCTTGAGCTGCTGCTGGGCCATCTCGGTGGCGCGCAGGCGGTTGGAGGCGTTGGGGGTGAGGAAGGTCACCTTGAAGCCCTTCTCGTAGCCGGCCTCTTTCATCAGCTCCTTGGCCTTGGCGACGTCGTAGGGCCAGGCCTGCTGTTTCTTGTAGAAGGGCAGGTCGGCGGGGATGATCGACTCGACCTCCTTGGCGGCGCCGCCCCAGGCGATCTTGATGATGGCCTGCTTGTCGAGGGCGTAGTTGATCGCCTGGCGCACCCGCTGGTCGGCCAGGGGCTCGTACTTGGTATTCAGGATCAGGTAGCGGGCGATGATCGACGGCTTGGAGATGAGCTCGATGTTCTTGTCCTTCTCCGCCACCTGCTGCAGTTCGGCGGGCATCGGGTAGATGTAGTGGGCCTGCCCGGCGCGGAGCATGGCGAGGCGGGCGCCGCTCTCCGGCACCGGCTTAAAGGTGATCGAGTCGACCTTGACCTGGCCGCGCCAGTAGTCGGGGTTCTTCTTGATCTTGACATGATCGCCGGAAACCCAGTTCTCGAAGATGAAGGGACCGGTGCCGACCGGGTGCTTGCTGACTTCGTCACCGTACTGGGCGAGGGCCTTGGGGCTCTGGATGAGGCTGCCGGGGTGGGCGATGGTGTTGGCGAAGGCGCCGAAGGGTTCCTTGAGGGTGAAGCGGATGGTGCTGTCGTCGACGACGGTGACTTCCTTGACCGGCTTCATCAGGCTGCTGCGCTTGTACTTGCCGGTCATCATGCGATCGATGTTGACCTTGACCGCCTCGGCGTTGAACGGGGCGCCGTCATGGAACTTGACGCCCTTGCGCAGCTTGAAGGTGAACTCGGTGGCGGTGTCGTTGAAGGTGTAGCTCTCGGCGAGCACGGGGATGACGTTGAGGTTCTCGTCGAAGCCGAGGAGCCCCTGGAACATGGCGCGCTGGATGGCGCCGGAATAGGTGTCCGAGGTGTCGTGGGGGTCCATCGACTTGGCCGTCGAGTCCGAGGCATAGACGATGTCCTTGGTGGCGGCGTAGCTCGGGCTGGCGAGCATCAGGCCGACGGCGATGCACAGGGCCGCTTTCTGTAACAGCATACCTTCCTCCTTGTGGTTCGGTATTGAGAGTGCCGACCCTGGTTTTCAGGGCCGGGGGTTCATTGCCAGGGGTTGTCCCGCCTCGGCAGCTCGGCCACCCAGTGGCCGGGGCTGACCTCGCCGAGTCGGTAGAGCTCGGGCGGGTCGCTGACCGCCCGCACCGGGCTGGGGATCTCGCCGCTGAGCAGGTTGAAGTCGCTGCGCTGCGCCGGATCGGCGATCGGCACCGCCGCCAGCAGTTTCTTGGTATAGGGGTGCTGCGGCCGCTCGAAGATGTCGCCGCGCGTGCCGATCTCGACGATCTGCCCGAGATACATCACCGCGACGCGGTGGCAGATGCGCTCCACCACCGCCATGTCGTGGGAGATGAACAGGTAGGAGAGCTGGAACTCGCGCTGCAGTTCCATCATCAGGTTGAGCACCGTCGCCTGAATGGAGACATCCAGCGCCGACACCGCCTCGTCGGCGACGATCACCTTGGGGCTGGTGGACAGGGCTCTGGCGATGGCGATGCGCTGCCGCTGCCCCCCGGAGAACTCGTGGGGGTAGCGGCTGGCGTGGGCGGCGGGGATGCCGACCCGCTGTAGGAGCTGGGCCACCCTGGCTCGCCGTTGTTCCTTGTCGCCCTGCTTATGGATGAGCATCGGTTCTTCGATGCTCGCCCCCACCGAGCGCCGCGGGTTGAGGGAGGCGAAGGGGTCCTGGAAGATGAACTGGATGTCCTGGCGCAGCTTCTGCAGGCGGTTGGCCGAGGAGGCCATGATGTTCTCCCCCTGGAAGACCACCTCGCCCGAGGCCGGCACCAGCCTGATGATCGAGTAGCCGGCGGTGGACTTGCCGCAGCCCGACTCGCCGACGATGCCCAGGGTCTCCCCGGGGAAGAGGTCGAAGCTGACCCGTTCGACGGCATGGACGAGGTGCGTCGCGGTGCCCCAGAAGGTCTTCTTGGAGACGAAGCGGGCGGTCATGTCGCGCACGCTGAGGATCGGCTGGCGGTCATAGCGGGCGGTGTCGACCTCGATCTCCACTGGCGCGGCGTCCCCCTCCTGGCGGGAGAGCTCCTTTTCCATCTCCAGCACCGGCAGGGTCGCCGGGTTGCGCCGGCCGCGCATGCTGCCGAGGCGGGGCACCGCCTTGAGCAGGGCGCGGGTGTAGGGGTGGGCGGGGGAGGAGAAGATCTCTTCTATGCCGTTTTCCTCGACGATTTTCCCCTGGTACATGACCAGCACGCGGTCGGCGAGTTCGGCCACCACGCCCATGTCATGGGTGATGAAGACCACCGCCATGCCCATCCTTTTCTGGAGGTTGCGGATGAGGCCGAGGATCTGCGCCTGGATGGTGACGTCGAGGGCGGTGGTCGGTTCGTCGGCGATGAGCAGCTGCGGCTCGCAGGCCAGGGCCATGGCGGTCATCACCCGCTGGCGCATGCCCCCCGACATCTGGTGCGGGTACTCGTCGATGCGCCGCCTGGCATCGGGGATGCGCACCAGTTCGAGCAGCTCGAGCACTTTGGCGGTGACGTCGCCGCGATTTGCCCGGCCGTGGGTGATGAGCGCCTCGGCGATCTGGTTGCCGATGGTGAACAGAGGGTTGAGCGAGGTCATCGGCTCCTGGAAGATCATCGACATGTCGTTGCCTCTGATCGTCCCGGCCTCGTCGACGCCAAGGCGGGTGATGTCCGTGACGCTGCCGTCCTTGCGGCGCAGCGAGATGGTCCCCGAGTCGGTGCGCACCTGGGCCAGGAGCTGCATGACACGGCGCATGGTGACCGTCTTCCCCGAGCCCGACTCGCCGACGATGGCCAGGGTTTCGCCCTTCTTCACCGCGAAGCTCACCCCGTGCAATACCGGGACGTAGCCGTCGATGGTGGGAAAGCTCAGGCTGAGGTTGTCGACGCTGAGGATCTCTTCCGGCCGCATGCCCGGCACCTATTCGAAATAGCCCTTGACGACGAGGCTGCCGTCGCGCTTCACCACCCGTCCGCCGGCTAGCACGTGGGCGATGCCCATGGTCGCCGGGTCGAGGACCACCAGGTCGGCGTCGGCGCCGGCGCGGATCTCACCCTTGCGCCCGGCGAGGCCGTAGAGGGCGGCCGGGGTGGAGGTCAGCGGGCACAGGGCCTGGGAAAGGTCCATGCCGAGGCTGTTGACGAGGCGGTTCAGCTCGAAGAGCAGCGAGCGGGGCGAGCCGATGCCCATGCCGACGATATGGCGGCGGTCGCTGTCCCAGATGGGCAGGGAGCCGCCGGCGTCGGAGCTGAAGGTCACCCGATGGAAGAGGCCGCGCTCCTGCGCCGCGAGGGCGAAGTCGGCGGCGGTGAGGTGCTTGTCCCCCTCCGGCGGCACCTCGGTGAGGCAGGTGGCGTCGGCGGTGGCCCCCAGCGCGGCCAGCTGCAGGACCTGCTCGAGCAGCGCCGGGTCATGGCGGTTGACATGGGTGGCGACGAACATGTCGGCGCGGATGCCGTAGTCCTTGACCACTCTGAGGATGAGCGACAGGCGCTCCTCGCGGATGCCGGTATGCACGGTGATGATGCCGGGCTTGCCGGCGACCAGCGCGGCGACACGGACATCGGCGGCGAGAGCGGCCAGGCCCGGGGCGTCGATATGGGGGCCGCGCGTGTCGGCGAGGGCCAGCTTGACGCCGATGGCCGGGCGGAGGTAGGTGAGGTCGCGGCCCACCGAGCCGGTGACGGTGGGCGAGGGGTGCCAGTAGGAGCCGGTCAGCATGAGGGCGGTGAGCCCCTCGTTGTTGAAGGCCTCGGTCTTGGCGTAGAGGCTTTCCACCGAGCGGGTCAGGGCGTCGGTGCCGAGCAGGCCGACGGCGGTGGTGACGCCGTTGTCGAAGTTCATCGAGACCCTCATCTCCGGGGTGCGGGTGTGGAAGCCGCCCTCGCCGCCGCCGCCGGTGAAGTGCTGGTGGCCGTCGACAAAGCCCGGCACCACCGCCAGGCCGGAAGCGTCGATGACCTCGACCTCGCCGGGCAGAAAGCGCGGGTCGATTGGCGTGCCGAGGTGGAGGATCTTGCCGCCACCGATGAGAATGTCGGCCCGGCCGCGATTCTCGGGGGCGTAGACGGTGCCGTTGCAGATGAGTTTCATGGCCATCCCTGAATTGTGGGGAACCGCCAGTCCCGGCGCGGGATTGCTGGCGACCCTCGTGGTTATTGCTGGCGGCCACTTCCCGTGCGAAGAGGGATGGGTGGACACCCACAACAACCTACTACAACCCAAAACACCCTCTGTCAACCCTTTTCCCGCCGCCAAGATACCTGATTCTCTGCTTGAACTACGAGGTGGCGGGGTGGCCCATATTCAGGGTGTTTTGGGGTGTAACGCTCCTGGGGACTTGTCTCGCCTGCACTGAAAAGCGCCGCGGGGATAGCCCGCCGCCACAGCCGGGCTGGCTGTCAAGCCACTGGCAAAGGGTGGCTGGAAGTGCTATCCTGGCTGCAGCGGTGCGTAGTCGTGGAGGACGGATTTCATTGTTGCGACACGGTTCACGGAGGAAGAGATGCCCAGGAAGACCAAGGTTCCCTATGTCTCGCGCAGGCTGCTCTTTGTCGTCATCGCCGCCATCTGGCTGGGCGTGGTCGGGCTGTCGCTGCTGTGGAACTTTACGCATGACCGGGACGTGGCCTTTCGCTATGCCGAGGCCGAGGCGATCTCATCCTACAACAAGGATCTCGTCTACCGGCGATGGGCCTCCCTGCAGGGCGGCGTCTATGCGCCGCCCACCGCGCAGCTCCCGCCCAACCCCTATCTCGCCCATCTTCCCGACCGCGACCTGCTCACCACCACCGGCAAGGCGTTGACGTTGGTCAATCCCGCCTACATGACCCGGCAGGTGCATGAAGTCGAACGCACGCAATATGGCGTCAGGGGGCATATCACCAGCCTGAAGCCGCTCAACCCGCAAAACGCCCCAGACCCCTGGGAAACTGAGGCCCTGAAGCGTTTCGAGGGGGGGCTGGCGCAAAACGCCTCCCTCGAGCCCCTCGACGGGGAGCCGCACCTGCGCTTCATGAAACCGATGCTGGTGGAGGCCTCCTGCCTCAAGTGCCATGCCCAGCAAGGCTATCGCCTCGGCGAGATTCGCGGCGGCATCTCGGTCTCCGTG
>JANJUM010000053.1 GCA_024710585.1 Desulforhopalus sp.
TCTGGCGGTGAAAGGCGGCGGCGAGGAGGTGGCGGGTGTACTCCTCCCTGGGGTTGGCGAAGACTTCCGCCGCCGGGCCGGACTCGACGATGCGGCCGCCGCGCATCACAGCCAGGTGGTCGGCGAGGGCGCGAACCACGCGCAGGTCGTGGGAGATGAAGAGGTAGGTCATCTGGTGGCGGTGTTGCAGTTCCTTGAGGAGGCGGAGGATCTGGCCCTGGATGGTGATATCGAGGGCAGAGGTCGGTTCGTCGAGGATGAGCAGCCGCGGGCGCAGAATAACCGCCCGGGCCACTGCCAGGCGCTGTCGCTGTCCGCCGGAGAACTCGTGGGGGTAACGGAAGATCATCTCCTCGGCGAGGCCGACTTCTTCCAGGGCCGCCGCCACCTGGCGGTAGCGTTCCTCTGCGGAGAGCTGCGGGGCGTGGATTCTCAACCCCTCCTCGACGATCTCCAGCACGGTGAGGCGTGGCGACAGAGAGGAATAGGGGTCCTGGAAGACGATTTGCAGATCGCGGCGCAGGGGGCGCAGACGGCGGCCGCGCCAGGTGGCGATGTTCTCCCCGGCGAAGACGATGCTCCCCGAGGAGGGCAGCAGCCGAAGGATGGCCATGGCCAGGGTGGTCTTTCCGGAGCCGCTCTCGCCGATGATGCCCCAGGTGCTGCCGCGGGCGATGCTCAGCGTGGCCTCGTCGACGGCGCGTACCACCTTCTTCTCACGACGAAAGGGGTGGATCCAGCGTCCGGCCGCAGTGAAGCGGCAGGAGAGGGCGGTTAGCGCGAGCAGCTCCGGTCCGGGCGGGGCGGGAGCGCCAAGGCTCTCGGGGATGGCGGTGACCAGCCGGCGGCTGTAGGGGTGGGTTGGGGCGCTCATCACCCGCTCCGCCGGCCCCTCCTCGACGATGCGTCCTCCCTCGATGATCGCCACCGAGGCGGCATGACGGCGGACGATGGCGAGATCGTGGGTGATGAGCAGTACCGCCATGCCGAATTCCCGCTGCAGGTCGTCGATGAGGGTAAGGATCTGCTGCTGGGTGGTGACGTCGAGGGCGGTGGTCGGCTCGTCGGCGATGAGCAGGTCGGGGCGGCAGGCGAGGGCCATGGCGATCATCACCCGCTGGCGCTGGCCGCCGGAGAGCTGGTGCGGGTAGACTTCGAGCCGCGCCGCGGCGTCGTCGATGCCGGTGCGCTCAAGCAGGCGGATGGCTTCCTCGCGGGCCTCGCGGCGGTCCAGGCGGCGGTGCAGCAGCAAGGGCTCGAGCAGCTGGTTGCCGATGGTGTAGACCGGGTTGAGCGAGGTCATCGGCTCCTGGAAGACCATGGCGATGCGGTTGCCGCGGATGGCGCGCATCTCCTCCGCAGCGAGGTCGAGCAACTCGCGGCCGGCATAGCGGATCGAGCCGCTGGTGCGCACTCTGGCGCCGCTGCCGGCGAGGCGGAGGATGGAGAGGGCGGCGAGGGTCTTGCCGGAGCCGGACTCGCCTCCCAGGGCGGTGGTCTGGCCGGCGGCTATGGTCAGCGACAGGTCGTGCAGCACCTGGTGGCTGGTGGGGTGGTTGTCCTCGTCGTAGCTGTCGAACCACAGATTGAGGCAGTCGATGTGGAGCAGAGCGGGGCCTTGCCCGTCGGCGGCCGCGGCCATGTCGGCATTCACTTCCGCGGGCGCAGGTGCGGGTGTCGTGGCCGATGAGGCATGTTCAGGGCGAGGCGGATGATCCGCTTGATCCAAGATCCCCATGGCCGGTCTCAGAAGCGGATTTCGAAGGATTGGCAGGGTTCGGCCCCATCGATATCGCGGTGCAGCACCTGGTCGACCCGTGACCGTGGCGAGCCTTTCTGCAGCCAGCTCAGCATCTTCGCCACCTCTTGCTCCGGGCCCTGGATGAGGGCCTCCACCGCCCCGTCGGCAAGGTTGCGCACCCAGCCGCGCAGGCCGCGGGCGACGGCTTCACGGCGGGTGTATTCGCGGAAGGCGACGCCCTGAACCACTCCTTCTACTCTCACATGGATGGTGCGCATGGTGTGCTCCCCGGGCTGGCCCCCGCTCAGGTGGCGTTCTGAAGGCGGAGGATGCCGACGATCTCGGCATTGGCGATCTTGTCCATCTCTTTGAAGGTGGTGGTCATGCCGATGTCGTACCTGCCGTCCTCGAAGGACTCGACCCGCACCACTGTGCCGATGAGCAGCAATGGACTGTCCTCGTTCATCGCCACCTGCACGGTGATCAGCGCTCCCAGCGGCAGCGGGGCGTTGTTCTCAAAGAGAATGCCCCCGATGCAGATATCCTTGCTGGTGCCGGAGAAGGTGGCGGTATCGTGGAAATCGAGCTCGCGGACGAGCACCGGCTGGCTGATCTTGACACGCAGGTAGCGGCGCTTCTCCTCTTTGTAGTGGGCGATGGTGTTCTTGCCCGCCCCCTTGGCGAGATAGACGGCGTTGTCCGCCAGCTGCAGCAGCTGCCGCGGCTTGTCGGTGTTGAGGGGATAGGAAGCCAGGCCGCCGCTCACCGTCAGTTTGAGGGAGGTGTTGGCGAAGGGGATGGACATCTCCTCGATCTCACGCCGCAGCCGCTCGGCGAAGATAAAGCCGCTGATATTGTCCGTATGGGGCATGAGCACCACGAATTCTTCGCCGCCGAAGCGGGCGGCGATGTCGCTGTTACGCTTGACGCGGGTGATGACCTCGGCTATGGCCACCAGGGCCCGGTCACCGGTGAGGTGGCCGTAGGTGTCGTTTACCTCCTTGAAGTCGTCGATATCGAGGAAGAGGATCGAAAAATCATTGCCGTAGCGTTCCGCCAGGGCCACCTGCTGGCTGAACGCCTCGTCGAAATAGAGGCGGTTGAACAGACCTGTGAGCTTGTCGTTGATGGTCTCGTGGAGCATCTCCTGGTAGTGTCCGGCTTCGATCAGCCGGGGGTTGGTGAGGAGGCGGGTGGCGGTGCGCAGGTAGTCGCAGAGGGAGGCGACGAGGTCGAGGTCGCGGCCGAGGCGCTGTCGCAGGAGGAGACGGTGGTGCTGCAGCCCCTCCCAGTGGGCCGGGGCCTCGTGGGGGGAGATGTCGATGCCCGCCAGCATGCGGAACAGGGCGATCAGCACCTCGCCTCCTTCGCTGCTCACCAGGCGGTTGACCGCGGCGATGAAGGCGTCGTCATCCCCGGACTCCTGCAGGAGGAGAACAAGGGTGGTTTGCAGGGTGGCTTCCATGAGTACCTCACATCGTGGCTGACGGCTGCAGGGCATGCGGCGGGGTGGCACGGTGCCGGGTCCCCGCCGCCACCAGGGCGAAAGGGACGAAATGACAGTACCATCCCGGTAAGGCGCTGGCAATGCAATACATTCGTCCTCTCGGCAAGATGGAGGCGCCGCGGCGGGCCGCCGTGGCGGTCAGCTGGCCCGGCATTACCTCCTGCGGCTGGCCACCCTACTGCTCGTAGACCACCTCGCCGCAGTGGCGAAGGCTATAGCCACCGAGCCTGAGGATGGCCTGGTGGAATTCGTCGCCGTTGCGGATGAGGTGCAGGATGGCGACGACCCGAGGATCGTCGAGGTGGGTGCGCGGTACGATGAGGTCGTAGCGCTCCTCGGCCACCGGCACGAAGTCGAGGTCGAGGGCGTTGGCGGCGGCGCGGATGCCCATGCCGCAGTCGGCGCTGCCGTTGGCGATGGCGGCGGCGACGTTCATGTGGGTGTACTCCTCGTGGCCGTAGCCAGTGATCTCCGCGCTGGCGATGCCCAGGTCGCGCAGCACCTTGTCGGTGAGCAGCCGTGTGCCGGCGCCGTTCTGGCGATTGATGAAGCTGTGTCCGCCGGTGGCGATGTCGCGAAAGGAGGTGATCTTCTTCGGGTTGCCCCGGGCGACGATGAGTCCCTGCTCGCGATGGCAGAGGGTGATCAGCTGCAGCGGCACCTGGGCCAGGAAACGTTTGACGAAGGCGACATTGTACTCGCCGCTGGCCTCGTCAAGGAGGTGTGTGCCGGCGAGGTGGGCCTCGCCGCGGCGGATGGCCATGATGCCGCCCATGGAGCCGACGTGGGCCGAGGAGATGCGCACGATCGGCCGCCGCTTGTGGAGGTGGTTGGCGAGCAGGTCGAGGATGTTGTCGTGGCTGCCGATGATCACCGCGGTGGCGTCGACCTCGCTCTGGCTGCGCAGCAGCTCGATACTCACCCTCTCCCCCGCGCCGATGCCCTCGCTGCCCGCCGGGACCACCAGCAGGCCGTCGGCGCGCACCAGCGACATCACCGCCCCGGCGCCCTTGCCGGAGGGGGTGGCCATGAGGGTCTCGCCGACTCGGCCGAGGGTGATGCGCACGAACTGGTCGACCCCCATGGGCGAGTGGATCGGCCGCGACAGGGTCGCTTCCACCGTCGGCGACTCCGGCGTCCCCTGGCCAAGAAAGGCGGCGATCAGCTCGCGCACGAAGACCCGCATGGTGAGCAGGGCGGAGACAGGATAGCCGGGCAGGCCGATTACCGGGGTGGCGCCGATGCGCCCGAGGATCACCGGCTTGCCGGGCTTGATGGCCACGCCGTGCACCACCACCTCGCCGACCTCGGCGAGGACGTGGGCGCTGAAATCGTGAGTGCCGGCGGAGGCTCCGGCGTTGAGCACCACCAGGTCGGAGGAGGCCGCCGCCGCGAGCAGGGCCGTCTTCAGGGCCAGCGGGTCGTCCTTGACCGGCGGGTGGCGCTCGGCCTCGGCACCCCACTCGCGCAGGTAGCCGGCGAGGATGCGTGAGTTGAACTCGATGATCTGCCCCGGGCGGGGCTCGTCGACGGGATCGACCAGCTCGCTGCCGGTGGGGATGATCACCGCCCGCGGCGGGCGCTGTACGATGACCCTGGTGATGCCGGTGGCGAGCATCGCCCCCTGGTCGATGGGCCGGATGCGATGGCCCTCGGGGAGGATCAGCTCGGTGGCGACGATGTCTTCGCCGATGGTGCGCACATGCTGCCATGGGGTCGCCGCGGCGTGGAGCACCACTTCGTCGGGGCTGGCGTAGTGGACGTCCTCGATCATCACCACCGCGTTGCAGCCCTCGGGGATGGCGTTGCCGGTGTTGACCGGGACGAAGCGGTCGCGGCCGAGGCGTACCGGGTTGGCCTCGCTGGCCCCGCTGAGGTGGAGGAAATGCACGGCTATGCCGTCCATGGCGGCGGCGTTGTAGGACGGCGACGAGCGCCGCGCGAAGACCGGCGCGGCGGTGACCCGTCCGAGGCTGGCGTCGACTTCGACCTCCTCATGGGGACGGCGCGAGAAGAAACCCTGTGCTTCGAGTGCATCCCGCCAGCGGGTTTTTGCTTCGGCCAGCGGGGTGTTGCTGATGTAGACGTTGCGGTTCATGAATAGAGGAAGACCTCGATGAGGGAGTTTTCGGTAAGGCCCTGGCTGCTTTCGTTTATGACGAACCAGCCGTGGGCCCGGGACAGGGTGGAGATCGCTCCGGATTTGCCGAGCACCGGCTCGGCCACCCAGCCCTGGTCGCTTTGCTCGAGGCGTACGCGGACGATATCGCGGCGGCCGGCGGCGGAGTTGAGGTTGCGTCTCAGGGTGGCGGTGACATGGGGCAGCGGCAGGTCGTCGCCGCGCCTGCCGGCGAGCAGCGCCATTGCCGGGCGGACGAAGAGGTCGAAGCACACCATTGCCGACACCGGGTGGCCGGGGAGGCCGAAGATCGGCGTGGGGCCGCTCATGCCAAAGATGATCGGCTTGCCGGGCTTGAGGGCGACGCCGTGGACGAGGATGCCGGGCGGGCCGAGGGTGGCGATGGCCCGTTCGCCGAGGTCGCGTGCGCCCACCGAGCTGCCGCCGGAGAAGAGCACCAGATCGTTGGCCGCCACTGCCTCGCGCAGGGCGGGCAGGAAGATTTCCTCGCGATCGGAGACGATGGGCAGGATATGCGGTATGCCGCCAGCCTGGCGGACCTGGCCGGCCAGGGCGAGGGAGTTGATGTCGCGGATCTGCCCCGGCCGGGGCGTTTCATGGTGGGGAACGATCTCGTCTCCGGTGGAGAGGATGCCGACACGCACCTGGCGGTAGACTTCGACGGACGCCATGCCCAGGCCGGCGAGCAGGCCGATGTCCTGGGGGCGCAGGGTGCTTCCGGCATCCAGGGCGAGGGCGCCGGCGGCGATATCCTCCCCCGGCCTGATGACGTTGCCCCATACCGGCACGCCCTTGACGATCTCGATCATGGTGGCGTCGACCTCCACCGTGTCCTCGAGCATGACCACGGCGTCGGCGCCGGTGGGCAGCAGGCCGCCGGTGGGGATCTTGTGGCAATTTCCCGGTGCTACCTCCCCCTGTGGGGCCTCGCCCATGCGCACTTCGCCGGAGATGGTCAGGTAACAGGGCGAGCCCTGGCTGGCGCCGAAGGTGTCGGTGGCGCGCACCGCAAAGCCGTCCATGGTCGAGCGGGACTCGGCGGGCAGGTTCACCGGCGAGAGCAGCCTCGTCGCCAGGATCCGCTCGAAGGCCTCCGCAAGCGGCAGGCTCTCGCTGGCCAGGGTGCGGCCGGCCAGCTGCGCGGTGATGACCTCCACGGCCTGGCGCACCGAGAGCAGACCGCCGCGGCCGAGCATGTCTCTGGTGGAATTCATCGCTGGCTCCTCATCTCTGTGGCGGGCGTCGGGCGCCATCGCCGGTGGCGGCAGGTCAGTGGCTGCCGCCTGGGGGAAAAGAGCCGCCTCGCCGGAGACCGCGGGGCGGTGGGGCGAGGCGGGTCTGCCCGCGGGCGGACTGGGGGCTGGCGACGTGAAAGAACGTTGCTCATCGCTGCGGAAGGTACTACACTGCACCGACCATGCCCCTCTGCTGCCGTTCGGGTGATTCTTCTTGCCCGGCAAGGTTCCGGGGCAGTCCATTGTACCAGCAATTCCGCTCTTTGCGAAAAAGAAAACACCCCTCTTCAACGTTCGGCTTTCCGAAAAGGACAAGAAATGACAGTTCCAGCTCTGCCGGCGGCCCCAGGCTACCGGCCGTTTTCCGGCCCGGTGGTGACCATCATCATGGACGGTATCGGCATCGGCCCCGGTGACGCCAGCGACGGTGTCCATGTCTCCCATACCCCCGTTCTCGACCGGTTGCTCGAGGAGCCGCTGCAGTTTCGTCTCAAGGCCCATGGCAAGGCGGTGGGCCTGCCCTCCGACGGCGACATGGGCAACTCCGAGGTCGGCCATAACGCCCTCGGCGCAGGGCGCATCTTCGCCCAGGGGGCGCAGCTGGTCAACGAGGCCATCCGCTCGGGGAGCATCTTCGCCTCGACCGCCTGGCAGGAACTGCGCGCCAGGGCCAGCAAGGGGGCCACGCTGCACTTCATTGGCCTGCTCTCCGACGGCAATGTCCACAGCCATGTCACCCACCTCGACGCCCTGCTCGAGCGCTGCGCCGCCGAGGGTGTCGCCCGGGTGCGTGTCCACGTGCTCCTCGACGGCCGCGACGTCGACCAGAAGAGCGCCCTGCGCTATGTTGAGCCGCTGGAGGAGCGGCTGGCCGAGCTGAGCGCCTCTGGACGCGACTACCGGATCGCCTCCGGCGGCGGGCGCATGGTGACCACCATGGATCGCTACAATGCCAACTGGGCAGTGGTGGAGAATGGCTGGAAGGCCCATGTGCGCGGCGAGGGGCGGCCCTTTGCCTCGGCATCGGAGGCGGTGCGCACCTATTACCAGGAGGACGAGACGCTCACCGACCAGTATATGCCTTCTTTTGTGGTGGTGGGCGAGGCCGGGCCAGTTGGCCCGATTGTCGATGGCGACGGGGTGGTCTTCTTCAACTTCCGTGGCGATCGCGCCATCGAGATCTCGCGCGCCTTTGAGGTGGAGGACTTGACTGAGTTTCCCCGCGGCCCGCGGCCGCAGGTCTTCTACGCCGGGATGATGCAGTATGACGGCGACGCCCTCATCCCGAAAAACTACCTCGTCGAGCCGCCGGCCATCGAGCGCACCCTCGGCGCCTATCTCTGCGCCAGCGGCATCACCTCCTACGCCGTCTCCGAGACGCAGAAGTTCGGCCATGTCACCTATTTCTGGAATGGCAACCGCTCCGGCTACCTCGACCCGGCCCTCGAGACCTACGAGGAGGTACCCTCGGACAAGATCCGTTTCGACCTGCGGCCATGGATGAAGGCGGGGGAGATCACCGACCGGGTCATTGACGCGATAGCCAGCGGCCGTTACCGGTTCATCCGCGCCAATCTCGCCAACGGCGACATGGTCGGCCATACCGGGGTGGAGGCGGCGATCAGGATCGCCGTCGAGACCGTCGATCTCTGCCTGGGGCGCATTCTCGAGGCGGTGGCCGCAGCAGGAGGCATCGCCGTGGTCACCGCCGACCATGGCAACGCCGACTGCATGTGGACCGAGAAGAAGGGCAAGGTGGCGCCGATGGTCGCCCATACCCTCAACCCGGTGCCGTTTATCGTCAAGGATTACAGTGGCGCCAATACCTTCGCCGCCACAGCGGTCGCTGGCCCCGGCCTCGCCAATGTCGCCGCCACGCTCTGCCTGCTGCTCGGCTTGACGCCACCGGCCGACTATGAGCCGACGCTGCTCAAGCTGGCCGACGGCCAAGGGGAGGGACGATGAGCGAGTACGTCAGCAGGTCGGCGCAGAAACGGCGCTTCAAGGACGAGGAGGGGGCGGCGGCGGAGCTGGCCCTGCTCACCGACCGGGATCTCAAGCTGCTGCCGTCGACTGACGAGGTCAAGGCGGAGATCCTGCACTGTCGTGGCCTCAAGGGCGGGGCGCGCAAGCGCCAGGTCAAGTACCTCGCCAAGGTGATGCGCGAGGCCGGCATGGAGGCCATCCTCGACTTTCTCACCGAGCGCAAGGGGTCGCAGATCAAGGCCAACAGCCTGCAGCGCGAGGCGGAGCGGCTGCGTGACGTCATCGTCAACGAGGCCATCGAGGAATACCAGCAGTTGCTGCGCGGTGGCGAGGCCTGGGAGCCGGACTGGCAGGGGGAGGAGATCGCCGCGGTGGTGCGGCGCTATCCGGTCGACGAGGGCGAGTTGCGCCGCACCGTGCACCACTTCGTCAAGACGAGGATGCCCAACTCCTACCGCGAGACGTTCCGCATTCTCAAGGCAGCGATGGAAAAAGAAGAACTCCTGCGCAAAGCGGCGCAACCGTAGAGGGGGTTGTGCCGGGGTGGCGGATGTGCGGACTGGCTGCGTGCCGGGGCGGTGCGCTCTTGCCGGGGGCGATGGGCCTTCATCGAGCGCAGCTGGTGTCCCACCTTCAAGGCCCATGGCCGGGAATGCCTGAGGAAGCCCAGTCGCGGCGTGGTTCCCGGGGGAGTGCGGCGGATTTTCCGCAGCTGTGAAATGGCATCGGCCGAACCTGGTTCGGCAGGCAATGGAGGGGGTATGTCGATACGTATCATTGCCCGGGAACTGTACCGGGCGCAGAAACAGGTGGAGGAGCTGCGGCGGGCCATGGGCTCGGCCGTCGGGGCCGAGGCGGAAAGCCGCCGCCGCGAGTTGATCCAGGCGGAGCGCGAGCTGGCGACCTTGCAGAAGATGCTCGACGCGAGAAAGGATGAGAGCACCGGCAGCCGCACCCCGCGTCTGCGCTGACCTCTCCCGGGCCGTCGCAGAGCGCTAGGCGGGCGGCGGCCTGGAACTCAAGCCAACCTTGAAGCCGCTCGCGCCCGCTGTGCCCCGCGCAGGTGGAGGCCTGGCCTTTTTCCAACGCTTTGCGCGGCCGAACGCCACCATGCCGGTTTCAAGGCCGGGAGGGTGACATGGCCCATGGGGCGATAGTCCCCGCGCGATCCCTTCGCCACGGCAGAATCGTCTTTACCGCGAGGCCTGCCGGTGGTACTTTTCTTCCTTTCGCCCTGCCGGTTGTACGCCGATTTCCCTTTCTGGGCGATCGATTTCCCTTTTTTCGAGGATATTGCCATGGATCAGATTCTTGCCCAACGCATGTCGGGCGTGCCGCGTTCTTTCATCCGCGAAATTCTCAAGGTCTCCCTCGACCCGACGATCATCTCCTTTGCCGGTGGGCTGCCCAACGCCGCCTATTTCCCGGTAGGTGAGCTCGAGGCGGCCGCCGCCAAGGTCTTTGCCCGCCAGGGCGCTACCGCCCTGCAGTACGGCCGGACGGAAGGGGACGAGGAACTGCGGCAGTGGATCGCCAGACGTTATCGCGACAAGAAAGGCCTGGAGGTCGACGTCGATCATATCCTCATTACCAACGGCTCGCAGCAGGGCCTCGACCTCCTCGGCAAGGTGCTGCTCGACAGCGGTGACGGGGTGCTCATCGAGGAGCCGGGCTACCTCGGCGCCATTCAATCGCTGTCGCTCTTCCAGCCGCGTTTTCTGCCGGTGGCCCTCAACGACGATGGCCTGCACATCCCCTCGCTGTGCAAGACCCTCGCGGGGGCCAGCGCCAAGCTGCTCTATGCCGTGCCGAGTTTCCAGAACCCTTCCGGGGTCAGCTACAGCGACGACAATCGCCGGCGCGTCGCCGAACTCGCCAGGGAGCATCGTTTCGTCGTCGTCGAGGACGACCCCTACGGCGAGCTGCGCTTTGCCGGGCACGAAGCGAAGTCTTTCGCCCACTACCTGCCGGAGAGCACGGTGCTGCTCGGTTCGTTCTCCAAGGTGGTCGCCCCGGGGTTCCGTCTCGGCTGGCTGGTGGCCCCCTCATGGCTGCACGACCGGCTGATCGTCGCCAAGCAGGCCGCCGACCTGCATACCTCGAGCTTCACCCAGAGGGTCATGGCGACCTTTCTCGCCGACAACGACCTCGACAGCCATATCGCCCGCATCATCGAGGCCTACGGGCGGCAGTGCCGGGCGATGGAGGATGCCCTGCAGCGCCACTTCCCCAAAGAGATCACCTTCACCAAACCCGAAGGCGGCATGTTCCTCTGGGGACGTCTGCCGGAGGGCATGGATGCCATGGAGTTGTTTAACAAGGCGGTGGGGGAGAAGGTGGTATTCGTGCCCGGCAACCCTTTCTATACCGCCAGCGGGGCTACCTCGACCATGCGTTTCAGTTTTTCCTGCGTCGATGGGCCGATTATCGACGAGGGCGTGCAGCGCCTGGCCCGCGCCCTGGGGAAGTTCAACGCCGCGTTTTCCTGAAAGGCGAAGTGTTGTGGTCGCCGCCGGTGAAGGCGGCGGCCACGATCAGCGCGGGGCCTTGGCGAAGGGATGCTCAGCGCAGCGTGTCGCTGTCGACGTAGGCGTAGGCGCTATGCTTGTGGATCGACTCGAAGCTCTCCACCCCGGCCGAGAACCAGAGGATATTGGGGTTGGCCAGGGCCGACACCGCCACCTTGCGCACCACGTCCTCGACGAACATCGGGTTGTTGAAGGCCTTTTCGGTGACGTACTTTTCGTCGGGCCGCTTGAGCAGGGAGTAGAGCTCGCAGGAGGCCGAGCTCTCGATCATGGCGATGAGGTCTTCGGCCCAGATGAAGTTCTTGAACTTGACGTTGAGGGTGACTTCGGCCCGCTGGTTGTGGGCGCCTCCGGCGCTGATTTCCTTGGAGCAGGGGCATAGCGTGGTCACCGGCACGCCGACGGTGAGGATGAAGCCGTCATCGTCGCCGATGCCACCGGAGAAGGTGCAGCTGTATTCCATCAGGCCGTGGGTGGCGCTGACCGGGGCCTTTTTGTCGATGAAATAGGGAAAGGTCATCTCCAGTCGCACGCTCTTCGCCTGCAGGTCCTGCTGCAGCCTGGCAAGGATGGTGGAAAAGCTGGTGACCGAGAGCTCACCGAGATACTCGTTGAGAATCGAGGTGAAGGTTTCGACGCAATTATCCTTTTTTCCGTCGGAAAGCCGCGCCCGCATCGACACCGTGGCGATGGTGTTCTGCAGCCCGCCGCCCTTTTCCTTCACCCGCACCGGGGTTTTCAACCCCATGAGACCTACTGTCTGAATATGCATTTCGTTACAAGAGTGGCCTGTTGAGAAAACGGCCCGCTGCCCGGGCCGCCCGGCGGTCGCCAACCCGCCACGCCAGCCGCTCATTGGCTGTGGCGACATTGCGACGTGCAGAACTTTCTTACCCTGTTTGTCCTTCTTCGACAATCTCTTTGATGGCTTATGTGGGATCTGCTGTCTGGTCGCACTGGGATGGCACGGCTTTCGTTCGGTTGGGAACCGACTGAGAGATCGGTTCACAGGGCGTCTGTTCGACACCTTGGGCGAGAATAGTTGCCGGACCTGGGTACGGTGGACATGAAAACGACGGCAAGGGATAAAAAAAGGGTGTTCAGGAATTTTCTTCCTGAACACCCTTGCAAATGCAAATGGTCGGGATGAGTGGATTTGAACCACCGGCCCCAAGTCCCCCAGACTTGTGCGCTAACCAGGCTGCGCTACATCCCGACTCGTGCCGCCCTTTCTACCATGGGAAAGGGAGGCTGTCAACACTATCAACGGCACGATACTTATTCTTTTTCTGCTCCGAGCAGCGCCTGCAGACGCCGCAGTTCCTCCTTGATGAGGCGCAGCCGGCTGCGTTCGTCATCGGTTTCTTGGGCTGTGGCCGGAGGGGCTGCGCTCGTTTCGCCACCTCCCTGGAGGAGTCGGCGCGCCCCGGCTATGGTATAGCCCTGCTCGTGGAGGAGGCTTTTGATCCTCAGCACCAGCTCCACGTCCTGGTAGCGGTAGAGACGTTGCTGCGAACTGGCTCGCTTCGGCTTGATACCAGGAAATTCAGCTTCCCAGTAACGCAGCACATGGGGCGGCACCGCGGCAAGTTTGGCCACCTCCCCAATCTTGAAATAGAGCTTATCCGGTATGCGCACATCCATGCCGCGTGCCGCCTCTGTGCCGGAATTGCCAGGAAAACAGTCTAGCTGTTGATCTGCTCCCTGAGCTTTTTGCTCGGCCGAAAACTGATGGCCTGGCGCTTCTTGATGGTGATGGTATCGCCGGTGCGCGGGTTGCGGCCGCGCCGCGGCGATTTGTTGCGCACGGTAAAGGTGCCGAAATGCACGAGCTTGATCGACTGCCCGTCGACCATGGTCTGTTTCATGTTGTCGAGAAAGCTGTCGACGATCTGCGAACAGCTGCTCTGCGAGAAACCGAGACGCTCGGCAAGGGTTTCGGTCAGTTCCTTTCTGGTAAGATTGTTGCTGTTTTCATTCATGACGAATAGTACCCCCAAATTGCTCTGTCAGTAAACGTAATATTTTTTCGTGGGATTTTTCCACGTTCTTTTCAGTCAGTGTCTTGCTCTCCGACCGGTAGGTGATGCTCAGGGCGACGCTCTTGCAGCCGGCGGGGATCTTTTCGCCGCGGAAGACATCGAAGAGTTCGCACCGTTCGATGAGCTTGTCGGGGTGACGCCGTACGGCGGCGAGGAGTTCGCCGGCGGCAACCTCTTCCGGGACCACCACAGCGATATCGCGCTCGACCGCCGGATAGACCGGCAGGGAGGAGAATTTCCTGGTGTCGCTGGGAGCCTCGCAGAGTGCCGCGAAATCGAGGTCGAAGTAGTAGACCTGCTGTTTGATGGCGAAGTTGCGCAGCACCTCGTCGCGGATCTTGCCGAGGGTGCCGATTTTACCGGATGCGACAGAGATATCAAGGGAATATCCGTCTTCGCTGAACGGTTCGCCGCAGTCCTTGGCCGGAGGAATGAAGGTGGCGTCGCTGTCGGCGCCGCTGATGTCGAGAGCGGCGAGGATGAACTGCACGCAGCCCTTGACGTCGAAGATATCGACCCGCTCCTCCTTGTAATGCAGCGGGGCGGCAGCGCCGTGGCGATTGCCGCACATCACCCCGGCGAGACGCATGGTTTCCAGCGGCTGGGCGGCTCCATCCTGGGGCATGAAGACCTTGCCGATCTCGAAGAGCCTGACGCTGTTCTGCTGGAAGTTGAGGTTGCGCCGCAGGTTCTCGAGGAGGCCGGGGAGCAGGGTGGTGCGCATCACCCCCTGGTCTTCGCTGATCGGATTGAGCAGGCGCACGACCTTGCGCCGCGGGTCGTCAGCACTCAGGTCAAGCATGTCGACGGCCTTTTCGGCGATAAAGCTGTAGTTGATCGCCTCGGTGAATCCACCACCGGCAAGACGGCGGGCAAGGGCGAGGCGGCGTTGCCGCTGGCTGTCCTGCTCGGGGTAGCTGAGCTCGACCTTGGGCAGGGAAACAGGGATGTTGTCATAGCCGTAAAGGCGGGCGACCTCTTCCACCAGGTCGGCTTCGCGCTCGATATCGACACGGAAGGCAGGCACGACGACCTCGATGGCGGCGTTGTCCCTGACCGTGGCGACCAGGCCTATGGAGTTGAGCAGGGCAGCGATTTCCGGGGCGGAGAGCGCAATGCCGATGAGGTCGTTGCAGCGCGCCACGTCGAGCATGAGCGGGGACGGCTCGGTACGGCCCGGGAAACTGTCGACGCCATCGTCCGGGGCCTCGCCCCCGGCGAGCTCGCACATCAGCTGTACGGCGCGGTTGAGAGCGTCGATGGTCCCTTTGGGGTCGACGCCGCGTTCGAAGCGATAGGACGCCTCTGAGGTCAGGCCCAGCCTGCGGGCGGTACGCCGCACCGAGACGGGGTTGAAGCAGGCGCTCTCGAGGAGCACGGTGGTGGTCTTGTCGGTAACCTCGGAGTTGAGTCCGCCCATGACCCCGGCCACCGCCACCGGCTTGTCGCCGTCGCAGATCATCATCGTCTCGGCTTCGAGCTGCCGCTCGCTGCCGTCGAGGGTGGTGAAGGTCATTTCATTTTCGCGGGGGCAGCGCACGACGATCTTCTTCCGGGCCAGGGTGTCGAAATCGAAGGCGTGCAGCGGCTGGCCGTATTCCATCATGACGAAATTGGTGATGTCGACGACGTTATTGATCGGCCGCAGGCCGATGCTGAGCAATCGCTTGCGCAGCCACCACGGGGAAGGGGCGATGGTGACGTTTCTGACCAGCCGGGCGGCATAGCGGGGGCAGAGGTCGGGCCTCTCGATGTCCACGGTGAAGTCGTCGCTGACACGGTCGATGGCCGCTCCGGCGACGGGCAGGGTCAGGGGCTGCCGCACGATGCCGGCGACCTCGCGGGCGATGCCGATGACCGAGGCGCAGTCCGGCCGGTTCGGGGTGAGATCGACCTCGATCATCGTGTCGTTCAATCCCATGGCTTCAAGGAAAGAGCGCCCGTGTTCGGTGGACTCGGGCAGCTCCATGATGCCCTCATGGGCGTTGCTCAGCCCCAGCTCCCGTTCCGAGCAGATCATTCCCGCCGATTCGACGCCGCGAATCTTCGATTTGCTGATCTTGACATCTCCGGGGAGGAGGGTGCCGGGCAGGGCCACCACCACCGCCAGGCCCTGGCGCACGTTGGGGGCGCCGCAAACGATCTGATGCACCTGCTCGCCGATCTGCACCTTGCAGACGGTGAGCTTGTCGGCTGAGGGATGCTTGTCGGCGGCGAGTACCAGGCCGGTGCGCAGGGCGGCCAGCTCCGGGTAGAGCGGGGAGACGCTGTCGACCTCGAGGCCGAGCATGGTGAGATGGTCTGCCAGTTTCTCCGGGGACAGCCCGCGGAGATCCACATAGGATTGCAACCAGTCGAGAGTGAGCTTCATGGCGGTATGGGGCGTATAAGGGTGACGGCTTAAAACTGCGACAGGAAACGCTGGTCGTTCTCGTAGAAGAGGCGGATGTCGTCGATGCCGTACTTGAGCATGGCGATGCGCTCGACTCCCAGGCCGAAGGCAAAGCCGCTGTACTGCTGCGGGTCATAGCCGACCATGCGAAACACCTCGGGGTCGATCATGCCCGAGCCGAGAATCTCCAGCCAGCCGGTCTTCTTGCAGACCCGGCAGCCCTGGCCGCCGCAGATGACGCAGGCGATATCCACCTCGGCGCTGGGCTCGGTGAAGGGGAAGAAGGATGGCCGGAAGCGCAGGGCGAGTTCCTTGCCGAACATCTTGCGGGTGAAGACGGTGAGGACACCCTTGAGGTCGGCGAAGGAGACCTTTTTGTCAACGAGGAAGCCTTCCACCTGGTGGAACATCGGCGTGTGGGTGATATCCGAGTCGCAGCGGTAGACCTTGCCGGGGGCGATGACCCGCAGGGGCGGCTGCCGCGCTTCCATGATGCGCGCCTGCATCGGCGAGGTGTGGGTGCGCAGCAGCAGAGAGTCGCTGACATAGAAGGTGTCGTGCATGTCCCTTGCCGGGTGATGCGCGGGGATGTTGAGCGCCTCGAAGTTATAGTAGTCGAGTTCGACATCCGGCCCCTCGGCGACGGAAAAGCCCATGCCTTCGAAGATTTGGCAGGTCTCTTCCATGACCTGGCTGATGGGGTGCAGTCGGCCGGTGGCCGGCCAGCGCCCTGGCAGTGACAGATCGGGGGTGGTGACGCCACGACGGCCTTGGCCGGCTGAGAGCATCTCTTTCTTCTCTTCGAAGAGGCGCTCGATGTCGGCTTTGATGGTATTGGCCAACTGCCCGACCCGCGGCCGCTCTTCTGCCGGGACCGAGCCGAGTTGCCGCATGATGGTGCTGAAAGCGCCCTTGCGCCCGAGAAAGCGGACCCGAAACGGTTCGAGGTGCGCGGCATCGGTCAATTCTTGCAGGCCTTTTCTGGCCTCGGCCTCTAAGCTCTGTAACTCGTTTTCCATGGCTGCGTGTCGACTGCTGGGCAAAGAAACAGCATGCCGGTTGTTGGTTGCGAAAACCAAAACCGGCATGCGGGGGCAATAGACTGGTAACGACGCCCGTCGCCACTCGGCAGCGCTTTAGCCCCGGTGAGGGGCCTTCTGCGACGAGAGGACGGGCAACCGCCCTGTGTATATCAGGCGTTGGCTTCCTTGGCGATCTGCACGATCTTCGCAAAAGCCCCGGCATCGAGGATCGCCAGGTTGGAGAGCACCTTGCGATCGAGTCGCACGTTGGCCTTTTTCAGACCGCCCATCAGCTTGCTGTAGCTGATGTCGTTCATATTGGCGCCGGCGTTGATACGGGCGATCCACAGTTTGCGGAAGTCGCGCTTCTTCTGGCGACGGTCGCGATAGGCGTAGTTGAGGGCGCGATCCACCGCTTCGGCGGCGGTTTTATAGAGGCGCGATTTGCCTCCGCGGAAGCCTTTGGCGAGTTTCAGTACCTTGTTTCTTCTTCTGCGGGCCTTGAAGCCCCTGGTAACGCGTGGCATTGGTGAACTCCTTTTTATCCTGCCCGGATTCACCTTCTTCCGGGCTGTTCGGCGTTTCTTAAGCTGGTTGCGGTTCGTGTCGCCTCTGTGGGACGAGGGCCGCTTACAAATAAGGAAGAATCTTGCGGATTCCCTTCAAATTGGTGGCGTCCACCAGGCATCCCTGGCGCAGGCCGCGCTTGCGCTTCGTGGATTTCTTGGTCAGGATGTGGCTGGAAAAAGCCTTGGCCCGTTTGATCTGACCGGCTCCGGTTGCTTTGAAACGCTTGGCGGCGCCTCTGTTGGATTTCATTTTCGGCATGATAGCACTCCTTTGACCTCAATATCACAATCGCCTTGCGGCGATTGCTGCTCTAGGAACAACGACGTTAACGGGGCGTGGACTCTCTGCTCACGACTTCGGGCCGACGAACATCACCAACTGGCGGCCCTCCATCTTCGGTTCCTGGAGGATGACGGCGTCTTCCTTCAGGGACTCGGCAATCTTGTTCATCGACTCGAGGCCGATGGTTTCACAGTAGACGATCTCGCGGCCGCGAAAGCGCATGGTCAGCTTGACCTTGTTCTTGTCGGCGAGAAACTTCTTGATGTTTTTGATCTTGAAGTTGAGATCGTGGTCGTCGGTCTTGGGACGAAACTTGATTTCCTTGGTTTCGATGACCGTCTGCTTCTTTTTCGCTTCCTGGGTTTTCTTCTTTTGCTCGTAGCGGAACTTATCGTAGTTCATCACCCGGCAGACGGGCGGATCGGCGTTTTCCGAGACGACCACGAGGTCGAGCCCGGCCTCGAAGGCGATATTGCGCGCCTCGTCGGAGGTGACGATCCCCAGTTGGTTGCCGTCGGCGTCAATGAGACGAACCTTGGCGAAGCGGATCGCTTCGTTGGTCAGCGATTGTGACTCACGTTGTACCGGTGCACTCCTGCCTTTTCTGTTAATAACTTTACCTCCTCGATTCTACGAGCTGAAATATCTTTCTCCATCGGTCTTGTCCGTGCCCCGGACACCGATGACCACGCTCTTGCGTTTTTGGCCCCTGCAGCTTGCGTCTCCCTCATGGGAGGGGGGAGTCGGGCCGACACTCCTTCCCTGCGATCTTTATGCGCCCCTCAATACCCCCGACCCTGGCGCACCTCAGCGGCGACCATATCGGTGAAGGCATCCCAGCTCATCGGCGGCAGGTTGCTGCCGTCGCGGCGACGAAGAGTGACCGTGCGGTCTTCCTTTTCTTTGTCACCGACAATGAGCATATACGGGATTTTGGCGATTTGTGCTTCTCTGATTTTATAATTGAGCTTCTCGTTGCGCAAATCCTTTTCCACCCTCAGGCCGGCGAGGCGCAGATGACGGTAGAGTTCCTCGCCGTAACCGGCCTGGTCGTCGGTGATGTTGAGGATACGGGCCTGCACCGGTGCGAACCACAGGGGGAAGGCCCCGGCGTAGTGCTCGATGAGCACGCCGATGAAGCGTTCCAGGGACCCCATCAAAGCGCGGTGAATCATGATCGGCTGATGGTCGCTGTTGTCGGCCCCGGTAAAGTGCATCTGGAAGCGTTCCGGCAGGTTGAAGTCCACCTGGATGGTGGAGCACTGCCAGGACCGGCCCAGTTGGTCCTTGATCTTGATGTCGATCTTCGGCCCGTAGAAGACGCCTTCGCCGGGATCGATCATATAGCCTAAGCCCTTTTTCTCCAGGGCCAGCTTGAGCGCTTCGGTGGCTTTATGCCAGTTTTCGTCGCTGCCGACATACTTCTCCGGGCGGGTCGAGAGGTAGATATCGTAGTCGCTGAAGCCGAAGGCGCGAAGGATATGGAGATTGAGGCTGAGGATGTTTTCGATCTCGTCTTCGAGCTGGTCGGGCCGGCAGAAGATATGGGCGTCGTCCTGGGTGAAGCCGCGTACGCGGAGGAGGCCGTGCAGGGCGCCGGCACGTTCGTAGCGGTAGACGGTGCCCAGCTCGCACCAGCGGATCGGCAATTCACGGTAGCTGCGCTTCTCGCTGTTGAAAACCCCGATATGGAAGGGGCAGTTCATCGGCTTGAGCTGGTACTTGACCTCGTCGATGTCCATCGACGAGTACATGTTCTCGCTGTAGAAATCGAGATGGCCGGAGGTCTTCCACAGGTCCTGGCGGGCGATGTGCGGGGTGTAGAGCAGCTGATAGTCGTGGCGATAGTGCTCGTCCTTCCAGAAATCCTCGATCAGGCGGCGCAGTTGCGCCCCCTTGGGCTGCCAGAGAATGAGACCGGGTCCGATTTCGTCGCGGATGGTGAACAACTCGAGTTCCTTGCCGAGGCGGCGATGATCGCGCTTCTTGGCCTCTTCGAGGTGGTCGAGGTATTTCTTGAGGTCCTTCTTGTCGAAGAAGGCGGTGCCATAGATGCGCTGCAGCACATCGCGTTTCTCGTCACCGCGCCAGTAGGCGCCGGCGACACGCAGCAGCTTGAAGGCCTTGATGAACGAGGTGTCGGGCAGATGCGGGCCGCGGCAGAGGTCGGTGAACTCGCCCACTTGATAGAGAGAGACGACTTCGGTGGCCAGGTCCTCGATGAGCTCGACCTTGAATTTCTCTTCCTCGCGGGAGAATTTCTCGATGGCGGCGGCGCTGCTCACCTCAGTGCGCGTAAAAGGCAGGGCGGCGCGCACCAGTTCCTCCATCTTCGCCTCGATGGCGGCGAAGTCTTCCGGCGAGAAGGGCTTGTCGTAGAGGAAGTCGTAGTAGAAGCCGTTGTCGATGGACGGGCCGATGGCGATCTTGACATCTTTGCCATAGATACCGCGTACCGCCAGGGCCATGATGTGCGCGGCGCTGTGACGCAGCACCTCGAGGGCCTCGTCGCTGCCGATCTGCACCGGGCTGAGAACGGTGTCCTTCTCGAGGGTGGTGGTAAAATCGACCAGGGTGTCACCAATGCGGGCGGCAACGGTCTGCTTGCGCTGTTTGTTGGAAAGAAGGCTGGACAAGGCCTCTTTCACGGTCGTGCCGGCGGCGACGACCACCGAAGGTCCCTCGGCAATGGCGACGGTGATTTCACTCATGAGTTGTCCGAAGATAAAAATAAAGGCTAAAGAAGAGACCCCCCAATTGAGGGGTCTTAGCTTTAGCCTTGTATTTTGGTAGGCGCGGACGGGATTGAACCGTCGACATCCACCACGTCAAGATGGCGCTCTCCCACTGAGCTACGCGCCTAGCTACGTTGTCGGCCAGAATCCGGATGTTTATCCGTTGCGGCTTTCCGCGCTTGGCAAGGGTCATTAGATACCACCATTGCCGGTAGGGTGCAACCATTTTTTTATCCGTGCGCCTGGAAATAATCAATTATTTTCCCTGTGCCGGGGAGGGCTGACGCTGCTCTGGCGGAGAGTTTTCCGTGACTTGGCGGCGATGGCAGCGGTGGGGCAGTGGACTACTTGGCCTGGGAGCGGCTCTCGATGGCCCGGGCCAGGGTATGGCGGTCGGCGTACTTGATGTCCATGCCCATGGGGATGCCGCGGGCGAGCCGGGTCAAGCGGACCGGGGCATGCTGCAGGAGGTCGATGAGGTAGGAGGCGGTGGCCTCGCCGGGAACGGTGGAACTGGTGGCGATGAGCACTTCCTTGATGGTCCCTGAGGCGATGCGCGCCTGCAGTTCGCGGACCTTGATCTCTTCCGGCCCGATGCCATCCATGGGCGAGATGACCCCGTGGAGGATATGGTAGTGGCCACGGTAGGCCCCGGTTTTCTCGATGGCGAGGAGGTCGCCCGACTGCTCGACGACGCAGAGGGTGTCGGCCTGCCGCCGCGGGTCGGCGCAGATGGCGCAGGGATCGCTCTCCGAGAAGGAGAAGCAGCAGGAACAGAGCTGGATGGACTGGTGCAGCTGGGAAAGCGCCGTAGCAAGGTCCCTGGCCAGGCCGGGGGGCTTGCGGAGGATGAACAGCGCCAGTCGTGTCGCCGTCTTGCGGCCGATGCCGGGGAGGCGGGCGAGACTGTCGATGAGGCGCTCCAGGGCCGGGGGGAGGACCTGCATGAGGCTCAGTTCTGCATGAAGTTGGTGAGGCCGGGCAGGTTGAGGCCGCCGGTGAGCTGCGCCAACTCCTGCTTGCTCAGTTCCTTGGCGCGGCGCAGTGCGTCGTTGGTGGCGGCGACGACGAGGTCCTGGAGCATGTCGATGTCGCCCCCCTCCACCACGGTTTTCTCGATACGGACGGTGAGGACCTCGCCCTGGCCGTTGACGGAGACCTGCACCATGCCGCCGCCGGCGCTGCCGGTGATGACCTTCTTAGCGAGTTCCTGCTGGATTTTGGTCATTTTTTCCTGCATGACCCGTGCTTGCTGCATGATGCTATTGAGATCCATGATATATGCCTCGGAAAGGAAGAGGGGAACCGGGTGAGGTCGCCGCCGTCGGTTGCCGCCGGGGCGGCCTCTAGCGGTTGCTCGGGCCGATGCGGATGTCGCCGACCTCGCCGTTGAAAATTTCCACCGCCATCAACACCAGCGGGTCGCCGGCCAGCTGGGCCCGTTTGCGGCTTGGCGCCTCGCCGTTGCTCTCCGCCGGCTCGTCCGCCGAGGGGATGACAAAACGCACTTTGAGGGGTTTCTGGAAGAAGTCCACCGCCAGTTCGTTGAGCAGATGACGGTGCTCCTTCTGTCGCAGGAGGAGGCAGTTGGCCTGGTCGCCGTAGGTGAGGCGCAGCTCGCCGTCAACTTCGCGGTAGGAGTCGGCGCGCTGCAGGTCCTGGGACATCCACATGCTCTTCTCCTTGACGTAGGCGATGAACTGCAGCCAGTCGCGGCGCACGTCCCGCTCATGGGAATGGGCCCGTGGCGGTTTCTCCGCCGCGGCTGGCGCCTGTTCCGGTTTTGCCGAACCGCTGGCGGCTGCCGTAACGGTCGCTTGGGCTTCCGCGGGTGGTGACGTCATCGCGGCAGTCGCCGGGGCGATATTGGCACCAGCAGCGGCAGGTCGAGTCGAGACGGCGTCGGGCTCTACCGCAAAGGCGTGGGAAGACGTCGATTCCCTGGGCGCTGTCATGGCGGTCAAGGGGTCGGCCGCTGCCGGTGTCGAGCGTGACGAGAGGGGGGCGGCATCCCGGGGACGTCCTTCCTGCACTGACGAGCTTGTCTCCGGCGCCACTCTGGCAGCGGCTGTTTCTGTCGCTCCGAACACTGTCCCGACCTCGGCGGGGCGGGCACCCCCTGCAACCTCGCCGTGGGTGAGGGGCACGGTCCCTGCGGCAGGGGCGCTGGCAATGGATGTGCCTGCAGCGGTTCCCCCTGCAGACTGTTCCGCTTTCCCCTGGGGGCGATGCGAGGCAGGGGCCGTAGTCACCGAGCCGTCGACTATGGCTGCCGCGGTCGTTGTCTTCACCGCTGGAGCGGGCTGAGCCTGGGTCGGCGCAGCAGCCGGCTGGGGGACGGGTCTCGGTCGTTCGTCCTCAGCCGGTATTGACATCCTGTCGTCAGCGGTGCCGCTGACTTTGGAATCTGGCATGACCGATGGCGCCGAACGCTGGGTCATTGCCGCGGGCGCAGCCGGAGACGCGTCCGTCACCACTGCGCCAGCCGGATGGACTGGAGCCAGGCTGGTCTGCGGGCTTGCCGGCGGGCACAGGGGCAACGAAGCGAGGATTTTGTCAACCTGACTGAGCAGGGTGGAGACGGCGACGACGTTGTCGGCCTCGATGATGGCGAGAAAGCTCGTCTCCAGGAGAAGGCGCGGCTGGCCCGAAAACTTGAGCTCTTCCGCTGACCGCATGAGCAGGGCCAGCTTCTGGTGCAGGGTCTCGCGGCTGTAGTCGGCGGCGATCTGCTTATGGAAGGCCAGTTCCTCCACGGGCAGGTCGATCAGAGCGTCGCAGCCGTCGAGCTTGCAGAGCAGCAGGGTGCGAAAGCCGGCCATGAGGTCTTCGAGAAAGCGCTTGAGGTCGGTGCCGAAGGAGAATACCTCGCCCAGGGTGGCGAGCACCAGCGCGGCGTTTTTCTCCAGCAAGCCCCGGGTGAGGCGCAGCAGCACCTCGCGGTCGACCAGGCCGAGGACCTCGACCACGTCCTGCACGGAGATATGGCGTTCGCCAAAGGAGAACATCTGGTCGAGCAGGCTGAGGCCATCGCGCACCGAGCCGGCGGCCTCGCGGACGATCAGCGACAGGGCGGCGGGCTCTATCTCGTAGCCTTCGGCGGCCGCCAGCCGCTGGAAGTGGTCGTAAAGCTCGGCCGCGCCGACGCGCTTGAGCTCGTATTGCTGGCAGCGCGAGAGGATGGTCACCGGGATCTTGTGGATCTCGGTGGTGGCGAACATGAAATAGACATGGGCCGGCGGCTCTTCGAGGGTCTTGAGGAGGGCGTTGAAGGCCTCGGTGGTCAGCATGTGCACCTCGTCGATGATGATGATGCGGTATTTTGACGAGGTGGGGTGGAACTTGATGCGCTCCTTGAGTTCGCGGATCTCCTGGATGCCGCGGTTGGAGGCGCCGTCGATCTCGGTGAGGTCGAGGGAGGAACCGGCGGCTATTTCGCGACAGGAAGGACAGAGGTCGCAGGGGCGGGCGGCTGCTTCGGCCTGGCAGTTGATGGCCTTGGCCATGATGCGCGCGATGGTCGTCTTGCCGACGCCGCGCACCCCGGAAAAGAGGATGGCGTGGGCGACCCGGTCGCGGAGGATGCTGTTCTGCAGGGTCCTCACCACCGATCGCTGGCCGACCACCTGGGCGAAGGTCTGCGGCCGGGACTTTCTGGCAAGGACGAGATAGGACATGTTCCCCCGCGAGGCGATTGAGGAGGACGGCCGATGATCAGAAAAGATGATAGCCGGGTGACCTGCGGCACACAGCGAGGGTCGCTACCGTTGCTTCCTCCCGGACCTGGCGGGGTTCGCGATTCGCTGCTGCGCAGGGCCCGGCTATCAAAGTCGAACTCGTATGGTTGGCGGAGAGGGTGAGATTCGAACTCACGGTACTTGCGTACACACGCGTTCCAGGCGTGCACCTTAAGCCACTCGGTCACCTCTCCTTTGTGCTCGAAAAAAACGAGAAGTACTATGTATCCCGTCGATGCCGGTTTGGCAATCAAAAAAGTCGCGCGGGATCAAAAAGGGCCGCCGGGACTGCCTCCCGCCTGGCGACGGCGGCGGAAGAATTCCTTGAGCAGATTGCCGCATTCCTCGGCCAAGATGCCGCTTACCACCACGATACGGTGGTTGAGGCGTGGGTCGTCGCCGAGGGTGTAGAGGGAGCGGGCGGCGCCACTCTTGGGGTCGTCGGCACCATAGACGAGTCGCGCCACCCGCGCCTGCAGCATGGCCCCCATGCACATCGCGCAGGGCTCGAGGGTGACGTAGAGGGTGGCTTCGGGCAGGCGGTAGTTGCCCAGCCGCGCCGCCGCCTGCCGCAGGGCGAGGATCTCGGCGTGGGCGGTGGGGTCGTTGAGGCTGATCGGGGCGTTGCCGGCGGCGGCGACTGCCACCCCGCCGGCGACGAGCACCGCCCCCACCGGCACCTCGCCCTGGGCCGCCGCCTGGCGGGCCTCGGCGAGGGCGAGGTGCATCCACCTGCAATCGGGATCGACGGTCTCGCTCCTCTCGCTGCTCTGGCCGGTCATCTCCTCGTCTCTCCTTTTCTTGTCATGAGGCCGATTTTTTTTGCCAATCGCGCTGCTCTCTCATATAACTGAAAGAGGAATTACAATTTTGAAACCTGATGACCATGGAGCCGTTACCGAGCAATGTACAAGGTCCTCGTCTACGATAGCCTCGGGCATACCGCCGCCGTAATGAACGATGCGCTCAGCAACCGCTGCGAACTGAGCTGCCACGCCGAGGAGGAGCGTTTTCAGGAGGAGATGCGGGCCCGGCAGTTCGACCTCATCTTCCTCGACCTCGACTGCCGCGAAACCCAGGTGATGGAGCTGATCGCCCAGATCCACGGCAAGGATCCCTTCCTGCCGATCATCGCCGTCAGCCGGGTGGAGAAGGCTGAGGTCATCGTCCAGGCGATGAACGACGGGGCCAGCGATTTTCTCATCCACCCCATTTCGCCGACGCGCATCAACATCGCCTTCGACAAGGCCATCCAGATCCGCGACCAGCGCTTCGAGATCGCTTACCACCGCCGCAAGCAGGACGTGGTCTACGACTTCAAGGACGTCGTCGCCCACAGCGACAACATGAAGCAGATCCTCAAGAGCCTGGAACGCTTCGCCAAGACCGACTCGACCATCCTCATCACCGGCGACACCGGCACCGGCAAGTCGTTCCTCTCCGGCACGGTGCACTTCAACTCGCCGCGCCGCAAGAAGCCCTTCGTCAAGATCAACTGCGCCAACATCCCCGAGGACCTTCTCGAGTCGGAGCTCTTCGGCCATGAAAAGGGCGCCTTCACCGGCGCCGACAAGCAGCGCATCGGCCGTTTCGAGCAGGCCAGCGGTGGCACCATCTTCCTCGACGAGATCGGCGAGATGAACCTGCGCCTGCAGACCAAGCTGCTGCGCGTGCTGGAGGAGAAGTCCTTCGAGCGGGTCGGCGGCAACAAGACCATCTACAGCGACGTGCGCATCATCGCCGCCACCAACAAGGACCTTGTGCGGCAAGTGGAACGGGGGCAGTTCCGCGAGGACCTCTATTACCGCATCAACGTCCTGCCGGTCAGCCTGCCCTCCCTGCGGCAGCGCCGCGCCTGCATCCTGCCCCTCGCCGAGCTGCTGCTGAAAAAATGCTGCACCTCCATGCACCGCGACATTCACGGCTTCACCAGCCACTCGCGGCAGTTGCTCGAGGAGTACCACTGGCCGGGCAATATTCGCCAGCTGGCCAACACCATCGAGCGGGCGGTCATCCTCGAGGACGATATCCTCGTCCACGCCGGCAACCTCGCCCTTCCGCAAGAGGCGGCAGGGCAGCCCCCGCGTGAAGCGATTTCGGACACGGCGCAGCCGGAGGCGGCGGAGGGCGGGGGTCCCGATTCCCTGGCGGAGCGGGAAAAAGAACTCATCCTGCGCACCCTGGAGGAAAACCTCTGGGTGCAGAAGCAAGCGGCGCGGCGGCTGGGCATCAGCCCGCGCGCCCTCAACTACAAGATCAAAAAGCTCAAGATCACCCACCCCCACTGGCGGCGCCACCGCGACTCCTGAGCCCGGCGTGAGCGTCATGGCTCGGCCCGTCTCCCGCGGTTGACGATTTTCGCGGGCATTGGACTCTGAAAAGCCCGACTTCCCTGTGTCGAGCCGCTATTCGACCCGCGCCACCATCTCCTCGATCACCGCGAGGCCGCCCCGCCAGAAGCGTTCGTCGTCGAGGTCGATGCCGAAAACCTGCAGCAGCTCGTAGGGCGAGCGCGAGCCGCCGGAGGCGAGCAGGTCGAGGTATCTGGCGACGAAGGGCCGGCCTTCTGCCTGATAGAGGCGATAGAGGGCGAGCACCAGCAGCTCGCCGAAGGCATAGGAGTAGACGTAGCCCGGGCTCTCGAGGAAGTGGGGGATATAGGACCACCACAACCCGTAGTCGTCGTCGAGGTGGACGGCGTCGCCGAACATGCGCCTTTGGCTGGCGAGCCAGTACCCGCTGAGTTCCTCGCAGCTCAGCTCCCCCCTGTCGCGTCGGCCCTGGTGCATCATGCCCTCGAACTCGTTCATCGCCGTCTGCCGAAAGACGGTGGCGAAGATGGACTCGATCTTGTGGCAGATGAGGGCGCGGCGTTCTCCCGCGTCGCCAAGCAGCGCCAGCTGGCGCTCGAAGACGAGCAGCTCGGCGAAGACCGAGGCGGTCTCGGCGAGCGGCGTCGGCGTCTCGCTGTTGTAGTGACCCTGGCGGGCGGCAAGCACCTGATGGATGCCGTGGCCGAGCTCGTGGGCGACGGTAGAGACATCGTTGACGTTGCCGGTGTAGTTGACCATCAGGTAAGGGTGGACGTCGGGCACGGTGGGATGGGCGAAGGCCCCGCCGCGCTTGTGCGGCAGCAGCGGGGCGTGGATCCAGCCCTTCATGAAGAAGCCGTCGGCGATCTCGGCCATCTCCGTCGAGAAGGGGGCGAACGCGTCGAGGACGATGCGGCGGCACTCCTGCCAGGAAATCTTCGCCGTCGGCAAGGAGGGCAGCGGGGCATAGCGGTCGTAGTGCTCCAGCCGTTTCAGGCCGAGCAGCCGCCGCTTGACCCGGTAGTAGCGCTGCACCAGATCGTAGCGGCTGGTCACCGCCCCAACCAGGGTGGCCACGGTCTCCTCGCGCAGCTGGTTGTCGAGGTTCATGGCCTCGAGCCAGCTCCGGTGGCGGCGCTGGCGGTCGGTGATCATCTTCTCCGCCGCCAGGGTATTATATATATGGGTGAGGATGTGGCTCTGGCCGCGCAGCCCGGCGGTCATGTCCCGCGCCGCCTGGCGGCGCACCCGCCGTTGCGGGTGGTGCAGGTCGGCGAGCACTTCCTCCTCGCTGCGTTGCCTGGGGCCGAAGGTGGTATGGCCGAGGACCTTGTCGAAGAGCGAGGTCCAGCTGTTGCGGCCCACCGCCTCGCGCTCGGCGAGCAGCCGCTCTTCGGCCAGCGAGAGGAGATGGGGGCTGTAGAGGCGCAGTTGCTGGAGATAGTGGCGATAGCCGGCCAGCGCCGGATGTTCGAGGAGGCCTTGCGCCCGCTCTTCGTCGAGGCGGCTGAACTCAAGCGCAAAGAAGACCGTCTCCGCCGCGCAGCTGGCGCCCAGCTCGTGCATGCCCTGGTCCAGCGCCGAGGCGGCGGCGTTGTCGAGCTGGGTGGCGAAGAGGAGAAAGGCATAGGCGCCAAGTTTCGCCAGGGTGCAGTCGAGGGTCTCGAGCCGTGCCACCAGCAGGGCGAGCGCGGGGGCGTCGAGGTCGGCCACTTTGTTGGAGAAGTCCCGCCGCAGGGCAGGGGCTTCCGTGCGGCACCAGGCGACGTCGTCGGCAAGGCGCCCGTCGTCCGCACCGGCGTAGAGATCAGCCAGGTTCCACAGCACCGTGGCGGTGTCGAGCTCGTCTTGTGCCGGGAGACCGTCGCTCATCGCTGCCCCGCCCATGTCAGCGCAGCCCGGCGATGAAGGGGGCTACCGCGGCTGGGCCCTCGCTGTCGACGAGGCGGATGGTCTCCGAGCCGATTACCGCCATGTCGGCCTTGCCGGAGATGGCGGCGATATCCTCGCGGCTGCGGATACCGAAGCCCACTGCCAGTGGCAGGCTGGTGGCTGCCCGGCAGCGGGCGAGGTAGCGGTCGAAGTCTTCGTCGAAGCTCGACTGCTTGCCGGTGACGCCGCGGCGGGCGACACAGTAGATGAAACCGTCGGCGACGCGGTGGAGCTCGGCCATGCGCCCCTCGGTGCTGGTCGGGGCGAAGATCGGTACCGCTGCCACCCCGGTTTCCCTGGCGAGACGATAGTAGTCGCCGCCCATCTCCGGCGGCAGGTCGGGGACGATGAGTCCCTTGATGCCTGCCGCGGCGCAGTCGGCGAAGAAGCGCTCCTCGCCGTACTTGAAGATGATGTTGTAGTAGGTCATGAAGAGGAAAGGGATGGGGTGCTGACGGGTCATCTCCGCGGCGAAGGCCATGCAGTCGGCGACTTTGGTGCCGGCGGCGATGCTCTCCTGGTTGGCTTTGAGAATGACCGGGCCGTCGGCCATGGGCTCGGAGAAGGGGATCTGCATCTCGATGCAGTCGACGCCGCCGGCGACCATGCCGGCGATCACCTCGCGGTTGATGGCGAAGGAGGGGTAGCCGAGGACGATATGGGTCATCAGCAGGACATTTTTGCCGGCAAGGCGGCTGCGCAGTTCGGTTTCAAGTGACATATGGGTACACCGCATGAGGATGGGGGTGGATGGCTTATCGCTGGTACTGCCTGGCGCGCTCGACGATGAACTCCTTCCATGACGGGTCGTCGAAGGCGTGGGCGATAGTGAAGATGTCCTTGTCGCCGCGGCCCGACTGGTTGATGACGATGGCCTCGTCGGGCCGCATCTCCGCCGCCTCCTTGAAGGCCTGGACGAAGGCGTGGGCCGACTCGAGGGCAGGGATGATGCCCTCCATGCGCATGGTCAGGTCGAGGGCCTCCATGACCTCGCTGTCGGTGGCGGCGGTAAAGCGCACGCGGCGACGGTCGGCGAGGTCGGCGAGGATCGGGCTGACGCCGACGTAGTCGAGGCCGGCGGCCACCGAGTGGGTCTCGCGCATCTGCCCGTCCTCGTCCTGGAGGAACATGCTGCGATAGCCCTGGGCCACCCCGGGGCTGGCGTCGCGGCCGCAGAGGCGACAGGCGTGCAGGCCAGTGTCGAGGCCGCGGCCGCCTGCCTCGACCCCCACCAGCTGCACCTCGGGGTCGTCGAGAAAGCCCTGGAAGATGCCCATGGCGTTGGAGCCGCCGCCGACGCAGGCATAGACCCGCGCCGGCAGCCGGCCATGGCTGGCGAGGATCTGCCGGCGCGCCTCGGTGCCGACGATGGACTGGAACCAGGCGACCATTTCCGGGAAGGGCGCCGGGCCGCAGGCGGTGCCGAAGACGTAGTGGGTGTCGTCGACGTTGGTCACCCAATCGCGGAAGGCCTCGTTGATGGCGTCCTTGAGGGTGCGCGAGCCGTCCTTGACGGAGACCACGGTGGCGCCCATCTTCTCCATCCAGAAGACGTTGGGGCGCTGCCGCTGCACGTCGACCTCGCCCATGTAGATGGTGCACTTGAGGCCGAACTTGGCGGCCATGGTGGCGGTGGCCATGCCGTGCTGGCCGGCCCCGGTCTCGGCGATGACCCGTTTCTTGCCCATGCGCCGCACGAGGAGCCCCTGGCCCATGACGTTGTTGGCCTTGTGGGCCCCGGTGTGGTTGAGGTCCTCGCGCTTGATGTAGATCTGCGCCCCGCCGAAGTGCCGGCTCAGGTTGGCGGCGTGGGTGAGCGGCGTCGGGCGGCAGGAATAGCTGGACATGAGCTGCAGGAACTCCTGCCAGAAGCTTGGGTCGGCCTGGGCTTGCCGCAGGGCGGCGGTCAGCTCGGTGAAGGTCTGATGGAGGATTTCGGGGATGTAGGCCCCGCCCCATTGGCCGAAGAAACCGTTGTCGTTCATGATCGTGTCCGTTCCGTGGTGGTGTTGCGTCCCGGTTCCCGGGTCGCTCGTGGCCCGACCGGAAAAGGGTCGGGGGAATGATTGCCCCGCCCCGCTGTCGGGGGCAGTGGCCGATGGCGGCCGTCGGGCGCGCCGAAAAACGTCCGCCTTCTGCCGGAGCGCGGCCTCTAGCCGGAAGAACTCCTTGAAAATGGCGGGGAAATGTTGCTATGCTGAAAGCGGTCCGGCCGTTTCGCCAGTGTTTGCGGCGGGTCGGCCGCCGCGGGCGAATCGCCCGGCCACATAACCCTCAGACGGTCAAGGAGAACCGCATGGCCAAAGACGGAGCAGTCGCCGAAACCCCGAAGATCGATACGGAGAAAGTCCTGACCTTTCCCCAGGGAATTCCAGGGTTCGAAAAGTACACCACCTTCCTGGTCTATCACAAGGAAGAAAATGACCTCAACGTCTACTGGATGGAATCGACGCTTACGCCACAGGTCACCTTCACCATCGTCGACCCCGGCGAGTACGGCCTCAGCTACGATTTCGAGCTCACCGACGAGGAGCGCGCGCTCATCGACGCCAGGGGCCCTGAGGAAATCGGCGTGTTCATGATGCTCAGCAAGAAGGACGACGAGGGCAAGCCTTTCCGCGGCTTGAACGCCAATATCTCAGGGCCGCTCATCGTCAACCTGCGCAGCCGTCTCGGCCTGCAGAAGGTCATTCGCCGGGCGCGCCTCAGCGCCACCATCGTTCAGAAGGAGTAAGCTCCCTTCTCCGGCAGCCGGGCACGGCAGGCGGTGGCGAAGTCCTCCGGGTAGTGGCCGTTGATGTAGCGCAGCTGCATCTCGCTGAAGGCGCCGGGGGACTCGGGCAGCCGCGGCAGCAGGGCGTAGAGCAGTGGCTGGCCGTTGTCACCGCCGAGGCGCTTGCCGTATTCGATGGAGGTGACCATGGCAGCGCCGAGCCCGGCCAGCACCCGTTGCGCGGTCAACAGAGCGAAGTCGAGCGAGCGGCGCCGGGCGCTGTCGCACTCGACGATATTGCCGGCGACACGGCCCTCCCCGTCGGGCAGGGTCATCAGCTGCAATTCCCACTGCGAGGTCTGTGCCTTGGGCACGAAGAGCATGACCCGCTCGTCCTTCCATACCACCAGATCGGCCGGCAGATCGCGGCGACCGTCGAGGCGGCTGTTGCCGGCGATGGCGCGGCGATAGTCGGCGAAAAAGTCGCCGCCGCAGGTTTTCCGGTAATCGGCAATGACCTCGGCCACCATGTCGCCGCTGGCAAAGGCGGCAAGCATCCCCTGGATCTCCTCGCATCCCCCGTGGTAGCAGGGCACCGTCGCCGGAACCATGGCGTACTGCTGGTGCACCTGCTGGTGCGAGGCGTGCAGCCGGTAGCCTGAGGGGGCGTAGTCGAAGCCGAAATTCCATCCCCACAGCGTCGCCTGGCCGGCGGCGGGAGCCTGGGCGGCAACGAGCGCCAGGCGCAGCTGTTCGAGGCCTTCTTCATTCAAAATGGCTCCCGTCGGCGGCAGCGGCAGGCCGAGCTGCGCGGCAAGGCGCACATAGCTGCGCTGGTAGTAGAGATGGCGCAGGCCGCGCATGTCGTCGCCGGAAAGGGCGTTGATGCGGTAGCGCACCGCGTCCTCGGCCATGTTGGCGGCGTAGTGGCCGCCGGCAATATAGGAGTTGCGCCGCAGGTATTCGTAGACGTGACTGCCTCCCGGCTTCTGCCACTCGCCGACGATCTCGCTGCCGCCCTGGGCGCCGGGGCGCAGCACCATGGCGATCTTGTAGTCGTCGGGAAGGTGAGGGTTGTTGGCCACCGCCTCGTAGAGGGCGTGATCGCTTATGGCCGGCCGCGGACCGCGTTCCCCGACCAGGTCATACTGCAGGCCAACCGGGCGGCCGTCGCACAAGAGCAGACGGCAGCTGCGCTGCGCCAGGATGACGAGGTCGTCGGGATCGGTGGAGGTGGTGGCCAAGGCGAGCAGCAGGGGACGCGGCAGGGCGGCGAGCAGTTCGGCATCGCCCCCCCTTTCGCGCAGGAGGGCGGAGAGGGAGACCTCAGGTGGCTGCGGCAGGCGGATGCGCGACAGGTCGGCGGCGCTGGCGTCGGCCCACTCCTTGTCGATATAGGTGCAGCCCTTGAAGGGCAAGGGATTGGGGATTTCGAAGATCCAGTCGGCGCCGTCCACCTTCACCTCGCCCTCTGGGAAATTGCGGCGGTTGTCGAGCGGCGTGCCGTCGGGGCCGCGGCCGAGTTCGGCCAGGCGGGTGTCGCGGCGCAGGTTGGCGACGGAGTACGAGGGCTTGTGGATGCCGTAACGAAATATTCCCGGAGGGGCGATGCAGGTTCTCATGGTTGGTTCGGTAGGCTGTGGGTGGAGTGTCGGCCGGACCTTGGCGAGATGCTATCCGGACGGTTCACGCATGCCACAGCGGGAGGCAAAGCGGATGATGCCTTCCCCGTGGCACGGGGCATCTTGAAACGGGGCCGGGGCAGGGCGTTTTCTGCGGCCGTGCAGCTTTTATAGCCGGGCGCGAGACCTATGGCAAGAGCGGCGCCACCCCTGGGCCTGTCTTCCTGGCTCTTCGCCCGGCTCAGCGCCAGAGCTGCAGGGCCTTCTGGTAAACCTGGGAGCGCGACAGGCCGAGGTCGGCGGCGAGCTTGCGGCTGACGTCCTTCAAGGACAGCTCGGAGTTGTCGCGGTACCAGACAATCAGCTCCTCCACGGTCTCCGGCTTGACCTCTTCCTCGCCGCCGGGGTGGACGACGATGACGAACTCTCCGCGATTTTTGCCCAGGCGGCTTTTGTCGAGAAGGCCGGAGAGGCTGTCCTCGTGGAGTTCTTCGAAGGTCTTGGTCAGCTCCCGCGCCCAGAGGGCATGCCGGTCGCCGAGCACTGCGAGGAGATCGGCGAGAAAATCTTCGAGGCGGTGCGGCGCCTCGTAGAACACCAGGGGGAAGGGGCTGTTGACGAGGGTGGCGAGCTTCTGGCGGCGGCGGTTGCCTTTGGCGGGCAGAAAGCCGATAAAGAGGAAGCCGTCGTCGGCGATGCCGGCAGCGCTCATGGCGGTGGTGGCGGCGCAGGCCCCCGGCAGGGGGACCACCGGCAGGCCGCGGCGTCGCGCCTCCCTGACCACCACCGCCCCCGGGTCGGAGATTCCCGGGGTGCCGGCGTCGCTGATCAGGGCGATGTTTTCCCCCTCGGCGAGGCGGGCGAGGAGTTCCTCGCCGCGCTCGGCCTCCTTCTCCCGGTAGTAGCTGATCAGCGGCGTGGCGATACCGAAGTGGTTGAGCAGATTTCTGCTGTGGCGGGTATCCTCGGCGGCGATGAGGTGAACCTCCTTGAGGACGCGCAAGGCCCGCAGGGTGATGTCTTCGAGATTGCCGATGGGCGTGGGGACGATATAGAGCGTGCCGGGGTGTGGCCGGGCGTCGTTCATGGAAACTCCTCGATGGCGGTGGCGTGGCTGGGGTTGCTCGCACTATGCGTCCACCGCGGGAAAATTGCATCAGCTTTCTTGACTTTTACCGGCCGGAGGCTACTATATGAATATATGATCATATATTAAAACATCCCCTGGGGGCCTTATGAACAACGACCGCTGCACGTGTCGCATCGTCCACGAAGACAAGGTGGCCCTGGCCAGGCGGCTGGCCCTTGACCCGGCCGCGGCCCAGGTCATGGGCAATTTTTTCAAGGCCTGCGCCGACCCGGGACGGTTGCGCATCCTGCATGCCCTGCTCCATCAGGAGATGTGCGTCTGCGACCTGGCCGCCCTGCTCGGCGTCTCCGAGTCGGCTGTCAGCCACCAGCTGCGGCTGCTGCGCACCCTTGGCCTGGTGGCCAACCGCCGCGACGGGGTGGTTCTCTATTACCGGCTGGTGCCGGACAACCTGGGGCAGCTCTTCGCCCTGGCTGCGGAGCTGTGCGGCGCCGCCGCCGAGGCGGGCGAAGCGGCCCTGCCCTGAACATGAGGTGAGCGATAATGTGGGAAATTTTACGGGGGGTGGCCGAGGCCTGGTGGCACATCCTCAATGACAGCGCGTTCTACGTGCTTCTCGGCATCGCCATCGCCGGCCTGCTCAAGGTGGCCCTCAATGCCAACACGGTGCTCAACCAGCTGGGCCGCGGCCGCTTCTCGTCGGTGGTCAAGGCGGCGGCGCTCGGGGTGCCGCTGCCGCTCTGATCGTGTGGCGTGCTGCCGGCGGCAGCATCGCTCAGGAAACAGGGGGCCAACCGCGGCGCCACCAGCGCCTTTCTCATCTCCACGCCGGAGTCGGGGGTTGATTCCATCGCCGTCAGTTACGCCCTGCTCGACCCACTGCTCACCGTGGTCCGCCCGGTGGCGGCCATGGTCAGCGCCATGACGGTCGGCTTCGTCGAGAATATCTTCTTCTGGGAAAAGGAACAGCGGGTGGTGAGTGTTGATCGCAGCTGCCCGGTGGACAACTGCTGCGACGGCGTCGAGTGCCCCGACGAGGTCCATCGCCGCCACCACACCTGGATGGAGAAGATCGTCGCCGGCCTGCGCTTCGCCTACCGCGAGGTGTGGGGCGACATTGTCGGCTGGTTCTTCGTCGGTCTCTTCTTCGCCGCAGTCATCACCGCCCTCGTCCCCGACGACCTCATCTCCAGCGTTCTCGGCGGCGGCCTCGGCTCGATGATGATCATGCTGGTGGTTGGCATCCCCCTCTATATCTGCGCCACCGCCTCGACCCCGGTGGCGGCGGCCTTGATTCTCAAGGGGGTCAGCCCCGGCGCGGCCCTGGTCTTTCTCCTCGTCGGCCCGGCCACCAGCATCGCCTCGCTCTTCGTGCTCAACGGCATCCTCGGCCGGCGCAGCCTGGTCGTCTACCTCGCCACCCTGTCGGCCTGTGCCGTATCCTTTGGCCTGGCAGTGGACGGCATCTACGCCTTCCTGGGCATCTCCGCCCAGGCCACCCTCGGCGAGGCCGCCGAGCTGCTCCCTGGGGCGGTCAAGCTGGTTGCGGCACTGCTCCTGCTGGTCTTGTCAGTGCAGCCTCTGGGCCGTTCGCTAGCGAAAAAAATGAAAAAAATGCAAAAACGGCCGCCGCAGACCACCTTCTTCAGCTCTTTCCCCACGGCGGGCAAGGGTGAGACTGCCGCTTCGACCGAGAAGCATCTGCACAGCCACGGCCCTTCCTGCGGCTGTGGCCACTGAGGGGATCGGCAGCGGAGGCAGCGGGATATCGCAGTGGCCGTCACCTTGTTTTCACTGTGGCGGTCATGCGCTGTTTCGACGATTTTTCTCACCCCAGGATTGCCGCGAGGGGCGCGGCGGCGTGGGGGTCGAGGAGGCGTGGCGGGATGATTCCTTGCCGTCGGGGGCAAGGAAAGCATTGAAGGAAGGCCGCAGAACGGGCATAATAGCGGCGCATTTGCCGAAGAGGTGGGGGACAAGCTCTCAACTTAAGCCGAAGACGAGGAAAAATGAGCAAACATATCGGAATTCTGACGGCGGGGGGCGACAGCCCCGGGTTGAACGCGGCCATTCGCGCCATCGGCAAGTCGGCGCTTTCCCAGGGGATGCACGTGGTCGGTTTCCGTGACGGCTTCCGCGGCCTCATGGAAAACCGCACCGTGCGCCTCGAGCTCGAAACGCTGAGCTCGATCCTCACCCGTGGCGGCACCATCCTCGGCACCAGCCGCGACAAACCCCATAAGATGCTGGTGGGCAGCGAGATCATGGACATGACGCAAGTGATCTGTGACAACTACCGCCAGCTCAACCTCGACGCCCTGGTGTGCATCGGTGGCGGCGGCACGCAAAAAAACGCCTACCGCCTCCTGCAGAAAGGGCTCAACATCCTCACCCTGCCCAAGACCATCGACAACGATGTCGCCCTGACCGACGTCACCTTCGGCTTCAGCACCGCCATGGAGATCGCCGCCGAGGCCATCGACCGACTGCACTCCACCGCCCACAGCCACCACCGCATCATCGTCGTCGAGATCATGGGCCATAATGCCGGCTGGCTGGCTTTGGGCGCGGGCATGGCGGGCGGCGCCGACGTCATCCTCATTCCCGAAATCCCCTACGACCTCGAGACGGTGGCCGCCGCCATCCGCAAGCGCAAGCAGCGCGGCACCAACTTCAGCATCGTCGCCGTCGCCGAGGGGGCCCTGTGCCGCTCCGGCCATAAGCGTTACGTCGAGCTCAAGGCGGCCAAGGCCCAGGCCAAGGAAAAGGGCGACGCGAAGACCCTGAAGAGGATCGAGGAAGACCTGATGGAGTTTTCCACCCACCGCAGCAACCACACCTTCCGTCTCTCCCAGGAACTGGAGGAGCTGACCGGCCTCGAGTCGCGGGTCACCATCCTCGGCCACTACCAGCGCGGCGGCACCCCCTCGGCCGCCGACCGCCTGCTCGCCACCCGTCTCGGCAGCGCCTGCGTCGACTGCATCGCCAGGGGCATCGGCGGGGTGATGATCGCCGCCGATCGCGATTCCACCCGCGCCGTGCCGCTCTCCGAGGTGGTCGGCCGCAAGAACCTCGTGCCCAAGGATCACCCCTGGGTGCTCGCCGCCCGCCAGGTCGGCACCTGCCTGGGCGATTAGCCCCGCCGCCGGCGGCTAGAGCCGGTATTTGCCGGCATAGCCGCGCGGCGTTACCATCACCCCATTCCACACATAGGTCTGGCTGTTGCCGATGATCACCGTCGACTGCATGGTGATGTCGCGCTCGAGCATGGTCTCGAGGTCGCAGATCTCCACCCGCTCGGCCTCCCTGGTGGCGGCGGTGACGATGCCCACCGGCGTCTGCGGTGAGCGGTGGGCGAGGAAGATCTCCCGAGCGCGGGCAATCTGGTCGGTGCGTTTCTTGGACTTGGGGTTGTAGATGGCGGTGACGAAGTCGGCCATGGCGGCGGCAGTCAGGCGGCGCTCGATGAGCTCCCAGGGGGTGAGCAGGTCGGAGAGGCTGACGGTGGCGAAGTCGTGCATCAGCGGAGCCCCGAGGCGGGCGGCGCAGCTGTTGACTGCCGCCAGGCCGGGGACGATGACGATACGCGAGCGGCAGTCCTGCTCGCGGGCAAGCTCGTAGACGAGGCCGGCCATGGCGTAGATGCCCGGGTCGCCGCCGGACACCAGGGCTACCGTCCTGCCGTCTTCGGCGAGGGCGAGGGCCTGGCGGCAGCGCTCCACCTCCTTCATCATCTCCGAGGAAACCACCTCCTTGCCGGTGAGAAATTCTGGGATGAGATCGAGGTAGGTCTTGTAGCCGACGATGATCTCCGCCGCGCGCAGGGCCGCGCCGGCGGCGGGGGTCATGTGATCGGGGGCTCCCGGTCCGGTTCCGACAACGTAAAGGGTGCCCGTGCCAGGGCCATGGTGACGTTGGTCCATTTTTTCTTTCCAATCTCCAGTATGGTGGTGGCGGCGCCAAGCAGGGCCGCCGGTTCGGCGACGGCGATGGCGCCAAGCGCCTTCTGCGCCGCCGGGGAAGGGGTGACATGGCGCTGGCTGTTGAGCTGGGCGCTGGAATAAAACTGCAGGGGCCAGCCGTTGGCGGCGGCGAACTGCAGCAGCCCGGCCTCGTCGCTCTTTCTGTCGACGGAGGCGAGGTTGCGGATGCTGGCCCGGCTGAGCTTCGCCTCGCCGAGCAGCTCGGTCAGGGCCTCCTCGAGCTCCGCCGCCGGGGTGTTGCGGTTGCAGCCGACACCGACCACCAGGGTGCGCGGGCGAAAGACCCAGGCGGTGGCGGGGAAGGTGTCCCTGGTGGAGACGATGATGTCCGCCTCGGCGGCATCTTCCACCAGGCGCAGGCCGGGGGGCAGGGACTGCACCGCCTCGTCGCTGTAG
>JANJUM010000089.1 GCA_024710585.1 Desulforhopalus sp.
TTTTCGGAAACCACCCTGATCCGCGGATGCGGCCTGAACACCCCCGACGCGGCACTGCTCCGCCCGGAGCTGCTGCAGCAGGCGGAGGCCGCCGCCGCGGCCCTGCTCGGCAGGGGGGAAAGCCTCTAGAAGACGCTCGGACGGGAGAAGCCGTGCTGGAGCAACCCAACATTTGTGTGCAGGGGACCATTTTTCAGTCCCCGCCAGGCGGATGGGGGGGGAGGCCGTCAAATTCCAGACCTCGGTCAAATTCCGGGTCAAGCATACACTCGGGGACGTTCCACTTGAGCAGGGGTCAGACACCGCCGTGCGATGACCATCGGTCGGTGAACACGCCTCTGGCGGATCTCGCTGTTATGGGGTGGTACGTTTGAACCCTCGCAACAAAGGAAGAATTCTGGCAAGAAAGCTCCCCCCGCCACCGACCACCACCCGCCGCTCCGCCTCGCCACAACCATCGATCTGCAAAGTGAGGCGCTCCTCGGGGAGGATGCCAGGTGCACGCTGCGACCACTCGATGACCGTCAACCCGGAGCCGTAGAGATACTCCTCCAGACCGAGGTCGAGGACATCGTCCTCGCCACGCAGCCGATAGAAGTCCATATGGTAGAGGGGCAAGCGGCCGGGATATTCCTGAAACACCGCAAAGGAGGGGCTGGTGACATAGCAGGCCGCGGGCACCTCGAGGCCGCGGGCGATGGCCTGGGTGAGGGTCGTCTTGCCCGCCCCGAGATCGCCGTCCAGGCAGAGGACGTCGCCGGCCTCCGCCACCCCGCCGAGAAGCCTCCCCAAGGCCTCGGTCTCGTTCACATCATGGAGCAGAATGATCGTCTGGTCAGTACGCTCGGTCATAATCTCGGTATACGGTGCTCACTTACCTGTGGCGGCAACATAAAAACAAAAGAAAAGCCCCGGTCCGGAAGGCGTCCACCGCCACTCCCGACACGGGGCCGATTGCCGACGGCCCGGAGGCCGGTCACGTCAATTTGACGACATTTTCCGCCTGCAGACCTTTGTCGGTCTTGGCGATACTGAACTCCACCGCCTGCCCCTCTTCAAGGCTGCGGAACCCCTCGCCCTGGATGGCGCTGTAATGCACGAAGATATCCGACTGTCCGTCTCCCCGCTCTAAAAAACCATAGCCCTTGCTGGCATTGAACCACTTGACTTTTCCCTTGACGCGCTCAGACATACCGCAAGCCTCCCCAAAGATCGGGGCTGGGGCATGATTGACCTCTCCCGGCGGCAAGGTCCGTTTTCCGTACCCGCCGCGTCCTGGCAGACCACCGCTTGCCATTGTCGAACAGGCGTGCCATGCCATGGCCCCATTTGATAACCCTTCACCCGCCGTTTCGCAAGTGGACCCTTGCCCACCCCTCTTCGCGCCCCGGTAACATCGCGAAGAAACGATCTGTTTTCCCCGCGGCGAGCGACCGTGCCTGATATTGGGGTATCAGGAAGGGGCGCTGGCAGTCAAGAAAAATGATGGACTTCATCAAAATTTTCGTTTGTTGTCCCGCGCTCTGCGCCCACCATCATGGCAAAATGAACCCCACTGGCATGTTCAGGGCTTCAACCACCAGGTCATGAGCAGTTGGAAGGGGTCGTAATAGACCGGCAAGGTCTCGGGGGCGAGGAATTTATCGTGATAGCCGATGCGATGCACGGGCAGGTACCAGTTGGGGACGAGATAATAACCATACCACAGCACCCGGTCGAGGGCGCGGCAGGCGGCGGTCAGCTCCTCGCGGGTCGTAGCGTAGATGATTTTTTCGACCAGGGCGTCCACCGCCGTCGAAGCAACCCCGGCGTAGTTCTGCGAGCCTGGCTGGGAAGCGGCGGCCGAGTGCCAGTAATTGCGCTGCTCGTTGCCTGGTGACTGGGACTGGCCGAAGGTGGAGACGATCATGTCGAAATCGAAGTTCTTGACCCGCTCGCTGTACAGGGCCATGTCGACAACGCGATACTCGGCGCGGATGCCAAGCTTCTCGAGATTCTTGACATAGGCGGCCATGACCCGTTCGAAGGCCGGAGAGACGAGGAGAATATCGAAGACGAAGGGCTCGCCGCGACCGTCCACCAGCCGGCCGTCGACCACCCGCCAGCCAGCTTCGGTGAGCAGATTCCTGGCGGCGAGGAGATTGCGGCGCAGGCCGTCCCCTTCGGTCGACGGGGGACTGAGCGGCGTGGTGAACACCTCGCCGGGCAAAGTGTCGCGGAAGGGCTCGAGAAGGCTCAGCTCACGTCCCTCGGGGAGGCCCCTCGCCGCCAGGGGGGAGTTGCTGAAAAAGGAGGTGCTCCTCGTATACTGCTGGTGAAAGAGGGATTTGTTAGTCCATTCGAAGTCTAGCGCCAGTCCCAGGGCCTGACGAACCTTGCGGTCGGCGAAGAGAGGTCGCCGCGTGTTCATGACGAAGCCCTGAATGCCGGCATTGTTGCCATGGGGAAAGGTCTTCTTTCTGACGGTGCCGTCGCTGAAGCGCTTGCCCTCCATGTCCCTGGCCCACTGCTTGGCGATATTGACGGAGATGAAGTCGAACTCCCCGGCCTTGAAGGCCTCGAGGGCCACCGTCTGGTCCTTGTAGTACTTGACGACGATCTCGTCGTAGTTGTACATGCCGCGCCGGGTGGGGTGGTCGATTGCCCAGTAGTCGGGGTTGCGCTTGTAGGTGATGGTCCGGCCGAGATCGACCTTGTCTATGACATAGGGCCCGGAGGCCAGCGGCGGCACGAGATCCTTGCCGGATTCCGCGGCAAAACCATGTTTCTCATAAAACTTTTTCGACATGATGCGTATCTGCCCGGCGATCATGTGCAATTCGCGGTTGACCCGTGCGAAATGGAAACGCACCTTGTCGGGGGCGAGAGCCTCGGCCCGCTCGATATCCTGATAGTAGGAGTTCATGAAGGGGTGAGCCTTGCCGCTCTTCAACGTCTCAAGGGTATAGACGACGTCCTCGGCACGGACCTGGTCGCCGCTGGAAAAGCGCGCCCGCGGATCGAGGGTGAAGGTCACCGACTTCCGGTCGGCGGCGACTTCGATGTCCGAGGCGAGCAGGCCGTACTGGGAGAAGGGCTCGTCGAGAGAGGCCACCGCCAGCGGCTCGAACACCAGGGCTTCGAGGCCAAGCGGCGCCTCTCCCTTCAGGGTGAAGGGATTGAGTTTATCGAAACTGCCGATGTCGTGGAGCACCAGCGTGCCGCCTTTGACCGCCTGGGGCGAGGTATAGTCGAACCCTGCGAAGCCCGGAGGATACTTGACCTGGCCGTCGAGGGAAATGCCATGCGCAGCCCAGGACGAAGTTGCCGTAAGACACCACAGCCAGATCAGCAGTTGCCCAATTCCTCTCATTCTCCCTCCCTTCACTGTTCGTTTTCGCCAGACCAGCGGCAATCCCGCCGGCCAGGCAGGTTCCCCCAGGCGCTGTGCCGGGCATGGTGGATATTATTCTCGCCAGGATACTCTTTTTTTTGTACCATGTCGATTTTTCACGCCCTGACGTCGACCAGCGGCGGCCGACGCCTCTTCCCCTTTTCTCGGAGCAAACGCCATGGGAAAGACCCTCACTGAGAAAATCTTCGCCGCGCACCTGCGCGACCAGCCCACCGAAGACAACATGATCCTCGACCTCGACGTGGTCATGTGCCACGAGATCACCACCCCCATCGCCATCATGGACCTGATGGAGAAGGGCATGGACAAGGTCTTCGACACCACCAAGATCAAGGCGGTCATCGACCACGTCACCCCGGCCAAGGACTCGAAGACGGCGATGCAGGGCAAGATCATGCGCGACTGGGCGCGGCGCCACGACATCAAGGACTTCTTCGATATCGGCGACAATGGCGTCTGCCACGCCCTCTTCCCGGAAAAGGGCTTCGTGCGGCCGGGCTACACGGTCATCATGGGCGACTCGCATACCTGCACCCACGGCGCGTTCGGGGCCTTCGCCGCCGGCGTCGGCACTACCGACCTCGAGGTTGGCATCTACAAGGGGGTCTGTTCCTTTCGCGTGCCGAAGACCATCCGCGTCAACATCACCGGCGCCCTGCAGCCGCGGGTGACCGCCAAGGACATCATCCTGGCGATCATCGGCAAGATCTCGGTCAACGGCGCCACCGACAAGATCCTCGAGTTCGTCGGGCCGGTGGTCGATTCCCTCTCCATGGCGGGACGCATGACCCTGTGCAACATGGCGGTCGAGGCCGGGGCCACCTGCGGCGTGTGCATGCCCGACCGCACCACCGCCCTCTACCTGTGGCCCTTCATTTCCGCCGACTACCCCTCGCTGGATGCGGCGGTCGAGGACTACCGCCGCTGGCATTCCGACCCCGACGCGGTTTACGACAGGACCCTCGACGTCGATGTCAGCGAGCTGGCGCCGCAGTGCACCTTCGCCTACAAGCCCGACCAGGTCAAGAATATCGGCGAGCTTGCCGGCACCCCGGTGGACCAGGTCTATATCGGCTCCTGCACCAACGGCCGCATCGAAGACCTGCGCGATGCCGCCACGATCCTGCAAGGAAGGCGGCTTGCCCCGGGCGTGCGCGGCATCGTCACCCCGGCGACACCGCTCATCTACCGCATGGCCCTGGAAGAGGGCATCATCGCGACCTTTCTCGCCGCCGGGTTCTGCGTGCTCAACCCGACCTGCGGGGCCTGTCTCGGCATGAGTTGCGGCGTTCTGGCCCCTGGCGAGGTGTGCGCCTCGACCACCAACCGCAACTTCAACGGCCGGATGGGCAAGGGCGGCATGGTCCACCTGATGAGTCCCTTTTCCGCGGCGGCGACGGCGGTTACCGGCGTCATCACCGACCCCCGCGACATCAACAACTAAAGAGGAACGGCAGCAATGAAACAATTCGGCGGACCAGCCATTCTCCTGGACAGAAGCGATATCAACACGGACGAGATCATACCCGCCAAGTACCTCACCGAAATCACCAAGACGGCGCTCAAGCCGCATCTTCTCGAGGATCTCCTCCTCGACGGCAAGCCCTTTGCGCCCCCCGCCGAGACCCTGGCCAAGACACGGGTGGTCATCACCCGGGCCAACTTCGGCTGCGGCTCCTCGCGGGAGCACGCAGTGTGGGTCTTCGAGGTCAACGACATCAACGTCATCGTCGCCGAGAGCTTCGCGCGCATCTTCCGGCAGAACATGTTCAACTGCGGCATCCTCGCCGTGGAACTCGACAAGGCGCAGATCGACGCGCTCTTCGCCATGAAGGGCAATGTCAGCGTGGCCATCGACCTGCAACGCGACCTCCTCACCGCCACCTCAGACAGCCCGGGACAGGCGGCGGTGCAGTGCTCCTTCGCCCTCAACCCCTTCGACAAGAAGCTCGTCGCCGCTGGGGGCTGGCTGACCTACGCCGACAGCGCCTACTGATCAGGCCACCCCACCTTCCAGGGGCCAGCGGCGCAAAACGACAACGGCCCGGAAACGACTGGCGTTTCCGGGCCGCGACACTTCTCTGCGCCAGCTTCGCTGGCTTCTCTATAGCCCGCAACCGCCCAGCGCCCGCACCGCTTCCTGCTGCTCCTCGTTCAATTCTTTCGGCACCCGCACGGCGATCTTGACATAGAGGTCGCCACGATCCCCCAACGGTCCCATGGGCAGCCCATGGCCTTTGATGCGCAGGCGCGCATCGTGGCCGGTTCCCGGGGCGATCTTGACATTGAACTTCTTGCCTTCGAGGGTCTCCACTTCGACGGTGGTGCCGAAACAGGCCTCGCTGAAGGAAATGAGCTTCTCGGTGATGAGGTCGTCCCCTTCGCGGGTGAAGGTGGCGTTGTCGGCGATCTCCACTTTGAGATAGAGGTCGCCCGGGGGGCCGCCGTTGCGCGAGGCCCCTCCCTTGCCCTGAAGGCGCAGTTTCTTACCATCCTCGATGCCCTTGGGAATCTTCACCGAGACGTTTTGCGCGTTGCCGTTCTTGCGCAGGGTGATGGTGCGCTCCGCGCCGTTGAGCACCTCTTCCAGGGAGACGGTTATCTGATAAGTGAGGTCCTGGCCGCGTTCCGGCGCACTCTGACAGCCGCCGCCGCAGCCCCCGCCATGAGCGGAGTTGAAGAACGAGGCAAATCCATTACCCCCCATGCCCCCCATATTGGTGCGAAACGACTGCCCGCCGCCAGTGCCGAAACCAAACTGCCGCAAGACGTCGTTGAGATCGAAGCCGCGAAAGATGTCCTCCTGGGAAAAACGACGATGAAAATCGGCAGAACCGTAAAGATCATACTGCTTGCGTTTCTCGGCATCGGAGAGCACCGCATAGGCCTCGTTGATCTCCTTGAACTTGCCTTCGGCCTCTTTGTCCCCCCTGTTCTTGTCGGGATGGTACTTGAGAGCAAGCTTGCGGTAGGCTTTCTTGATATCGGCGGGGCTGGCGTCCTTTTTCACCCCTAACAGTTCGTAATAATCCATTATGACACTTTCTCGCAGAGGGCGGCGGTTATCGATCCTTTCGGCAACGTGAAGCAATAATAGGGACGGACCCCTGTGGCGTCAACCGGCCGAACTCCCTCCTGCAAGATCTCGGGAAAAAAAGAAAAGGGGGAGCGTCCGGCATGCCGGAGCCCCCCCTGCCCGTTGCTGGGACGACAATGGATGGCACAGCCTGCCAGGCCCGCTCGGGGACCGGGGCGCATGCCACCACAAGATATCAGAAAGGCACGTCTTCGCCAGTGCCGCCGCCCATGGAACCGAATGGCTCGGGAGGCAGCGGCGGCTGCTCGTAGCCACCGCCAGTGGAGCCGTCGCCGCCACGGGGTGTCAGGCTCTGGATGGTGGCGGCGATGACCTCGGTGGTGTAGCGGTCGGCGCCGCTCTGATCCTTCCACTTCCTCGTCTGCAGCCGCCCCTCGACATACACCTTGGAGCCTTTGGAGAGGTAATTGCCGCAGAACTCGGCGCTCTTGTCCCAGACGATGACGCGGTGCCACTCGGTTTCGTCCTGGAAATTTCCGTCCCGATCCTTGACGCGACGGTTGGTGGCCACGCTGAGGGTGGCGACGGCGGTGCCGCTCTGGGTATAGCTGACCTTGGGATCGGCGCCGAGATTGCCGATGAGAATGACTTTGTTGACCATGGCGAGATTCCTTGCTGGTGGGTGTTATCGCCGCCCGCACAGGCCTGCTGTGGCGGCGCCGGAACCGCCGGGCGTGCGCCCGGCCGGGTGGAGGCGGTGCGGCAAGTTGTTGTTTAGAAACGGAGAACTTCCCGCCAATATACGAAAGAATGGAGAAAGAACAACATGAAAATTCTCGCCACGGCAAGAAGGTTCTCGCAAAACGAGTGCTTTCCCGTGAAGGCCGCTCTCTAGAGACCACCAGCCTTTTTCGAGGCGATGACACGGAATTTTTGCCAGGTACAAGAATGATCTGCGGTTAGTCATTGGTTTCCTACCAAAAATTAAATTTGATTAGCTGTGGCAGGAAGAGCTTTCAATACTGTATACTGCGTCCTTTGAAAGAGCTGCAACCACAGGTTTCGAAGAAGGCGGGTTCGCCTTTACGGTTATAGAATGGCTACGGAAATACTCATCAACGCGACCAGCTACGAAGTGCGCCTCGCCCTGGTCGAGGATGGCAATCTCAGCGAGTTCCACATGCAGCGGCCCACCGAAAAGGGGCTGATGGGTAATGTTTACAAGGGCAAAGTAGTGCGGGTGCTGCCGGGAATGCAGGCAGCCTTCGTCGATATCGGCCTCGAAAGGACCGGCTTTCTCTATATCGACGACGTCTGCGTGTCCTCGAAAACTCCTGAGCTGAGCCCATGCATCGGCGACTGCTCGCAGACGCATATCCGCGCCCAGGGGCTGCATATCGAAGATGTCCTGCACGAGGGTCAGGATATCCTCGTGCAGGTGAGCAAGGACCCCATCGGCACCAAAGGGGCGCGTCTCACCTGTCATGTCACCCTGCCCTGCCGCAACCTGGTATTCATCCCCCTCACCGACCATATCGGCATTTCCAGGAAGATCGAGGAAGAAAGCAAGAGAGCCGAGCTCAAGAACCTCATCGAGGAGTTGCGCCCTCAGGGGTCGGGCTTCATCGTGCGCACCGTCGCCGAACATGCCAGCCCGGAAGAGCTTGAAGCCGACATGGAATACCTGCTGCTCCTCTGGGAGAGCATCGTCGACCGCTCTAAGACCCTGGAGGCGCCGAGCCTGGTGCACGAGGACCTCGACATCACCCTGCGCTCGATCCGTGACTTCTTCACCAGAGACGTCGACGCCCTGATCATTGACAACCCCCTGGCCTACGAGAAGCTGCTCAGCCACGTCAAGACATTCGCCCCGGTCCTGGCCGACAAGATCACCCTTTACCAGGAGAGCACCCCACTGTTCGAGGCCTACAACATCGAGGTGGAAATCTCCCGCGCCATTGAGAAGAAGGTATGGCTGCGCTCTGGCGGCTATATCATCATCGAGAGTACCGAGGCCCTGTCGGTGATCGACGTCAACACCGGGCGCTACGTCGGCAAGAGCGACCTCAACGACACCATCTTCAAGACCAACATGGAAGCGGCGGTGGAGATCGCCTACCAGCTGCGCCTGCGCAATATAGGCGGGATCATCATCATCGACTTCATAGACATGGAGAACGACCTGCACCGCGAAGAACTCTATGCCACCTTCAAGGAAGCGGTGCGGAAGGACAAGAGCCGTATCAACATTCTCAAACTTTCGGAGTTCGGGCTGGTGCAGATGACCCGCAAGCGCAACAGCGAGAACCTCCACAAGCTGATGTGCGAGCCCTGCCACTACTGCGCCGGCGAGGGCATGGTCAAGTCGCGGCGCACCATCTGCTATGACATCTTCAGGAAGGTCACCCGTCATGCGCGCAAGCACAAGGGCAGCACCATCACCCTGAGGGTGCACCCCCGTCTCGCCGACCTCCTGCAGAATGAGGAGGAACAGACACGCATGAAGGTCGAAAAGGACATCGGCAAGAGAATCATCGTCGCCCCTTCCAAAGACCTGCACATCGAGAAGTACGAGATCATCTGGCAGAAATAGCACCGCTCTTCCCGGCCCGACCGGGACTCCCCGAACATCATCCATCGCCCATGAATACCACCTCCTTTTCCAGGAAGCTCCTGCGCACCGTCGTCCTCACCGGCGGCTGCCTCGTCCTCGTCGCCCTGCTGTTTGTCGCCGTGCTCTTTTTCGAAGGGGAAGACCCGGCCGTCACCCTCGACGGCGCCGTCGACAGCATCGGCCGCAACGGCTCATTTTCCTTCGCCATCAGCGATAGCAAGAGCGGGCTGCGCAGCATCTCCATCGTTGCCGTGCAGGGGACGAAAAGTCACGAGATCTATGCCACCAGCTTTCCCCGCGCCGCTCTTACCGGCCATGTCGGGCCAGCGGAAGTGAAGGAAACCTTGACTTTCGACACGAGGAAACTGGGCCTCGAAGAGGGCCCGATGGTGCTGCGTCTCACTGTCAGTGACTACTCGCTGCGCGGCTGGCTGCGGGGCAATACTACGGTGGTCGAGAAGAGCATGAACGTCGATACCGTGCCGCCACGGCTCAACCTGCTGCATAGCGAGAAGTATATCTCCCCGGGCGGGGCCGGCATAGCGGTCTATCGCCTCTCCGAAGAGGGCTGCAGGAGCGGGGTCACCATCAACGGCCGCTTTCACCCCGGCTTCCCCGTCGGTAACGGCCGCAACGACGTCCATATCGCCTATTTTGCCCTGCCCCACGACGCCGCCAAGGTGGAGCAGGCCACGGTCAGCGCCGCAGACAGGGCAGGCAACGAGGCCTTGCAATCCTTCATGCCGGTCTACAAGGGGGTGGCGAAGAAGACCGACACCATTGCCATCAGCGAGACCTTCCTCGCCGCCAAGGTTCCCGAGTTTCAGCAGCATTACCCGGAGATGAAGGGCGATCTCCTTCAGCAGTACCTCTTCACCAACACCACCCTGCGCGACCGGAACAACCGCCAGATCGAGCAGCTGTGCGCCACTCCGCTCGCCGAGCGGCTATGGCAGGGCGCCTTCGGCCGCATGGCCGGCAGCCCCCGGGCAGGGTTCGCCGACCATCGCAGTTACGCCTATAACGGCGCGATCATCGACCAGCAGGTCCATCTCGGCGTCGACATCGCCTCCACCAGCCATGCCGAAGTGCGCGCCGCCAACCGCGGCAAAGTGATCTTCGCCGAGTATCTCGGCATCTATGGCAACATGGTGCTGATCGACCATGGCCAGGGGGTGTTCAGCCTCTACTCGCACCTCAGTCAGATCGCTACCAGCCCCGGAACTTTGGTCGATAAAGGTACGCCCCTCGGCTTGACCGGCACCTCGGGCATGGCGGGAGGCGACCACCTCCACTTCTCCATGCTGGTCAACGGTGTCTTCGTCATGCCCAAGGAGTGGTGGGACCCGCACTGGATCGAGGTGACCATCGACGGCCCGCTGGCACAGTCGAAGATGTGAACGACCCGCTTCGGCAAGAGAAGAGGGCCGGTTTTTGCGGGGAAGAAAAAAATACCTGCAAAATCATTCAAAAAATCTTACACTGCTAGTCCTCGATATCATAATCGCCGTGCCCGCAGAGGGCGCAGCGCAGGGTTTGATCGTAGCGGTCGAAGATCCACTGCCAGCCCTTGGCCTCGATCATCTCCTCTTCTTCGACACGACAGTGAATACAAACCCACTTATCGCCTTCTTCGGTTTCGAACAAATGCATACCATCCTCACCCGTAACAGCGTGTGTTTCACATACGCCTGCAGCCCTCGCGAGTTGAGGCGCCTTCTCGGCCGGCGCTCCCCCGACCTCTTCTGCAACCCTGCGGTGGCGAGCCGATGACGTTTATCAGCAAGCGACCGCAGCTGCTCTACAGCTACCTGGCAACCGAGATGCTGGCGCCGTTCTTCGCCAGCTTCCTCATCATGAACTGCGTTTTTTTCCTCGTCAAGCTCATCCCCTTTCTCAACTTCGTCCTCGATCTCAACATCGGGGCGGCGGATTTCGTCCGTCTCTTCTGCTACCTCTTCCCCAACATCTTCCTCTATGCCCTGCCGATGGCGGCGATGATGGGGGTGACCATCGGCTTTGCGCGCCTGTCCAGCGACTCTGAGATCCTCGCCCTGAAGGCGAGCGGGGTCAGCATCTACCAGATTCTCCCGCCGGTGATCATGGTCGCCAGCCTCATCGCCCTGCTCACCAGCTATATCTCCATCAAGCTCATCCCCTTGAGCGAGGTGTCGATGAAGCAGCTTACCTACCAGCTGCTCAAGGAAAAGATCAACGAAGGGGTCAAGGAACACGTCTTTACCGAAGCACTTGGCGAGGTCGTCGTATACATCGACAAGATCGACAAGTCAACCGGGGAGTGGCGGAACGTCTTCGTCTCCGACACCCGCGGGGTCGACAACCCGATCGTCACCATGGCCTCCACCGGTTCGATGACCAGCAACATCTCCAGCATGATGGTATCGATCATTCTCCGCAACGGCAGCCTGCACCGTCCAGGCCGCGACAGCGCGCAGATCGTCGAGTTCGAGCAGTATCAGATCAACATCCCTCTCAAGCCCCCCACCGGCCGCGCCACCACCCTGAAAAAAACCGCCTTGAGCATGAAGGAACTGCGCGAGGAAGCGGAGCGGGCGACAGTCGAGGAAAATCGCCGCAAGTATTTGATCGAGTCGCACAAGCGACTGGTGCTGCCCCTCGGCTGCCTGATCATCGCTCTCATCGGCCTGCCCCTCGGCCTGCAGGCCCGGCCGGGGCGCAAGGCCATTGGCATCCAGGCCGGACTGGCCATCTTCGTCCTCTATTACATCCTCTTCACCCTCGGCAAAACCCTGGCGGAAGAAGGCGTTCTGCCGGTGGCACTGGCGATGTGGACGCCCAACGGCATCTTTCTGCTCCTCGCCCTTTTCTGGATCAACCGGATCGCCGTTGAAAAGCCCCTCGTCCCTGAGGCCATGGCCTTGCTCGTCTCGACATTGTGGCAAGGCGCCACCGCCCCGCTGCGGCGTCTTGGCAGGCGAGTCGCCGCAGCCCTTGGCAGAAATGTCGGCGACAAGGCGCTGGAGGAAGAGCGGGCACAGCAGAGGGCGGCCCATAACATCATCAAGGGTAACGCCAAGAGCCGCGTCTTCCACGTCCCCGCCTGCGAGTACTACAATTGTAAAAACTGCACCATCTCTTTCAAGGATATCGACGTCGCCATCGAGTCGGGCTTCGAGCCATGCCGCTTCTGCCAGGACCTGATCGAAGACTACCGCCGGGAAATGGCCTCGCCCCCTTCCCAGCCTGAGGAGAAGTGAGATGAAACTGCCCACCGCGTCCGAAATGTTACAACTCGACCGTGCCGCCAGCGAGGACTACGGCATTCCCAGCATCCTTCTCATGGAAAACGCCGGGATGGGCACTGTGAACATGATCGAGAGGGAGATCGGGCCCTGCGGCGGCACCTACGCTCCCATCTTCGTCGGACCCGGCAACAACGGCGGCGATGGCCTGGTGATCGGCCGCCACCTCTCTCAGCGCGGCTGCCAGCCGATTTTCTTCTTCCTCGTCAACCCTTCGCTGCTGCGGGGCGATGCCGCCGTCAACCTGGCGATTATCAGGAAACTGCGGCTGCCCTTCCACGTCGTCGACAGCCCCAAGCGGGTGGAGACCATCGCCGTACTCCTGCAACAGATGGAGATGCGTGGACTGCCCTGCCATGTGATCGTCGATGCCATCTTCGGCGTCGGCTTGAACCGCGAGGTGGCCGACCACTTCGCCGATGCCATAAACCTCGTCAACAAGCCGGCCTTCGCCGCCAAGGTGCCGAGGGTGGCGGTAGACATTCCCTCCGGCATCGACGCCGACACCGGCAAGGTCCTCGGCGCCTGCATCCGCGCCGACCTTACCGCCACTTACTGCTGCGCCAAGCCCGGCCATTTCCTCCACGGCGGCTCGGAATGGACCGGGAAACTGGAAATCGTCGATATCGGTATCCCCCCGGAGGCCATCGCCAGGGCGCGGATCAGCACCGAACTGGTGACCCGCGATACCTTCCGTCACCTCGCCCGGCCTCTGCAGCGAGCCAAGGGGGCCCATAAGGGGACCCAGGGCCATATACTCGTCATAGCTGGCTCCCGCGGCAAGAGTGGCGCCGCCATCCTCGCCGCCAGAGGCGCCCTGCGCAGCGGTGCCGGCCTGGTCAGCCTCTGCGTGCCATCCGCGGTGGAAGACGCCGTGGCCAGCACACTCGTCGAAGCGATGACCATTCCCTGCCCTGGCAGCCGCGATTTCATGAGCGTCGACGACTGGCCGACAATCTTTTCGGCGGCAATCGACAAGAAGGCGGTGGTCATCGGCCCCGGTCTCGGGCAGGCCGAACCCACCAGGGAACTGGTCCTGCAACTTTACCGTCAGCTCCCCTGCCCGATGGTGCTCGACGCCGACGCCATCAACATCCTTGCCCAAGCCCGCCACTCTTTGACGGAGGCCGGCGGACCTCGCATTTTCACCCCTCACCCCGGAGAGTTGGCCAGGCTCCTGCAAAAGAGCCCCAGCGACATCCAGAACAATCGCATCGACGCGGCGCTGCTCGGCAGCAGTCTTTTCCGCAACGACCATCACGACACCATCCTCGTGCTCAAGGGCGCGGGGACGATCATCGCCAGCAGCGACGGCACCATCTTCATCAATACCACCGGCAATCCTGGGATGGCCACCGCAGGCATGGGCGACGTGCTCTCCGGCATGATCGGAGCGCTGGTCGGACAGGGACTGTCACCGATGGATGCTGCGGTGGCCGGGGTCTATCTCCATGGAGCCGCCGCCGACAGTCTTTTCCAGCAGCATGGCGCCGGCTTTCTCGCCTCGCAGGTTGCCGACGGCATCCCCGATGTCGCTTCCCGTTCTCTCGCCGCAGGTTCACAATGTCGCGGCGAGGGGGGGCTCACCAGACGATGGGCGCCAGGCCCTTTTCCTGCAAATACTGATTGCACTTGAGAAAGACCCCCGAGCCGAGGAAACCCTTGTGGGCGGAGAGCGGGGAGGGGTGGCTGGTGGCCAGCACGAGGTGCCTGGAACTGTCGATGAGTTCGCGTTTCTTCTGCGCGAAGGCTCCCCAGAGCATGAAGACGACAGACTCCCGCCTTGCGGAGATGGTGGCGATAATATCGTCGGTGAGGCGATGCCAGCCCAGCGAAGCATGGGACATGGGCTTTCTGGCGATTACCGTCAGGCTGGCGTTGAGCAGGAGTACACCCTGCCGTGCCCAGCGGGTCAGGTCGGTGTCGACGCTCACCGGCTCGCCCCCGTAGAGGCTGTTGTTGACCTCCTGGAGGATGTTGCGCAAGGAGGGCGGCATGGGGATGCCAGGTCGCACCGAGAAGCACAGGCCATGTGCTTCGGGACCGAGGCCGGGGTGTTCGTTGAAGTAGGGGTCCTGACCGATGATCACCACCCGGGTCTCGCCGAGGCTGGTGAGCCGCATGGCGGCGAAGACGTTTTCACGCAAGGGAAAGACACGTTCTCCGGACGGCCTGTTTTCGTAGGCTTGTTTGAGCAGTTCCTTATGCATCCCCTGCCGCATCAGCGGCACATTCTCTTCCCACAGCATCTCCACCCTCCCCGTCGCTGCTGGCTATTCGGCCACCGCCCCGCCCCTCGCCCGACTGTGCAGGTCGTGCAGTTTCTCGACCAGCGCGGCGCTGTCGAGGCTCGGCAAATCGCCTCCTTTGGCGACGATATGACGGATCATCTTTTTGCAATAGCATTCGCGGTTGTCGAGCACCAGCGGCACACCACCGTTCTTGGCGAGGATCGCCATGCCTTTGTCGCCGTCCGCATCGTCCCCGGAGAGCACGACGCCACAGGCCCGCTTTTTATACAGGGTGGACACCGAGGCGAGGAGGACATCCAACGGCCCGCAGTTCATGGTCGACTTCTGCAGACGTTGCAGTGTCAGCTGGGCGCTGTAGGGCTTGAGATGAAGGAAGTCGTGGCCAGAGGCGATGTAACAATTGCCCCCTTCGATGCTTACCCCCTCGCGGGCGCGGTGCACCTTGATGGCGGAGATGGCGTCGAGATATTCGGTGAAGCGGTTGAGATGTTCGGTCTCCTCATGGATGACCGCCAGGAAGGCGCCACCCATTTCCGGGTCGAGGTGGGGAACGATCTCGAGGAGATTGAAGAAACTGCCCTCCCCTCCGCCGAAGACGGTGATGAAGGAGTTGCGCCGCAGCTGGCCGCCGGCGCCGCCATCGAGGTCGATAGTGTCCCCGCATTGCTGACAGACGACGCTCTGTGGCGGGTGGGCACGATTGTAGCTGACCATCTGGCGGCCGCCGCACTCCTCGCAGAAGACCATCCTGCCAACCTCTTCCGGGGCGAGATGGCCCTCGAGATTCGGCGCGGTGAAGAACGGCTCCCGCGCCCGCAGACGCAATGTCGCGGCTCGACGCACCTTCTCGAGAAGAACCTTGCGTTCCGTCTCGATGCTGTTCTTCTGGAAGACAAAATCCTTGGAGATGAAATCCACCGCCCCGTTTTTCATGGTGTCGAAGGCCCGGGCGGTACCCTCCTCGCTGAGGCTCGAGAACATGATGGTTGGCGTCGGGCGATGGATCATCAGGTGCTGCAACGCCGTCATGCCGTCCATGAGCGGCATCTCCAGATCGAGCAGGATCACCGCCGGGCTGGTTTTGAGGATCATGTCGAGGGCCTCGATGCCGTTCTGCGCCTCACCGACGATGACGAGATCACGGCAATCCTCGAAGATATCGCGCAGGAAACGGCGGAACACCAAAGAATCATCGACGATCAGCACAGTGATCGCGCCACCGTCTGCCCTGTCATTCACATGTGCCATGACCTTCGCCTCCGCGTGCCGATGCGGAATGGGTTTATGAATGGTGGGTGGCCGCCCCCGCGTCCGCCCGGTAGAGACCTCGTTTTACAATATACGCCAGCACCTGCGCAGGCACCTGACCCAGCGGCTCGAGCCCCTGGGCGATGCCCTCTCTGATGGCGGTGGAACTGATATCGACGAAGTCGCCAGAGAGCACGACAATCTCCCGCGAAACGCCGCTCCGCCGCCAGACTCCCCCCTGCAGGCCATAGCCGAGGCGGGCGAGAAACTTGTGAAAGGCGGAACCGTCTTTGTCCTGACCCGGTCTGCAGGCGACGATGATCGTCACCCGCCTCAGGATTTCCTCGTATTCACGCCACGAGAGGAGATCGACGAAAGCGTCGCTGCCGATCAGAAAATAGAGCCTGGAGGAGGACGCGATCCCTTTTTCCACCAGGCGCAGGGTTTCGATGGTATAGGAAGGCCCGGGCAGGGTCGCTTCGACATCAGAGCACTGGAATCGTTTCTCCCCGTCAATGGCCAGCCGCACCATGGCGAGGCGGTCGGCGAAGGGGGCCAGCAGTTCGCCACTCTTGTGAGGTGGCCGCGCCGCGGGCAGGAAAATGACCTGATCGAGACGGCACTCCTCCATTGCCCTCCTCGCCAGGGCGAGGTGGCCGGAGTGGATGGGGTTGAACGTCCCCCCGAGAAGGCCGACAGCCCGAATGCTCACCCGCGAACCTGTCCCTGTCCGTAGACGATGAATTTCCGCGTGGTCAGTTCCTCCAGGCCCATCGGGCCATAGGCGTGCAGCTTGGTGGTGCTGATGCCGATCTCCGCGCCAAGGCCGAGCTGGCCGCCGTCATTGAACCTCGTCGAGGCGTTGACCATGACGGCCGAGGCGTCGATCTCGGCCAGGAAGCGCTGCGCGGTGGTGTAGTTCTCGGTGATGACACACTCGGTATGCTTCGACCCATAGCGCTCGATATAGTCGCGAGCCTCGTCATAGGAAGTCACCACGCGGACGCAGAGGATGAGGTCGAGGAACTCCCGCCCCCAGTCTTCGTCGCCAGCCGCGGTAATGACTGGCGACAGGGACCGGCTGACATCGCAGCCACGCAGCTCGACGCCCCTGGCGACCAGCGCCTCGGCCAGGGGCGGGAGACAGCGCGACGCCACCTCTCGATGCACCAGCAGCCCCTCGAGGGCATTGCAGGCGGAAGGGCGCTGAACCTTGGCATTGAGGACGATGGCCTCGACCTTGTGCAGATCGGCGTCCTTGTCGATGTAAATATGACAGACACCCTTGTAATGCTTGAGCACCGGAATACGCGACTTGGCGGTGACGCTGCGAATCAGGCCCTCGCCGCCACGGGGGATGACCAGGTCGACGAGCTCGTCCTGGGCGAGAAGGATATCGACGGCGGCTCGGTCGGTCACCGGCAGCAGCTGCACCGCATCGACCGGCACCCCTTCGGCCTCGAGGGCCTGGTGGAAGAGTCCGGCCAGGGCAAGGTTGGAGCGAAAGGCCTCTGAGCCGCCGCGCAATATGACGGCATTGCCGGTCTTGAGGCAGAGGGCGGCGGCGTCGACGGTGACGTTGGGCCGGGATTCGTAGATCATGGCGATGACCCCGAGAGGGACGCGCATGCGGCCGACCTGCAGTCCGTTGGGACGCTTGACGAAGTCCTCCACCTTGCCCACCGGGTCGGGAAGCAGACGCAGCTCTTCGAGGGCGACGGCCATGGCGTCGATTACGGCGTCGGTCAAGCGCAGCCGATCGAGCATCGCCGTCGAAAGGCCTTTCTCGGCGGCATCGCGCAGGTCGAGGTCATTGGCCTGCTTCAGCTCGTGGCGATGCTCGTCGAGGAGCCGGGCCATGCTCGCCAGGACCCGGTCCTTGGCAGTCGTCGGCAGGGTCGCCAATGACGACGAGACCTTTTTTGCGCTCCGCGCCAGGGCCACAATGCGCTCTTCAAGTGTCATGGTAATACCTCCGCTGGGATGTCGATCGCCTCTATAGCAGCACCAGATTGTCGCGATGCACCACCTCGTCGCTCTCCTTGTACCCGAGGATCTCGGCGATGCTGTCGGTATGCTGCCCCTTGATCTTCTCAAGATCGGTGGAACAGAAGTTGACCAGCCCCACCGCGACCTCTTTTCCCTGCGCATCGAGACAGCGCACCGAATCACCCTGATCGAAATGCCCCTCGACGGCGACGATGCCGGAAGGGAGGAGGCTGCGTCCCTTCTCGGTCAGGGCGAGGCAGGCGCCGCGATCGAGATACAAGGCGCCCTGAGGCTTGAGCACATAGGCGATCCAGCGCTTGCGGCTCTGCATCTTCTCGGTGCGCGGTAAAAAGAAGGTACCCAGCTCTTCGCCGGCAAAGAGCCGCCGCAGGATGCCCTTGCAGCGCCCTGGACCGATAAAGGCGCTGCCGCCGCCGGCGCTGACCATTTTGGCGGCAAGGATCTTGCTTCGCATGCCACCGGTGCCAAGTACGCTCTTGCTGTTGCCGGCCATGGCCTCGATGGCCTCTGTGACCTCGGGAACGGTACGGATGGCAATGGCGCCAGGGTCGGCGATGGGGTTACGATCGTAGAGGGCGTCGACGTCGGTGAGACAGACGAACATGTCGGCCTCGATGAGGTTGGCGACGAGGGCACCGAGTTTGTCGTTATCGCTGAACTTGAGCTCTTCGGTGGATACCGTATCGTTTTCGTTGAGCACCGGGATGGTGCCGAACTCGAGCAGGGTGAGCAGGGTGTTGCGCACATTGAGGTAGCGCCTGCGGTCGGCAAGGTCGGAGTGGGTGAGAAGCACCTGGGCGATGGTCTTGCCACGACGCCCGAAGGCCTCGTCATAATCGTGCATCAGCCTCGACTGACCGATGGCGGCCAGGGCCTGCTTCTCGCGCATGGTAACCTCGCGGCCGTCGACGATCCCCATTTTGCGCTTGCCGGCGGCTACCGCGCCCGAGCTGACGAGAATCACCTCGAGGCCGCTGTCGTGGAGAAAGGCGATATCTTCGGCAAGGTTGCCAATGACCTCATCGTTCAGGCCGGCGGCACCGGCCAGGATGGCACTGCCGACCTTGACCACCATCCGCTTCGCCCGCCGGCAGAAGTAGAGGCGGCCAGAATCATCGCCGGGTTGAAGCCCCTCTGTTTCCATGTCACCTCCCGGGACCGCCAGGGTCACCTTCGCCATGACGCCGGGGCTGATCCCGCCCCTCGCGCAATGGCCACAGCGTCAATCGTCGGCAGAGGTTTCCTCGAGAATGCCGACAAGCATGTCCTTGAGTTGTTCGATCCCCTCTTCCAACTCGGCCGAGATAGCCACCACATGGGGGGCAAGGCCCTCGAAATGGCCCTTCACCACCGCCAGCGTCTCGTCGTCGAGAAGATCCATCTTGTTCAATACCAGAATTTGGGTGCGATGGGCAAGTTCCTCTTTATACAAAGACAATTCCCGAGCGATAATATCATAATTCTCCGTAACGGCCTCGTCGGCGGCATCGAGGACATGGAGGAGAATGCGTGTCCGTTCGATATGACGAAGAAAGGTGTGGCCAAGTCCGACTCCGCTATGGGCCCCCTCGACCAGGCCGGGGATATCGGCAATGATGCATGGTTCGTGATGGGGCAGACGCATCACCCCCAACTGGGGCTGCAGGGTGGTGAAGGGGTAGGAGGCGATCTTCGGCTGAGCCGCCGACAGCTTGGAGAGCAGGGTCGACTTGCCGGCGTTGGGCATGCCGACCAGGCCGACATCGGCGAGCAGCTTCAACTCCACCGCCAGCCACAGCTCTTCCCCTGGTTTACCGGGGGTTGCCACCCGCGGTGTGCGATTGACGCTGCCGACGAAATGGGGGTTGCCGAGACCACCCTCCCCGCCTTGGGCAATGACTACCGTAACGCCATCCGCAGAGAGATCGGCGAGCACCTCGCCGGTGTCGAAACGCCGCACCACCGATCCCACCGGCAAGTCGACATAGAGGTCTTTGCCCTTCCTGCCGTGCATCTCCTTGCCCTGGCCATGTTCGCCCCGTTCTGCCTTGAAATGGGAGCGGTACTTGAAATCGATGAGGGAATGAAGGCCCTTCTTGGCGCGGAGGATGACATCGCCGCCCTTGCCGCCGTCGCCGCCGTTGGGACCGCCCTTGGGCACGAACTTTTCGCGACGGAAGCTGACGCAGCCGTTGCCACCATCTCCCGCTTTGACAAAAAACTTCGCTTCGTCAACAAAGGCCATGATACTCTCCTTGCAGCCAGCCAAGGCCCGCCGCTTTTACGTCCGGAGCAAAAAAAAACTCGATCTTCAACGAGTCATTGAAGATCGAGCATTCCCTGCTAAGAGGTCTTTTGAAGTTCTCGAAAGACCCAGTATTCGATGTCGGCTGTGGATCAGGCTTCCGTGTAGACGCTGACGCGCTTCTTGTCCTTGCCGAAATCTTCGTAGGTGACCACACCGTCGACTTTGGCGAAGAGCGTGTAATCACGACCACAACCAACGTTAGTACCCGGGTGGATCTTCGTTCCCAGTTGCCGCACGAGGATATTGCCGGCTTTGACGGTCTGCCCGCCGAAGCGCTTGACCCCGCGTCTCTGTCCGGAGCTGTCGCGACCGTTGCGCGAGCTCCCGCCTGCTTTCTTATGAGCCATTGTCTACTCCTTCAAATTCGCGGGCCTCAGAGGCCCGATGAAAAAAAACGCACTAAAAACGAGCATGTCAGGCGGAGATGGCCTCGATCCTCAAGGCGGTGAAGGACTGCCTGTGTCCCTGCTTGAGGCGATACCCCTTGCGACGCTTCTTCTTGAACACGATGACCTTCTTGGCGCGTCCCTGTTCGGCGATGGTAGCGGTGACCTTGGCATTTTCAAGAACAGGACGGCCAACCTTGACGTCTTCACCGTCGACAACCATCAATACCTCGCTAAGGTCGATGCTCTCGCCGATATTGCCTTCCAGCTTCTCGACGCGAACCTGATCCCCACATGCAACCTGATACTGCTTTCCGCCGGTACGAACTATGGCATACATATACACAAACCTCTTTGTGAAAATCTTCTTTGACGACCGCAGTCCCTTGAGAAAATATGCAAGAATTTGGTATTAAACCCTTTCCCCTGCGGCATGTCAATTCTTTTTTCCCGGAAAACCTTCGAAAAAAAATCTGCCTCGCAGCCTGCCGATGTGACCGGAAAAGCCGCCCGACGCTGCGTCAGGGATCTGGCGAACAAAAAAATACGGCTATTTTTCCGAATTCACGGACAAAACAGCCGTATCGAAAGCATCATCAGCGAAGGGTCAAGGGCCGCGCTAAGCGCGTCGGGCATTACCCGGCGAATTCGAGACGGGCCTTCTCTTTTTCCACGCGAATGGAGCAGGCGCGGGCGAATGCCACCTTTTTGCCGTGTTTGGCGATGGACACCGAGGTTTTACCCTGCTTGCCCTGGTGAGTCACCCAACTGACCTCGTAGCGATTCAGCTTGTCGTTGAGACGAACGCCGACCACGCCGGTACTGGAGTTGCTGACCGTCACCATATGCTTGTTGGTGCGAATCTTGCCGAGTTTCTTTTCCGTCTTGTCACGCCAGGAGATCGCCGAGAGGAGGCTGGAATAGCGCCCGCCGCACTTACGGTCGGAGAAGAATTTCGAGTGTGTCCGACCAAGAAAGCGAACCCTGACATACCAGCCGTGGGTTCTCTTCGACTCCTGATCGATCCTCGCGATGTCCTTGTGTTTTTCCAAAAGGAGCTTTTGTTTCTTGTCTTCTTCCATATTTACTCCTCAAAGTACTGTTTTTTCTTGCCCATCGGGATGGGCCTCATCCCACCGCCAAAAGTGCCGAGCCGGTACAGTGCATTTCTGGCGGTCTGTGGTAAGATGATCAGGCAAATGCACAAAACCTGACAACACTCTCCAGCACAGCTACTTAGTTGGTCAGGAGTGGAAAGTCAACTGTTTTCTTCGTCAGGGATCAAAAAAAAGGTCCTGCATTTTCAATGCCTCCAGATTTTTT
>JANJUM010000090.1 GCA_024710585.1 Desulforhopalus sp.
GGCGACCTCGCGGCCGTCTTCCAGTTCGACACGGCCCTCACCGAGGCGCCGCACCCGCCCGCCATCATGGATGACGATGCCCTTGCCCTCCAGCACCTGCCGCACCAGCCGGCCGACGCGACGCGGCTTGCCAGTCATGAACCCGCGCCCCGAGAACATCTCGATCCGCGGCGGCATCACCCCCGCGCTGCGGCACAGCTGGTGGACGTTGCCGGCGATCTCCACCGCCGAAGGCCCGCTGCCGACCACCGCCACGGTTATCGTCTTCTCCCGGGCGAGGGTGAGGATACGCTCCCTGGCCACCAGCAGTTCCTCGATGGGCTTGGAGGTGAAGACCCCGGTCAGGCCCTCGCCGAAGACCTCGCGGGGCACATAGGAGCCGGCGTTGCAGGAGAGCACGTCATAGGGCACCTCGCCGCCGTCCTCCAGCACCACCACCCGCCGCGCGGTGTCGATGCGCTCCGCCTTGCCGAGCACGAAGTGCCCGCCCTTGCTCTCCACCACGCGCTGCGTGGCGAAACGGATGTCGTCCGGGGTGTAGGTGCCGCCGAGCATGCCCGGCCCCATGCCGCTATAGTAATGGTAGGCCGACGGCTGCACCACGGTCACGTCGACACCTTTGTCGACGATCTCGCGCAGGCGGGCGAGCACCATCATGTGGGCATGGCCGCCGCCGATCAGTACGAGTCGTTTCTTCATGTCAGCTCCGCATGGCTGTCGATATAGGTGCTGAGATGGGCGATATGGCCCCGCTCCTCCTCGGCGATGCGCTGCAGCACCTTGCGGCACTGGGCGTCGGCGCTCTTTTCCGCCGCCCGCAGGTAGAGGTCGAGCGCCTGGGCCTCGATGGCCATGGCCAGGGAGAGCACTTCGATTTCCTTGTTCAGGTCAGGCTGATAGCGGTCGAGATACTCCGCCGTCGACATACCGCCCTCCATGGCCGGGGCGACGACGCGGGAGGCGAAATCCTCGAGGCTCGGCTGCTCACCGCTCAACTCCCCGTAGAGCTGCAGAAGCTGGCGCTGGTGGAGCACCTCGATCTCCGCCAGCCGGGCGAAGATGTCCTTTGTCGCCTGGCTGGTTACCTTGCTTTGCATGGAGAGGTAGAAGTCGCGCAAACCCATCTCCAGGGCGAAGCCGACCACCACCGCGTCGATGCCGGTGGCCGCCTCGGCGAAAAGGTGCATGCCGACATCCTGCGGGCCCACCGCCACCTGCCTGGTCCAGGCCTTGATCCCTCCGGAGAGGTTATACACTTTTGCAAAGCCCTTACCGGCGAGCATCTGCGCAGCGACACGGCTGCGCCCGCCGATGGCTCAGTAAACGATGACTGGCTGCTCCGGCTGCAATTCGGAGAGCCGACCATCGAGTTCGCCGATGGGAATGAGCCGGGCGCCGGGCATATGGCCGGCGGCATATTCCTGGGGCTGACGCACGTCGAGGAGCACCGCCGGCGAGGGGCTGTCGGCGGCCATCAGCCTGTTCGCCTCCTCCCAGGTGATGGAGGAGACGGGAGTGAAGAACTGCATCCATTTCATTGTGAGACCTCCTCTTGCCAGAGTGACATACAGCGAGCCGCCATCCCGACCACCTCGGGCGACGACATCGCCCTACCCCTTACAGGGTACCGGCGGGCAGGTCCTTTGTCCAGCCCGGGGCCGCTTTTTTTCTGATATTGCGGGCTTGCGTCACTACGCTGTCGTAGCAATGGCGGTCGCCTCGCCACGGACGGCGGCTGCGCAGGAAAAGAGCTTGTCGTCGCCGACTGTCTAAGGTAGTCTGCCGCAGGTTTCGTGGACGACCGCAGGACCGCTGGAATACAAGTATGTTATGAGAAATCCGGCCCGCTCCAGGGCCATAGTGACGGCTCGCACCGTTCTACCCTCCCGGGAGATGCGGCGGCCCCGCCAGAGGAATACCAGATGAGCCAGATGGACGACATCAACAGCTATCTCGACGATAACTTCGACGCCTTCGTCGACCACCTGCGCCAATGGCTGGAGATCCCCAGCGTCAGCACCCTGCCCGAGCATCGCGCCGACGTCGCCGCGGCGGCGGCCTGGGCTGCGGGGCGCCTGCGCGATATCGGTTTCCCTCAGGTGGAGGTAGTGGCGACCCCCGGCCACCCCCTGGTGATGGCCTCGTGGATGATCGACGAGGCTCAGCCGACACTGCTCGTCTACGGCCACTACGACGTCCAGCCGGTGGACCCCGTCGACCTGTGGCTGTCACCGCCCTTCGCCGGCACCCTGCGCGACGGCAATATCTACGGCCGCGGCGCCAGCGACGACAAGGGGCAAATAGTTCTCGTCATGGCGGCGCTGCAGGCCTGGGCGAAAGTGGCCGGGCAGCCGCCGATCAACGTCAAGATGGTCCTCGAGGGCGAGGAGGAGGCGGGCGGCGAGTCGCTGGCCGCTTATCTGCCGAACCACCTCGAGAGGCTGCGCGCCGACGCGGTGCTGATCTGCGACACCCACATGGTCAACGACCTTCAGCCGTCGCTGATCACCAGCCTGCGTGGCATCGTCTGCGCCGAACTGGCGGTTTTCGGGGCGAGAAGCGACCTGCACTCGGGCAGCTACGGCGGCATCGCCCCCAACCCGCTGCACGCCCTGTGCCTGCTCCTCAGTCGCCTCAAAGGCGAGGACGGCCGCATCAACATCGCCCCGCTGGCCGAGCATATCCCGACGCCGAGCGAGGCCGAGCGGCAATTGTGGCGGGACGATTCCCTGGGCATCGCCAGCGGCCTCCTCGCCGGCATGGGCGTCGCCGAGAGCGTCGGCGAGAACGACTACCCCCTGCTGGAACGTATCGGCATCCGCCCGACCCTCGAAGTGCACGGCATCGTCGGCGGCTTCACCGGCGCCGGCAGCAAGACGGTCATCCCCGCCGAGGCGGTGGCCAAGATCAGCATGCGGCTGCCATCGGAGCTCGACCCGCAGCAGGTCTTCACCTGGCTTGAGGAGGCGGCCCAGACCCTCATGCCCAGGGGCTATCGTCTCGAGGTACGCTGCCTCCACAGTGGCCGGGGCATGAGCGCCAACCCCGACCACCCCGCCGTGCACCTCGCCGCGCAGTCGGTCGAGGCGGTTTTCGGCCGGCCGCCGGTCTTCCTCCGCGAAGGCGGCTCGATCCCCATCGCTGCCCTGTTCAGCGAGTTGATGGCCGCCCCGGTGGTCCTGCTCGGCTTCGGCCTGCCCGACGACGAGGTCCACGCCCCCAATGAGAAATTCAGCCTGCAGCAGTTCCGCCAGGGCATGAAGACCGTCGCACACTACCTCGGGCGCCTGCGCCGCGAAGAGAACTTCTCGCCCGCCATGCCCCCGCCGGTCTGACAGCCGCCCAGCCCCGCCCGCTAAAGGCCGAGGGCGGCCATGGTCTCCGCATTGACAAAGCCGCCGCCCTCGATGCCTTGTTCCTCCTGGAAACGCGCCAGGGCGGCGCGGGTCCTCCTGCCCATGATGCCGTCCAGCGGCCCGGGCCGATAGCCCTTATCCTGCAGCCGGCGCTGCACTTCGAGCACCGAGGGGTCGGCAAGCGGCCGTTTCGTCTCCGTGACCACCGCCAGGACCTGCTCGCCATTCGCGACAACAACTGGTGGGGGCGGGGCGCAGACGGCGCTGTTATAGTCAGGAAAAAGCATGGCGCATCTGCCGTCATCCCCCTGGAGGGTGAGACAGATGCGGCGCAGCAACTCCTGGCGCATATAGGCCTCGAACCAGGCCACCTGACGTTCGCGGTTATAGACGGCGAACTGCTCCATCATCAGGTGCGCCTGAACCCGCACCCTGGTGTTTCCCGGCGAGACTTCTTCGAGAGTGATGGCGTAGCTGTTCTTGTAGGTGCGCCCGAACAGGGCGGTCTCGAACATATTGAGCACCTTCTTGTCGACGGTGACATACTCGGTGACGATGAGGCCGCTATGGCGGTCGAGGGTCTTGATGACGCTGTTCTCGGAGACCGCCTGCACCACCCCCTTCCAGGCCCGGTCGAAGGGCACGGCGAAGGTGTGCTCGTAGGGGGCGGTATAGTCCCTGGGGATATCCTGCGGCAGGTTTTCGGCGCAGGATGAGAGCAGCAGGGTGCTGAGGACAAGGGCGAGAAGACGGGTGATATGCGGCATGGATGGGAGCGGGATGAGGAGGGTCTGAGCCTGCCATGGCGGTGGGCGTTCAGCGCGGCATGATATGCCACAAACCTAGCACAGCCGCCCCGCCATTGCAATCGCGGCGGGGCGGCTCGGGCAACTGGCCCACCTACAGGGAGCCGCTGTCGACCCCGGCTTCCTCGAAGGAGGCCATCTCGCGCATCATGCGGCAGGCCAGGTCGACGAGGTTCATGGTGATCGCCGCCCCGGTGCCCTCACCAAGGCGCAGGCCGAGATCGAGCACCGGCTCGAGGCCCATGAGGCGCAGGGCCTCCGCCTGCCCTTTTTCCACCGAGCGGTGGCCGGCGACGATATAGTCGGCCGCAGTCGGGCAAAGCAGGCAGGCAAGCAGACCGGCGGCGGTGGAGATGATGCCGTCGAGGACCACGCAGCAGCGGTCCGCAGCGGCGGCGAGCACCGCGCCGCAGATGCCGCCCAGCTCGTAGCCGCCGAGCCGGGCAAGCAGTTCCAGCGGGTCGCTGCCGTCTACCCCGTGCAGGGACAGGGCCTTGTCGATGACCTCGATCTTGCGGGCCAGCCCGACGTCGTCGACGCCGGTGCCGCGCCCGGCCACCGCCGCCGCCCCCAGCCCGGTGGCGGCGCAGATGATGGCGGTGGCGCTGCTGCTGTTGCCGATGCCCATCTCACCCATGCCGACCAGCGAGCAGGGCTGCCGCCCTTGCCCGTGCAGAAAGGCCCGGGCGCCCTCCTCCATAGCCTGCAGGGCCTGCTGGCGGGTCATCGCCGGGCCGAGGGCGAAGTTGGCGGTGCCCCTGGCCACTTTGCGTTTGATGAGCTGCGGGTGGTCGGCGAAATCGCCGGCGACGCCGCTGTCGACCACCCACAGCTCGATGCCGTAGTGGCGACAGAAGACGTTGATGGCAGCGCCACCCGCCAGGAAGTTCTCGACCATCTGCACCGTCACCTTGGCCGGGAAAGCGGAAACCCCCTCCTCCACCACCCCGTGGTCGCCGGCGAAGACGTACATCCGCCGGCAGTCGACCGCGGGGTCGAGGCGCTCCTGGATGGCGGCGAGTCGCACCGCCAGCTGCTCGACCCGCCCCAGGGACCCGAGCGGCTTGGTCTTGCGGTCGACCTTGGTTTGCGCCCGCAGCAGCATCTCCCGCGAGGCCGGCCTGATCGCCGCGCAAAGCTCGGCAAGGAACGGTGTCAGGGCAGGGGCAGCCGTGGACGAGGCGCTGTCCACCTTCACCGCCGCTGCCGGACTGGCGGCTTGCCCGACCAGCGACCAGTCGACGATATAACGCAGGGCGCCACCGGAGAGGACTCGCGGCAGAACCGCCTGTAGCTCGGCGGGGTGGATGCGCCCCTCGATCAGCATCCCCAGGCTCTCTTGCTGCCTGAGGCAGAAGGCCAGGGCCGGGGCCATATCGGCACGGCGCGGACCGTAGGAACCCACCACCTCGAGCTCGCGGTAGTGGATGAGATTGAGCAGGTTGCCATCGAGGGTCTCGTTCTTGGTCAGCCCGCTGAAGAAGGAGAAGCGGCCGCCACGGCGCAGCTTGCCGACCGCCAGGGACAGGGCCAGCGGATCGGGGCAGCAGCACATGGCCAGGTCGAAGTCGGCCTTAGTGGTATCGCGGGCAAGCTCGATATGCTTGGCCTCGGCCAGGCTGGCCAGTCGCGCCAGCTTGCCGCTGTCGCGCTCGATGACCGTCACCTGGCAGCCGCGTTCGGCCAGCCACAGGGCGGCAAGCATCCCCAGGGTGCCGCCGCCATAGACGATGGCCCGTTCCCCGGGCACTGCCGCAAGGCGCGACAGGCCGTTTTCGAGGCAGGCGACCGGCTCGGCAAAGGTCGCCAGGAGGGCGGGCAGGCCCTGCGGCACCGGCTCGAGGCTTGACCGCGGCACGACCAGGGTGGTGGCGAAGCCGCCATCGCGGTGAAAGCCGACGATGCGCATCTCCTTGCAGAGATTGTCGCGGCCGGCCTGGCAGAGCTCGCAGGTCCCGCAGGCCACGCCGGGCCATACGGCGTAGAGCCTGCCGTCGGCCGGGTCGATGCCCACCACCTCGTGGCCGAGCACCCGGGGCAGGACGAGGTCGCGATGGCCTTCGCGCCACATCTTGGCATCGCTGCGGCACACCGCGCAGCACTGCACCTGCAGGGCGACCTCGCCTGCGGCGCAGATCGGGCTCGCTTCTTCTCGTTGATATTCCATTTTTTTACATTCCTGCAAAACAACTCGCATTTCAACCTCCATACGGTTCTTCATAAATAGTGAGGAGCATCAGCCGCGCCTTTTCCCAGCCCTCGCCGAGCCTGGCCAGGCGGGCGCGCAGCTCTTCGGCCTGGCTCTCGGGAAAGACGCTGGCGCGGCCCAGTCCGCAGCGCTCGCCACCCTCGGCGGTGAAACGTACATAGTCATCGTCGATTTTCGCCACGATCAGCCAGGTCATGCCGCCTCCCGGGCCAGGGCGTCAAGTTGTCTCAGCCCCCTCTGCCCGTCCTCGTTCTGCACCGCCACCCAGCGCCTCAGGGCTTCCAGCGCCGCGCCGCTCTGCAATAGGTCGCGACTGCGCGTCACACCATCGGCGATGGTCGGCACCTGCCCGGCAACATAGAAAGCCAGGGCGCTGTTGAGCAGCACCGCGTCGCGGCGCACCGCGCTGCCACGGCCATCGAGGAGCCTGTAGAAGCTGACCGCCGCCTGCGGTCCGTCCTCGGGCCGCAAACCTTGCGGGTCGTGCGTCTGCAGACCGCACTCGGCGGGGGTGAAGCTGAGGGGGGTGAGCTCGCCGTCGGCCAGTTCGACGGCGTGGGTCGGGCCGCACACCGAGGCCTCGTCCATGGAGAGCGGGCTGTTGTCGAGAGCGCCATGGACGACCAGGGCGCGGCGGTAACCGATGGCGCGCATCGCCTCGGCCACCGGCCGCAGCATCTCCCGGGAAGCAACGCCGCGCACCGCCAGCCCTGGCATCGCCGGGTTGGCCAGGGAAGCGGCGATATTGAGGGGGGAACCGAAGTGGATCTGCGAGAGGATGCGCCCCAGCGCACGGGGATGCACCCTGGCACTCATGCCGTTGAACAGGCCGATGCCGGCCAGGGCGATGCTCTGCGCGACGATGTCGACGCCGCAGTCGACGTCGACACCGAGGCGCTCGACCATGTCCACCGCGCCGCAGCGCGAGGTGATGGCCCGCGCCGCATGCCGGGCGATGGTCACCCCCCCGGCGGCGGCGATCAGCGAAGCTGCGGTGGAAATGTTGAAGGTCTTGAAGCTGTCCATGCCGGTGCCGCTGTTATCGAGCAGCGGCCCGTCCAGGGTGACCTGGCAGGTGTCGAGTTCGTAAATGGCCTGCCAGCCGCCGGCCACCTCCTCGGCGGTCTCCCCCTTGGCGGTCAGGGCGGCGAGAAAGGCCCCCTGCTGCATCTCGCTGACGCGGTTGTCGAGCACCAGCCGAAAGGCGAGGCAGGCCTCTTGACGAGACAGGCTTTCCTTGGCGAGCAGTCGTCCGATGATGCCTCCCATGAGGCGGTTGTCTTGCATAGTTCGTCCTCCGTGCGCTCCGCGGCGGGCTGCGAGCCGCAACAGGCGGCAGGCAGGGCGCCACGAAACAGCCATCCATGGTCAGATGACGCGGAACGGGAGGCGGGATAACTGCGACAGGCCCTCCGTATCCGCGCAGAGGCGCCGGCCGCGAAATGCGGACGACACCCCAAGCCTCGAGATACAGAGAACCCCAGTGGTTGGCTCCGGGCGGGGCGAAGAACTTCGCCCCGGGCAGGCAGGCTTTCTGACTTGCGAATTTCCCTGCAACAACGGCCGCCTTCCCGGGTCGCCCCAGTGACGTCCCCCCGAAGGGGGATGGAGGCAAAGCCTCCAGCCGCCGCAGCCTTCGCATACAGCAAGGACTGGCTTGTGACGGGTTCGCACCGTCTTTCCTCTTAGCATCGACTGCATGCACCTGCAGCGGAGTTTATACCCCCAGGCGGGGGCGAAAGGCAAGAGCGGCAAGCGGCGGACATAAAAAAACCGGGAGGAACCCTCGGCGGGTTGCTCCCGGAATCAGGCTGCCACCGCCCCAAAGCCCAGGGCGGCGGCGTGTGCCGAGGCCGCTCTCAGGGGCCGGGAATGGGCATGCCGAGAGAGTTGTAGCGCACCCCGGAGACCACCGAACTCATGTAGGCATCGCCGCCGCCGGCGATATTGGTGCCACCGGCGGAGACGTTGGTCGCCCCGGCGGTATTGATGACCGAACCAAGGGCGGCGTTGCCGCCGGCGGCGATGTTGGTGCCACCGGCGGAGATGTTGGTGGCCCCGGCGGAATTGACCACCGAACCGAGGTTGGCGTTGCCGCCCATGGCGACGTTGAGGCCACCCCCGGAGATGTTGGTGGCCCCGGCGGAGTTGACCACCGAGCCGAGGTTGGCGGTGCCGCCCATGGCGATGTTGGTGCCGCCGCGGGAGATGTTGGTCGCCCCGCTGGAATTGACCACCGAGCCGAGGTTGGCGGTGCCGCCGCCCATGGCGATGTTGGTGCCACCACCGGAGATGTTCACCGAGCCGCTGGAATTGATCGTCGAACCGAGGTTGGCCTTGCCGCCGCCCGCGGCGATGTTGGTACCGCCGCTGGAGATGTTCACCGAGTCGCTGGAGTTGATCGTCGAGCCGAGGTTGGCGGTGCCGCCGCCCATGGCGATGTTGGTGCCGCCGCCGGAGATGTTCACCGAGTTGGTCGAGTTGACCGTCGAACCGAGGTTGGCCTTGCTGCCGGCCAGCGCCACGTTGGTACCGCCAGCGGAGATGTTGACCGAGTCCTTGGAGTTGACCGTCGAACCGAGATTGGCCTTACCGCCGGCCAGGGCGACGTTGGTGCCGCCGCCGGAGATGTTCACCGTCCCCTGGGAGTTGACCGTCGAACCGAGATTGGCCTCGCCACCGGCCAGGGCGACGTTGGTGCCGCCGCCGGAGATGTTCACCGAGTCCTTGGAATTGATCGTCGAACCGAGGTTGGCCTTACCGCCATCGGTAGCGATATTGGTGCCGCCAGCGGAGACGTTGAGGCTGGCCTTCGAGCCGATGGTCGAACCGAGGTTTGCCTCGGCCCCGGCGCCGATGGCGATATTGGTGCCGCCGCCGGAGACGTTGACGGTATTGACGCTGTCGATGGTCGAGCCGAGGTTGGCCTTGTTGTCCACACCTATGGCGACGTTGGTGCCACCCCTTGAGATATTGACCGAGTCGCCGGAGTTCTTCAACGTGCCGAGATTGGCTTCGTTGCCGATGCCGGCGGCGATGTTGGTGCCGCCGGTGTTCATGTTGAAGGAGGCCTCGTTGGTGACCCCTTCGGCGATCAGCGTGCCCTGGTTGGCGGTGTTGTTCTGGCCGACTGCGATATTGGTGCCATCGACGCTGCGGTTGATGAAGGTGCCCTTGCTGTTGTTCATCTGCACCGTGCCGAGGTTGGCGGTATTGCCCTCCCCGGCGCTGACCACGGCGCCGTTCTTGGTGAAGTTGATGACCGTCGCGTCGCTATGCTTCATGTTGATGGAGCCGAGGCTGGCGGTGTTGTTGGCCCCGACGGCGACGTTGGTGGATGAGCCCTCGGCCCGGTTGATGACGATGCCCTCGATGGACTTGAGCTTGATCGAGCCGGTGCTGGCGGTATTGTTCTCGCCCACGGCGATATTCACCTTGCTGTTGCCCTCCGTCTGGTTGACCACGGTGGCGTCGGTTGCCGCCGCGAAGGTCGGTTGCAGAAGGAAGAGGGCCCCGGCCGCGATAGAGATCAGCTTTTTCATGACTTCACCTCATTGTGCACAGGTTAAGACTTCCACCGCCGCCGCCCCACGACGGACAACAACGTCAAGTCTCCCACATACTATAACACATACAGGAGGACAAGATAAGCAAAAGCGCGAGAAAAACTCCCTCGCGGGAGAGTTTCGCGACCTCCCCAGCGCCCTCTCAGCGCATCTTGGTGAGCACCACCACGGCGACAATCACCAGGGCCGCGCCCAGGGCCTGCAGTGGCCCAAGGGTCTCTCCGAGAAAGAGATAGGCGAGCAGCAGCGTCACCACCGGCTCGAGGGTCGACAGGGTCGAGGCGTCGCCGGCGCCGAGGTGGCGCATGCCGGCGAAGAAGAAGACGATGGGCATCAGCGTGCAGAACACGGCGATGGCGGCAATCGCCAGCCAGCCGTCGAGGGACTGCGGCGGGCGCGGCCCCTCGAGGAGCATCGCCAGACCGAAGACGACGGCGGCGCCAAGCATGATGACGCAGCCGGCGCCGTTGGCCCCGGTGCGGCCGCTGACCCCCTCGCCGACGAGGATATAGACGGTATAGACCACCGCCGCCCCCACCCCGAAGGCGATGCCCAGCGGCGTGCCGGCCAGCCCGTCGGAGACGGTGAGGAGGATGCCGAACAGCGACAGCAGGGCGAGCAGCGACTTGGCGAGGGTCAGCCGCCGCCGGCCGAGCAGCGCCGAGAGGACGATGACCAG
>JANJUM010000019.1 GCA_024710585.1 Desulforhopalus sp.
TGTCCCATGGCCTCACCGCCAATGCCCGGCGCTTTGATCGTTGATGGAATAATTTTTCCCGGTATTATACAATCTTTTCCAGAAGAGGTAAGCCCTTCGTCGCCGCCGCTGCCGCCCGCTCCATGGCGCGCAGGCCGGCTGTGCAATGGGCGGCAACCATTTTTAAACAACGAGGGTGAGACGATGTTCCTGGATCTACTACGCAAGCGGCGCAGCATACGGCAATATCAAGACCGTCCGGTGGAAGGGGAAAAAATCGAACAACTGACCGAGGCGATGCTGCGCGCCCCATCGTCGCGCGGGCTCAACCCCTGGGAGTTCGTCGTGGTCACCGACAAAGAGACTCTCGAAAGTCTCTCGCGGGCCAAGCAGCACGGCTCGGCCTTTGCCAAAGGGGCGCCGCTGGCCATCGTCGTTCTTGGCGATCCGGCCCGGGGCGACGTGTGGATCGAAGACTGCTCCATCGCCGCCCTGGTCATCCATCTCGCTGCCGCCGACCTCGGCCTCGGCAGCTGCTGGATCCAGGTCAGGAAGCGCGACCATGACGGAAAAACCTCCGCCGAAGACTATGTCCGCGGCGTGCTCGGGGTGCGGCCAGAACTGCAGGTCGAGGCGATCATCGCCATCGGCTACCCCAAAGAAGAAAAGGCCGGCCACCCCCGGGCGACGCTGCCCTGGGAGAAGGTCAGCCACAACCGTTACGGCGAAAAAACGTGAGGCACCATGAGCGGCTATTTCGTTGACCCCGATCCGCAGGAGACCGCCGACTGGCTCGACTCCCTGCGCAGCCTGATCCGCATCGAAGGTGGCGACAAGGCCGATTACCTCCTCGGCCGTCTCACCCTCCTGGCACGTGAGCTGGGGGTCGACACCTCCCCCGGCCTGCTCACCCCATACGGCAATACCATCGCTCCCGGGGACGAGGACAAGATCCCCGGCGATTCGCTCCTCGCCCGCAATGTCGCCGCCTATGTTCGCTGGAATGCCATGGCCATGGTGGCCCGCGCCAACCGCGATGGCAAGGGGCTGGGCGGGCATATCGCCAGCTATTCCTCGGCCTCGGCGATGTACGAGGTCGGCTTCAACTGGTTTTTTCGCGGTCCTCAGGCGCCGCACGGCGCCGACATGGTCTATTTCCAGGGCCACAGCTCGCCCGGCGTCTACGCCAGGGCCTATGTCGAAGGACGTCTGTCCGAAGAGCAGCTTGAAAATTTTCGCCAGGAGGTGGCCGGGCGCGGGCTGTCCTCCTACCCCCATCCCTACCTGATGCCCGAGTTCTGGGAGTTTCCCACCGTTTCCATGGGGCTGGGGCCGATGGCCGCCATCTACCAGGCCCGCTTCATGAAATATATGGACAGCCGCGGGCTCAAGGCGGCCGGCGACCGCAAGGTGTGGGTGTTCATGGGCGACGGCGAGTCGGACGAGCCGGAAAGCCTCGGCGCCCTGACCCTCGCGGCGCGTGAGGGCCTCGACAACCTCATCTTCGTGGTCAACTGCAACCTGCAGCGCCTCGACGGCCCGGTGCGCGGCAACGGCAAGATCGTCCAGGAATTGGAGGGGCGTTTTCGCGGCGCCGGCTGGCATGTCATCAAGGTCTTGTGGGGCAGCGAGTGGGACAGGATTCTCTCCCGAGACCAGGACGGACTGCTGCTCAAAAAGTTTGCCCTGATGGTCGATGGCGACTTCCAGACCATCCGTGCCCGCGGCCCGGCCTACCTGCGCGAGAAGGTCTTTGGCGACGATCCTCGCCTGTCGGCCCTGGTGGAGGATATCAGCGACGGCGAGCTCTGGCAGATGACCCGCGGCGGCCACGATCCGCGCAAGGTCTATGCCGCCTTCAGCGCCGCGGTGTGGCAGCGGGGCGGGCCGGTGGTCCTCCTCGTGCAGACCATCAAGGGTTTTGGCATGGGGCAGGCCGGCGAGTCGGTGATGGTCGCCCATAACGTCAAGAAGATGGACGTCGAGTCGCTCAAAGAGTTCCGCGACCGCTTCCATGTCCCCCTGGCCGACGAGCAGTTGGCCGAGCTGCCCTTTATCAGGCCGCCGGAGGACAGTGCCGAGCGGCGCTTCCTGGAGGAGCGCCGCCAGGCCATGGGCGGGCCGGTGCCCTCCCGCCAGGCCCCCCCGGCACGGCTCGTGGCGCCCGAGATGGCGGCTCTGCGGCCGCTGCTGGTGTCCTCCGGCGAGCGCGAGCTCTCCACCACCATGGCCTTTGTTCGGCTGCTCGGTATCCTCGTCAAAGACAAGGCCATCGGCAAATATATCGTCCCCATCGTCCCCGACGAGGCACGCACCTTCGGCATGGAGGGGCTGTTCCGCCAGTTGGGCATCTATGCCCCGAGCGGCCAGCTCTACGAGCCCCAGGACGCCGAGACCGTCTCCTGGTACCGCGAGGACCCCAAGGGGCAGATCCTCGAAGAGGGCATCACCGAGGCCGGCGCCATCTCCTCCTGGCTGGCCGCCGCCACCGCCCACAGCAACTACGGCGTGGCGATGATTCCCTTTTATATCTTTTATTCGATGTTCGGCTTCCAGCGTGTCGGCGACCAGATCTGGGCTGCCGGCGACAGCCGGGCGCGCGGCTTCCTCCTCGGCGCCACCGCCGGCCGTACCACCTTGAATGGCGAGGGGCTGCAGCACCAGGATGGCCAGGGGCTGCTCCATGCCGCGATGGTGCCGACCTGCCTGGCCTACGACCCGACCTTCGCCTACGAGGTGGCGGTGCTGGTGCGGCGCGGCATCGAGCGCATGTATGTGAAGGGCGAGGATGTGTTCTATTATCTCACCCTGCTCAACGAAAACTACCGGCATCCGGAGATGCCGGCCGGCGTCGAGGAGGGCATCGAACGGGGGCTCTATCTTTTCCGGGCGGGGACCGGCGAGGGTCCGCGGGTGCAGCTCTTCGGCTCGGGGGCCATCCTCCGCGAGGTCATCGCCGCTGCCACGCTGCTGGCCGATGACTTCGGCGTCGTCGCCGATGTCTGGTCGGTGCTGGGGCTCAACCAGCTGCACCGCGAGGGCATGGAACGAGACGACTGGAACCGCCTGCACCCGGGGGAGGCGCCGCGGCGGAGTTATGTCGAGGAACAACTTGTCGATCATCCCGGGCCGGCTGTGCTGGCCACCGACTATGTGCGCCTCTATGGCGAGCAGCTGCGACGCCTCATTCCCCGCCCCCTGACCGTGCTCGGCACCGACGGCTATGGCCGCAGCGACACTCGCCCGGTGCTGCGCCGCTTCTTTCAGGTCGACCGCTATCATGTGGCGGTGGCCGCCCTGCACCAGTTGGCCGAAAGCGGCGGGCTGGCAGCCGAGAAGGTCGAGGAAGCGATTCGCCGCTACGGGATCGAGAGGGACGTGGCGCCGAAGATGGCGCGTTAGCGCTTCAATATTCTCAATCGCCCATGCCAGGGAAGTCCGCAAATGCTACAGCTCAAGTTGACGCTATTCACGTAAGACGTTACTATAAGCTGCATGATCAGATCATTTAAGGATAGAGACACGGAATTGCTGGCGAAAGGATACCATGTGCGACGCTTTGGCAGTTTCGAAAAGATCGCGAGACGTAAAATCAGACAGCTGGAGATTGCCGCTATTCTGGAAGATCTGAGGGTTCTTCCTGGTAATCGCTTGGAGGCTTTGAAGGGGGATCGCTCTGGTCAATTCAGTATCCGCATTAACGACCAATGGCGGATCTGCTTTTTCTGGCATGATGGCGGGGCGGAAGAGGTGGAAATAGTTGATTATCATTGACAGGTGTTATGATGAAAATGGTGGATCCGGTTACTCCGGGTGAGATTTTGCTGGAAGAGTTTCTCAAGCCTCTTGGTGTGAGCCAGTATCGACTGGCCAAGGAGGTGGGGGTCCCTCCCCAGCGGATCAGCGAGATCGTTGGTGGCAAACGCTCAATCACGGCCGATACCGATTTACGACTTTGTCGATTTTTCGGACTTTCCAACGGGTATTGGCTGCGAGCTCAAGCGGCTTACGACACTGAGGTGGCCGAACGTGTCCTTGGACCGCAGTTACGGAAAATCACCCCATGGGCAGAACTCGCCAAAACCAAGAAATATAAAGCAGTTGACGGAGGGCTCTCTGGCCATTGAGGTCAATCCGCTCGATAACCGCACGTTCAGCAAGAAAGTAGCTGACATAGGGAGAATTGCATTGAATTTACAGACCATCCGCATTCCCGATTTTGGCAACGTCCAGAAAATTACCGTGGTCGAGGTCTTTATTCGTGCCGGGCAGGAAGTGGCCCAGGAAGATCCGCTGCTGGCGCTGGAAAGCGAGAAGGCGGTGATGGATCTGCCTTCGCCCTTTACCGGGGTGATTCGCGAGGTGCTGGTGGCGGAGAACCAGGTGGTGGAAAGCGGCGCTATCATCGCCACCATCGAGGTTGCCGGCGGGGAAGAACAATCGACCGAGAAGACAGTCGTCGAGGCCGTGTCCCCACAGCCGGAACCGACGGCAGCGGTGCCTTCAGCCCCCTCGCCGCCGGCTGGCGAGCCGCCGCCCCCCGTGCATGCCAGCCCCTCGGTGCGCGCCCTGGCGCGGGAGAAGGGGGTCGACCTGGCCTCGGTGACGCCTACCGGACCGTCGGGGCGGATCCTCAAGGAGGATGTCCTGGCCTATGTTTCACCTGGCGGGCAAGGGCCCGCCGCCCAGGATCAGCCCGCCGCGAGACCGACCGATGCGGCAACGGCTCCCGCAAGCCAAGCCTCGATGGAGACGGCCCTGGAAGACTATGGCAAATTCGGGCCGGTGGAAGCGGTGGCTTTGAGCCGCATCAAAAAAATCGCCGGCGCCGGCCTGACCGCCAGCTGGACGGCCATCCCCCACGTCACCCACTTCGAAGAGGCCGATATCACCAGGCTGGAAGAGCTGCGCCAGACCTTGAACGGCGAGCGCGGCGAGGCGGAGCCGGCCTACAGCCCGCTGGTCTTCGTCATCAAGGCGGTGGCGGCGACACTGGCCGACTTTCCGCTCTTCAACTGCTCGCTGCTGCCGGGCGGCGATAAGGTGGCGCTCAAGCGCTACTGCCATCTCGGCATCGCCGTCGACACTTCCCAGGGGCTGGTGGTGCCGGTCATCCGCGACGCCGACCAGAAGGGGCTGCGCCAGATCGCCCGGGAACTGCAGCATCTCAGCACGGCGGCCCGCGCCGGCAAGCTGACCATTCCCGAAATTCTCGGCGCGAGCTTTACCATCTCCAGCCTTGGCGGCATCGGCGGGACCGGCTTCACGCCGATCGTCAACGCCCCGCAGGTCGCCATCCTCGGCCTGTCGCGCAGCGCCCGCAAACCGGTCTGGGATGGCAATGCCTTTGTGCCGCGGCTGATGCTGCCTTTCTCGCTGTCCTACGACCACCGCGTCATCGACGGCGCCGATGCCGCCCGCTTTTGCGTGGCCTTGCGCAAAGCCCTCGAGGATCTGCGGCGGGTGCTGCTGTGATGTTCTGTTGGTTCATCGCAACTTGATTTGTACAGACAAAGTGTGTACATTTTTGCAATGAAGTTTGAATGGGATCCTCGTAAAAATGAATGGTTAAAGTCGGAAAGAGGAATTTCATTTGAGAAAATTCTCTTCCACTTGCTACGTGGGGATGTCTGGAAGATGTCTGATCATCCTGATCAGGAGCGTTATCCAGGTCAACAGATCTACTTCGTCATAGTCGATGACTATATTTATCTCGTGCCCCATGTCGTTGACCTGGAATATGTGTTTTTAAAAACCATTATTCCTAGCCGCAAGGTGACGAAAGAGTATCACCAGGAACAAGAGAGGTAAGCGGGAATGAAGTACGATGACGAAGAGAAGGCCATTATTGATGCCTATGCCAAAGGAAAAATGACGCTGCGGACGCCGACCAGAAGTGATCTTGATACTATTAAGAAAATGGCCAGGAAAACTTTGGTGAAAGATAAGCGAATTACCATCCGCCTTTATGATCATGATTTTCGCGGAATCCAGAAGCGTGCGTTAGAGATGGGCGTCCCTTATCAAACCCTCATTTCAGGAATCATTCATCGTTATATCGAAGGTGAGCTCGTTTCAAAATCCGAGCGATAAGGACTAAACCAATGACACAATATGACGTACTCGTCCTCGGCGGTGGCCCCGGTGGCTATACCGCCGCCTTCCGCGCCGCCGACCTCGGCCTGTCCGTCTGCCTGGTGGAGCAAGGCCAGCGGCTCGGCGGCGTATGCCTCAATGTCGGCTGCATTCCCTCCAAGACCCTGCTCCATGCCGCGGCGGTGGTCGAGGAGGCGGCGGAGATCGCCGAGTTCGGGGTCGACTTCGCCCCGCCGCGCATCGCTCTCGACCGTCTGCGCGCCAAGAAGGAGGCCGTCATCGGCCAGCTCACAGGCGGCCTCGACGGGCTGTGCAAGGCCCGTAAAATCACCCGTCTCACCGGGCAGGGGGTCTTTACCGGCCGCAATAGCCTGAAAGTCGAAGGCGAGGCCGGCAGCGAGGAGGTGCGCTTCGCCAAGGCGATCATCGCCACCGGCTCGCGCCCCTTCCTCTTGCCCCATGTTCCGCAGGACCCGCGCATCTGGGACTCGACCGCGGCGCTGGCCCTCTCTTTGGTGCCGAAACGCCTGCTGATCATCGGCGGCGGCATCATCGGCCTCGAGATGGCGCAGATCTACAGCGCCCTCGGCGCACAGATCACCATCGTCGAGATGCTCGAGCAGATCATCCCGCCCGCCGACAAGGACCTCATCCAACCGCTTTTTCTCAAGCTGAAGAAGAAATACACCATCCTCACCAAGACCAGGGTCAGCGAAATCGTCGCCCTCCCGGAGGCCATCCGCGTCACCTGGCAGGGAGCCGGGGAACCGGAAACCGGCGACTTCGACGCGGTGCTGGTGGCGGTGGGGCGGCGCCCCAACACCGCCGAGATGGGTTTCGAGATTCTCGGCGTGGCCCTCACCGAGCGTGGCTTCATCAAGGTCGACGAGCGCATGGAGACCAGTGTTCCCGGCATCTTCGCGGTTGGCGACGTGGTCGGCGAGCCGATGCTCGCCCACAAGGCGACCCACGAGGGCAAGGTGGCGGCGGAGAATATCGCCGGCCATAACGTCGCCTTCAACCCGATGACCATCCCTTCGGTCTGCTATACCAATCCCGAGGTGGCCTGGATGGGGCTCACCGAGAAAGAGGTCAAAGCACGCAACATCGACTGCGACAAGGGGAAATTCCCCTGGGGCGCCAGCGGCCGGGCCCTGTCGGCCGGCGTCGCCGGCGGGGTGACCAAGGCCCTCTTCGAGAAGGGCAGCGGCCGCATCCTTGGCGCCGGCATCTGCGGCGCCGGCGCCGGGGAACTCATCCACGAGGCGGTGCTCGCCCTGGAGATGGGCGCCAACGCCGAGGATATCTCGCGCACCGTCCATGCCCACCCCACCCTGGCCGAGACCTTCGCCTTCGCCGCCGAGATCGTCGACGGCTCGATCACCGATGTCCTGCCGCCGAAGAAGAAGTAACCGCCTCCTGCCGCCGGCCTCTCTGCCGGCGGCAGGGCCGGCCTGCCCCTGTCAATGAACTATACCGAGGAACAGCGGCGCATCATCGCCCACCCGGGCGGCCATGCCCGGGTAGGGGCGGTGGCCGGATCGGGCAAGACGACGACGATGATCGGCCGCGTCGGCCACCTGCTGCGGCAGGGCGTCGCCGCCGACAAGGTCCTCGTGCTGATGTTCAACCGCTCGGCGCGGGAGGCCTTCGCCTCTTCCATGGCGACGGGCCTGGCCGACCTGCAGCGACCCTTGCCCGAAGTGCGCACCTTCCACGCCCTCGGCCTGCGCCTGGTGGAGAGCTTTACCCGGCGCCGGGCCTTGCCCGCCTATCGTCTCGAAACCGCGGGGCACAGCCTTGAGCGCCTTGCCCGCCAGGCGGTGGTCGAGGCCCTCAAGGAGGAGCAGGAGGGCTGGCCGTCGCCCGAGGAGGTCGAGGAGTTTCTCACCTTTCTCGATCTGGTCAAAGGGGCGGCCGGCCAGCCGACCGAGGTCCTGGCCAGGCTTGGCCTGCCCTCCCGATACAGCTACTTTCCCCGTGCCTTCGCCATCTTCGAGGAGGCGCGCTGTCGCCTCGGGCTGCGCTTCTACGCCGACCTCATCCACGAGCCGCTGCTCGCCATGCAGGCCGACCCAACGCTTGCCGCCTGGGTCGGCGACCGGGTCGACCATATCATCGTCGACGAATACCAGGATATCAACGAGGCCCAGCAACTGCTCCTGAAGATCGTCGCCGGCTCGCGTGCCCAGGTGATGGTGGTCGGCGATGTCGACCAGTGCATCTACGAGTGGCGCGGGGCCCGCCCCGAGTATATCACCGACCGCTTCCAGATCGATTTTCCCCAGCCGAGCGACTACCTGCTCTCCCACACCTTTCGCTACGGCCATGCCCTGTCCTTGGCCGCCAACCATCTCATCGCCCATAATCCGCGTCGTGACGGCAGGCTGTGCCTCTCTTCTCCCGGTACGCCGGCAACCGCTATAACCCTGCTGGCCGAGCCGGCGCTGGCAGGTGCCGCCGCCGGTCAAGGGAAACAACGCCCTGGCCAGCACCCCCTGCCGGGCGTGGTAAAGGAGTGGCTGGCCAAGGGGCGGTCGCTGGGTGAGGCGGCGGTGCTGGTGCGGCTCTTCGCCCAGGCGGTGCCGGTGGAGCTGGCCCTGCTGCAGGCCGGTATCCCTTACCGGCTGGTTGGCAACACCACCGTTTTTGAGTGCCCGGAGATCGTCGCCTTGCTCGGTTACCTGCAGCTGGCTGCTGGGCTGCCCATCGGCGGCGAGGACCTCGCCAGGCGTGGCGCGACGGTCCGGGCCATGCTCAGCCAGCCCCACCTGGGCGTCAAGCGCGAGCAACTCGAGGAGATGGCCGAGGCCATCGCCCGCGATCCGCGCAGTGCCGCGAGGTTTATCGAGCTCGGGGCCGGGCCCGATCTACCGCCCTTCCAGCGCCGCCGCCTCGCCGAGACGGCCGGCTCCTGGCAGCGCCTGGTGGGCCTTGGCGCGGATCTTCCGGCCGGCAAGCTGCTGGCGAAAATCGTCGACATCCTCGGGCTCTACGAGTTTTACCAGAGCTTCGCGGCCACCGCGGCGGCTGCCGGCAACCGCATCAAGACCTGCCAGGCGCTGATCGCCTTTGCCTCCGCCGAGGGTCTGGGAGCCGACGGTCTGCTGGCCCGGCTGGACCAGCTGCGCCGGGAAGGGGAGGGGGAAGAGGCTGCCGAACGCCTGCTGATCACCTCGGTGCATCGCGCCAAAGGCCTCGAATGGCCGCTGGTCATCCTCCCCGGGCTCGAGGAGGGCTCCTTCCCCTTTCATGGCGAGGATGAGGGGAGGATCAAGCAGTTCGAGGACGAGCGCCGCCTCTTCTACGTTGCCATGACCCGGGCCATCGAGTCGTTGGTCCTCCTCCATCCCGCCGATGCCCGCCTGCGGGAACACCTCGCCGCCGGCGGCTGCAGCTATCCAGGGCCGCCGCACCGGGCGAGCCGCTTTCTCTTCGAGTGCAATGCCGGGGTCTCGGCGCGGCTGGGGGCCGTACTCGAAACCCCGCCTGCGTCGGATTGCCGCGTCGATGGCGGGGAGGACCCGGCTCTGGCGCGGCGCTATGTGCAGGCGGTGGGTAACGCGATAGAGGTGTTTAGCAGGGATGGCGGGGATGAGGGGAGGGGTGGCGGAGGCGGCAAAGGCGGCAAAGGTGGCAGAGGAGGCAGAGGCGGCAGGGAAGCAGCGCGGGGCAGGGGGCGGACCGGCAGTGAAGGAGGGGGTTATGGCGAGGGCGGCGATAGTGAGGATGCTGGCGATGACGGCATTGGCAGCGCCGGCAATTCTCGTGGTGACGGCCAGCCGCCTGCGAGCGCGGGTCGCGTGCTCAAGGCCCAGGAGATGACCGTCGGCATGGAGGTCTGGCACGAGAGCTTCGGGCGGGGCACGGTGCTGCAGGTGCTCGACCCTCGTCAGGGGCGGGTCAAGGTCGATTTCGCCGGGCATGGCACGGCCATTCTCCTCGCCGCCTATGCCCGTCTGCGGGGGTGCTGAGCCGCCGGCGCTTCTTCAATAGTGGGGCGGCGGGGTGTTATGGCCGCCGGGAAAGGGGGGCTCTCCTTCGAGGAGCAGCCCACGCAGACGGCGCAGCTCTTCGAGGAGGTCGTCGAGCTGCCGCTGTTGCCGCAGCACCACCTCGTTGAGGCTGTCGAGATACCGTTCCTGGTGAGCGAACTTCTCCTCGAGA
>JANJUM010000101.1 GCA_024710585.1 Desulforhopalus sp.
GGCGAGCTGAGCTTCGCCGGGGCCCCCGCCACCTCCGTGTCGCGAAGGGCACAGAGCATCGACAACGAGCGCGTCATGGCGATGATCAGCGAGTTCTTCGCCAGCAACCGGCACCGCCTGCCCCCGGCGCAGATCAGCTTCACCCCGGCCGCCCCGCTGCTGCCCTTCGCCATTCCCGAAGGCCAGCTGGAGGTTGAGGTGATCCCCTCGAACCCCAATATTCTCGGCAGTTCGAGTTTTTCCCTGATCCTCTCCGTCGACGGCCGGGTGGTCAAGAACATGTCGGTGCGCGGCAAGCTGCAGGCCATGGCCCAGGTGGTGGTCGCCTCGCAGCCTCTGCGTCGCGGCCTGACCCTCGACAGCTCCCACCTCGGCGAGGCGGCAGTCGATATCGACAGCCTCCCCGAAGCGCAGTTCGACCCGCAGAGTCTTATCGGCCGCGTGCTCACCAGGTCGCTGGCCGCCGGTTCGCCCATCCTCGGCTATATGGCCGAAGAGCCGCCGGTGATCCGCCGCGGCCAGATGGTGCGCATGGTCATATCCACGGGCGCCCTGCAGCTCTCCGCCACCGGCATGGCCCACAGCGACGGCAGGCTCGAGCAGATGATCAAGGTACAGAATCTCAGTTCCAATAAAACCATTCACGGCCGGGTGTCCGGCCCCGGCATGGTGGAGGTGCTTTTATAAGATGAAAACGACCCTTTTCGCCCTGTTGGCGCTGCTCACCCTCTCGGCCTGCGCCGCCCCCGAGAAGCAGGCCCCCATCGCCTACGAACCGCTGGAGGAGATCCAGGCGGCGGAACCCGAGGTCACCGAGGCCGGCTCATTGTGGAAGGACGGCAACACCTCGATGTTTTCCGACCGCAAGGCGCAGGAGGTCGGCGACATCGTCACCGTGCTCATCTCGGAGCAGGCCAGCGCCACCAAGGAGGCCACCACCTCCACCAACCGCACCAGCAACATGACCGCCTCCATTCCCAATTTCTTCGGCCTGGAGAACGACAAGATCTGGACCACCAGCCATAACCCCATCGACCTGCAGAACCTGGTCAAGGCCGATTTCGCCAACGGCTTCGACGGCAACGGCTCGACCTCGCGCAAGGAGGACCTCAGCGCCTCATTGACCACCCAGGTGGTCGGCCGCTACCCCAACGGGCAGCTGAAGATCCGCGGCGGCAAGGAGGTCATGGTCAACAACGAGGTGCAGATCATCTACCTCACCGGCATCGTGCGGCCGGTGGATATCACCAGCAACAACACCATCAGCTCCACCAAGATCCTCAACGCCCGCATCAGCTATACCGGCAAGGGCGCGATCAGCGACAAGCAGCAGCCAGGCTGGGCGATGCGCATGCTCGACTATGCCTGGCCCTTTTAACGCGGCGCTAACCGGCTGCGGAGCGAAACAGCATACATGACACGGCATACGACCCCAGGCTGCCCCAGCCAGGAAGGCGACCACGCCCCGCCGAGAGATCGGGGCGGCATCCCAGGGAGACCCACCATGAACGCATATCGACACGTGACCTGCGGAGGAGGCGAAGCCGTTGCAGGTAAGAGGGCATGTCGCCTGCCCGCGCCCCTCTGGTCTGGCATTCTCCTGATCCTCCTTGTGCTGCTTGGCAGCGCCGCCGCAGAAGCCGCCCGCATCAAGGACGTGGCGCAGCTGCACGGGGTGCGCAACAACCAGCTACTCGGCTACGGCCTCATCACCGGCCTGAACGGCACCGGCGACGACATGAGCAAGTCGGTGTTCACCCTGCAGGCGGTCTACAATATGATGACCCGCCACGGCATCACCATCAACCCGGACAGCATCAAGGACATCAAGCTCAAGAACGTGGCCGCGGTCATGGTCACCGCCACCCTGCCGCCCTTCGCGACCTCGGGCTCGACCATCGACGTGCAGGTCTCCTCCATCGGCGACAGCAAGAGCCTCGCCGGCGGCACTCTGCTGATGACGCCGCTGGTCGGGCCGGACGGCAAGGTCTATGCCGTGGCCCAGGGGGCGCTCTCCACCGGCTCTTTCGCCTTCGGCGGCAAGGCCGCCCAGGTGCAGAAGAACCACCCCACCGTCGGCACCATCTCCGGAGGGGGCATCATCGAGCGTTCCGTTACCGGCGAGCTGGGCAGCGACGGCAAGCTGCTCTATCAGATGCGCCAGGCCGATTTCACCACCACCGCCAACATGGCCGAGGTCATCAACCGCCACTTTGGCCAGGGCACCGCCTTCCCCGACAGCGGGGGCACGGTCAAGGTGCAGATCCCCGAGAAGTATCGGGAGGATGTCGTCGGCTTCATCGCCGCCGTCGAGGTTCTCGACGTCACCACCGACACCCCGGCCAGGGTGGTGGTCAACGAACGTACCGGCACCATCGTCATGGGCCAGGAAGTGACCCTGTCCACCGTTGCCGTCTCCCACGGCAACCTCAGCCTCATCGTCCGTGAGGACGCGGCGGTAAGCCAGCCCAACCCCCTCGCCGAGGGGCAGACGGTGGTGGCGCCGCGCACCGCGGTTCAGGCGGTGGAGGAACAGGGGCAGCTGATGGTCCTCGACATGAACAAGGGGGTATCCATCGGCGAGATCGCCAGCGCCTTGAACGCCATCGGCGCCACCCCCAGGGACCTCATCGCCATCTTCCAGGCGATCAAGGCCGCCGGCTCGCTGCATGGCGAGCTGGTTATCCTCTAGGAGAAGAAAGCCCATGGATCTCCATCTCGACCCGCGCCTCGTCATCGGCAGCGCCAGGCCAGCTGTTGTCGACAGAAAAGCCAAAGACCTCGCCTCGCTCAAGGAATCGTGCCAGGAGTTCGAGTCGCTGCTTCTCATGGAAATGCTCAAGGCGATGCGCAAGACGGTGCCCGACGGCGGCCTGGTCGAAAAAGATAGCGCCAGCGAGATGTTCCAGGACATGCTGGACAGCGAGACGGTGCGCTCGGCCGGCAAGGGCCGCGGTCTCGGCCTGGCCGAGGCGATGTACGAGCAGATGGCGCCGCTCATCGAGAACAGGAAATAGTCTCCGGCCATTCCCCGGCCCGCCGCTCGCATTGGCGACAGGGCCGATCCCTCCGGCCGCCTGACGCGATCGTGCATCTTCGGCCAGGCTCCGCCGTTCACTCAAGAGATTGCGGCAGCCCTCCCCCAGGCCGCCAGACGGACGGCTGCGCCATAAAAAAAATCCTCAAAAAACGCATCTTGACCACGAGCTGCGCTAAACTTGCCCTGATCCCCTGCCGATAAGAAGGACAAGGGGAAGCATCGCTCCCCGGACCATCGGCTACCGAAATCGGTGCAAGGATGCACCACAGGATACGCAGGGAGGCACACACATGGTTACCAGCACAGCGATCAGCGCTTATCAGCAACCGGCCGGCAACATCCCCCGCAGGCAACTCGACCAGGTCATCGGCGTCGAGCGGCGCGGGACCCTCAGCGAGCGCCAGGAACTGAGCCTGAAGACCGATCGCGTCTCCCTGACCTACAGCGCCGAGTCGGTATTGACCTACGACCACTCCATGACCCTGCGCGGCAACGTCGGTGACCAGTACGACCTCCTGCGCGGCCTGGTGCTCAACGTTTTCAAGGAGCAGGGCATCGACGCCAGGATCGCCATCGGCGGCGGCGAGATCGATCTCAACACCCTGACCCAGGAAGAAGCGCAGGAGCTGGTTGCGGATGACGGCTATTTCGGGGTAGAAAAGACATCGCAGCGCATCTTCGATCTGGCGGTGGGTATCGCCGGCGGCGATCCGAGCCGCCTCGAGGCCATCAAGGAAGGCGTCGAGAAAGGATTCCAGGAAGCCCTCTCCGCCTTCGGCGACTGGCTCCCGGAGATTTCCTACCAGACCTACGATGCGGTCATGCAGAAACTGGACGATTGGGCCGGGGTTGACGGCAGCAAGCAAGCGTAACTATCGGGGGACGTCATGAGTGTCGAATTTTTTGGAATCGGAGGCCCCGGGCAGATCGGCGGCCTGAAAAAGTCGCCGAAGGTCCAGGGCGACAAGAAAGTCGAAGGCGGCGGCGAGGACAAGGTGCAGTTCTCCTCGGTGCTGCAGGAGGTCAACCGGGCCAAGGCCGCCACCCCGAGCGGAGACGCCGAGCGGGCGGAACGGGTCAAGGAACTGCAGGCGCAGATCAGGGAGGGCTCCTACCAGCCCGACCTGGAGAAAGTCTCCGCCTCACTGCTACAATTCCTCGTCGAGAACAGATAAGATGAACACCGCCACCACCCACGACTACCTCGTCCGCCTGCGCGACCTCATCATCTACGAGCGAGAGTGCGCCAAGGCTCTTGACATGGAGAAGATGATCGAGGCGATGCGCGCCAAGGAGGAGATCGTCAAGGTGCTGGCCCATGTCAGGAACATCCCCGAGGAGGACCGGCCCATCGCCGCCGAGATCCGCGCCGAGAACCGCCGCAACGCCTTCCTCTTCAAGTCGACCCTCGGCTGGATTCGGCAAACCATGGAATTCTTCGGCCAGAAGACCGTCCCCTCCACCTACTCGGCACGCGGCTACTCGGTGGCCTCGCAGGTGAACGGCAGGCTGCTCTCGGGAAGGATCTGATATGGCCGGTCTGATCAGCGCCCTCAACTCCGCCAGGACATCCCTCGAGGTCAACCAGAAGTCCATCGAGATCGTCGGCAACAATATCTCCAACGTCAACACCGAGGGCTACTCGCGCCAGACCGCCGAGCTCGAGACCTACCCGGCGATGAACTTCGGCGACTTCTTCATCGGCCAGGGGGTGAAGATCACCAACGTCAGCCGCGAACATGACGTCTTCATCGAGCAGCAGATCAAGCAGAAGGCGGTGGATTACGGCTATCAGGACGCCCTGACCCGCCCTCTCGGCGAGCTCGAGCGGGTGCTGACCATCACCGAGGACAACATCTCCACCGATATCGACAACTTCTTCGATTCCCTGCAGGAGCTCACCGCCGACCCCAGCGACCTGGTGCAGAGGAACAACGTCATCCTCCAGGGCGACGTGCTCGCCACCAGCTTCAACAACGCCATCAACCAGCTGGACGCCATCCAGGAAAACATCAACAATACCGTGGTCTCCAAGCTCGACGAGGTCAACTCCCAGCTACGCGAGATCGCCGACCTCAACGAGCGCATCTACTCCATCGAAATCCGCGGCCAGATGGCCAACAGCGCCCGCGACCAGCGCGACATGGTGGCCAAGGATCTCGCCAAGTCCCTCGGCGCCATCTCCATGGAAGACAAGAACGGCATGCTCTCGGTGACCCTGCCCGGAGGCCTGCCACTGGTGCAGGGCCTGATGCCGATGACCATCGTCGCCGAGACCTCGGGCAACGAGATGACCCTGCAACTCCAGGCCGGCGGCGTCACCCGCGACCTCAGTACGCGCAACCTCGGCGGCGCCTTCAAGGGGCTTATCGAAGTGCGCGACGAGCTGATCCCCGAGTTGACCGGCGACCTCGACAAGCTCGCCTACGAGCTGAGCGTACAGGTCAACCTGCAACACCAGGCCGGCGGGGCCCTCGATTCGTCCACCGGCAATCTCTTCTTCAGCATGCCGCCCAACTACGTCGCCTCGCCTCCGGCGCCGCCGCCGACAGCCGCCGAGTACTCCGGCGCGGCACGGCGCATGGCGGTGGTGCTCACCGACCCGGTGAAAGTGGCCGCCGGCGCCGCCCCCGACCCCGGCCCGCCGCCCGGCGAAGTTGCCCCCGGCGACAACAGCAACGCCCTGACCCTCTCCAATATCGGCGACACCTACCTGATTGGCGGGGTGGACACCTTCACCTCCCTGTATGGCAAGATCGCCGCCAAGATCGGCGTCGAGAGCAACCAGAACCAGCTGTCGCTGAAAGGCGCCGAAGACGCCCTCGACCAGCTGGAGAACTTCCGCGACGGCCTGGCCGGCGTGTCGCTCGAAGAGGAAATGATCGGCCTCATCCAGTACCAGCGCGGCTTCGAGTCGTCGGCCAAGTTTCTCTCCACCGTCGACGAGATGATGGCGGTGCTGATGGACATCAAACGATAAGGGCAAGGGATAAGGACGGTTCACCATGAAAGTCACCGAGAGCTCCACCTATCGCCTGATGCGCACCAACCTCGACCGCATCACCACCGACCTCCTCGTGCTGCGCAACCAGGGCGCCACCGGCCTCAAGCTCAACAAGGCCTCGGACGACCCCGGCGCCATCCGCCCGGTGCTCACCACCCGCTCGCAGATGCAGCAGAACGAGCGCTATCTCGAGACCATGGGCTATGCCAGCGACAAGATGGCCGCCACCGACGGCTATATGGCGCAGATCGAGAACATCCTCGTCCGCGCCAAGGAGCTGGCCATCAACGCCGTCAACAGCGGCCTGACCAACACCGA
>JANJUM010000138.1 GCA_024710585.1 Desulforhopalus sp.
TGACGAGAGGCGGTGATTGCGCCTCGACGCGGCTCTGGCGGCATGCTACAGTGCCGGCAGATATCCGCGAACCATTCCTCTACCTGTGGAGAGTAGCGATGACCACCAGCGACGGCGGGCAGACGGCCAGGGCCCTGCTCATGGAACTCTACCAGAACACCCGCGGCGACATGCAGCAAACCGTTTCCATGTACGATCTCGGGGCGGCCATGGGTCTCTCCAAGACCGAGGCCGGTGCTGCCGGGGAAGAACTGATGATGACTGGCTGGGCTGAGCTGCGCACCCTCTCAGGCGGCATCGCCATTACCGTCGAAGGACTGACGGCCCTTGGCGTCGCCGCGACGGTTTCTGAACCTGCGAGCGGAGACCAGCACCGCCTCGGCCCTGGCCCCCTGCTCCATAGCGACGACCGGGCCCTCCTCGAAACACTGCTCGCCGAGCTTCGCGCCTCGCTGTGCACCGGGCAATCGTTGGGCAAGGTCGAGGAGCTGATCATCGATATCAAGACCCTCGAAGTACAGCTGCTTTCCCCCGTCGCCAAAACGGCCATTGTCCGGGAAATCCTCCGCTCCCTGGCCGAGGCCCTCGCCTCCGGCGGCGATGCGGGGACAGCCGCCCGCCTGCAGCGCCTCCTTGCCTGAGTCCCTTTGATGAGGTAAGAGCGGATCGGGCCTGGCGCCTGCCGGTTGCGAAAAATAAAGGCGGAGAGCGATGCAGAAACTGCTCGCTCTCCGCCTTTTCGAGGGAATGATCCGAGGGGCCCAGCCCTCTTCAGGGCATTATGCCTTCCAGTTGCGGGAATGGCTTATCGAGCCGTCAGCCGCCATGATGAAGCAGCGGTAGTCGCTGCGCTGATCGATGAACTCGACGCCGGCCTTCGGACCCATGACAAAGACGCCGGTGGAGAGGGCGTCGGCCTCGAGGACCGTCGGCGCCATGACGGTGACGCTGCGCGCCAGCTGCGGGGAACGCCCGGTGCGGCCATCGACGATATGGTGGAAGAGCTTCTCGCGATCGTAGTAGATCTCGTAATTGCCGGAGGTGGAAATGGCCCCTTCGGTCATTGACACTACGTCGGGGTACTCCTTCTTCTTCTCCGGGTCCTGGATGGCCACGGTCCACGCCTTGCCCTGGGCAGCATTGCCGCTGACGCGGATATCGCCGCTGGCGTTGATGAGGTGATTGACCACGCCATGCTTGCTCATCAGCGCCGAGACCTTGTCGACGATATAGCCGACGGCGATGCCGTCGAGGGTGATAGCCATGTCGCTGGCGGCAAACTGCAGTACGCCGTTGCGGTAGACGAGGTTATCGCTGCCCACCCGCTGCAGGGTACGCTCGATATCTGCCTCCGCCGGGGTATTGCCGGCGGCGAAGCTATCACGGTAGAGGTCGATCATCGGTTTGACGGTGATATCGAAGGCGCCGCCGGTTTCGCGATTGAAGTACATCGCCCTGGCGACCACCTCGCTCAGTTCCTCGGGAATGCCCCCCACCTTGCCGGAGCCGTTGAGTTCCGCCACCGGCGAGGCGCTGTCGTAATGGCTCAGGACCTTGCCGAGGCGGTCGATCTCCTCGTAAGCGAGGCCGATGGCCTCTTCCGCCTGGTCGCGGGAGGGGTGAATGGCGGTGATGGCCACATAGGAACCCATCGACAGCTTGGTCTTGGTGACCTTGAACTCTTTTTTGCCAAAGAGCAGGGCCTCCGCCTTTTCGGCCGGCAGCAGGGCGGCCGAGGCGACACCCAGTCCGAGCAGGCCGGAGAGTTTGAGGAAGGATCGTCGTTTAGGGTCGAGGGAAGAGAGCGGAGTTTTCATATCGTTTTCCTTCGTGGGTGGGGAAGAACCGGGGGTCGGTTATGTTTTCGCACAGTACACCGGATGAAAAGCCGTGTCCACCTCATCCGGCCATCTTCAGGCCATCGACCTTGGCGCGGGAGATGACCTTGCGCCCGGGATAGAGGCGGAAGATCTGCCGCGGGCACTTGGCCACGCAGGCCTCCTCGCAGGAGGGGCCATAGGCGATGCAGGCCTTGTGGTCGATCTTCACCAGGTTGTCCTCGTAGCTGACCGCACCGGCCGGACAGGCCTTGACGCACATCTTGCAGCCGATGCAGCCGACTTCGCAGACCGCCTTGACATTCTTGCCGAGATCCTTGGTCGAGCAGGGTACGTAGACCCGCGCTTTGAGAGTCTGGAGCTCGATGATCTTCTTCGGGCAGGTGCGCACGCAGACACCGCAGCTGACGCACTTGTCGGGGTTGATGACCGGGAAGTTCTCGACCATGTCGATGGCGTCGAAGGGGCAGGCCTCGGCGCACTCGCCCAGGCCGATGCAAGCGTACTGGCAGGCCGAGGGACCGCCGAAGCCGAGGTTGGCGGCCGTGCAGGAGGCGAAGCCATAGTATTCGTGCTTATGGCTGACCCGCCCCTCAACCCGCGAGCAGCGCACCACGGCGATCTGGTCCTCCACCGCGGCGACCTTCTTTCCGGTCAGCTCGGCGACGCGGGCGGCGACCTTCTCCTTGCCGGGGAAGCAGAGGTTGGGCGGGACCTCGGGGTCGGTGACCACGGCGATGGCATAGCCCTCGCAGCCGGGGTAGCCACAGCCGCCGCATTGCGCCAGGGGCAGGGATTCGACCACGTGTTCGATCAGCGGGTTGACCTCGACGGCGAACTTGTGCGCCGCGATGGCCAGGCCGATACCGAAGAACAAGCCGATGCAGCCCAGCAGGACCAGGCCGCCCAATGCCAATTTGATCAGTTCTACATCCATTTCGTAACTCTCAGAAAGCCGGTTGGTAAGTAAGGGTTGACCAGGTTAGAAGAGCTGCAGCCCGGAAAAACCGAGAAAGGCCATGGCGAACTGGCCGGCGACGATAAAGGCGATGGGCAGGCCCTTGAAGGTCGGCGGAATCTTCGCCAGCTGCAGCCGCTCGCTCACCGAGCTCATCAGGTAGAGGGCGAGCAGGAAACCGCCACCGGCGCCGAGGGCCAGCATGAAGGTCTCGAAAACATTATAGTTGTTGTTGGCAAGGATCAGCGGAACGGCAATGATGACGCAGTTGGCGATGACCAGCACCAGGTAGACCCCGAAGGAATTGAAAAGGATGGGGTTGACCTTGCGGAGGATGGTGTCCACCGCCTGCACCGTCAACGACACCAGGCCGATGAAGACGACGATCTGCAGGAAGTTGAGGTTGTAGGGGGTGAGGATGAAGTTGAAGAAGAACCAGCTCATCAGCGCCGATACCACCATGACGATGGTGAACACCACCCCCATGCCCTTGGCGGTGCTCTTCTTCTTCGAGGTGCCAAAGAAGACGCACAGGCCGAGATACTTGGTGAAGACGAAGTTGTTGATCAGCAGGGCGGAGATGAGGATGCCGAAGAGGTAACCGAGGTAGGACTTGCTCACCGAGAAGACCGTCTTGTCGGCTCCGCCCAGCCCCTTGACCTCGACCACATGGGTCTTGACCGCGTTGAGTGGCGAAGCGAAGGTGAGCACCACGCTCTTGCCGTCGTCGGCCACCGTGGCCTTGGCCAGTTCGAGGAAGATATCCGGGTCGGCCTCTTCGAAGACGCGATAGTTGGCGGCATTGCCGGCCACTGCCTTGTCCACCGGCCCGGCGAAGGTGACGGCGATCTCCTTCTTGTCGACGAAGCGCTGATCGACCACCAAGTCCCCGGCCTGTGCGGCCAGGGGCGAGAGCAGCGCCGCGAAGAGAGCGACGACCAGAGAGAATATGAATTTCGACTTCATCATTGCACCCCTTTGGAACGCTTGTAATAGAGCTCGATCCAATTGAAAAAAGCCATCATCAGGCCGACGACGAAGAACCCGGCGCTGGGCAGGATGAAGAACAGCAGCGGTTTGAAGCCGAGGACGTCGTAACCGAGGATCGCCCCCGAGCCGAGCAGCTCACGCACCATGCCGATGACCATCATGCCGACCATGAAACCGATGCCCATGCCGAGGCCGTCCCAGAATGAGTCCTTGACCCCTTCCTTGCAGGCGAACATCTCAAGGCGCATGGTGATGATGGCGAAGGCGACGATGAGCTTGACGAAGATGCCCATCTTGGCGTAGGCCTCGGGCAGATAAGCGGCCAGCACCAGATCGATGACCGTCACCCAGGTGGCGATGGTCAGGGTATAGGTGGGAATGCGGATGCGCGGGTGGATGAGGTTTTTGAATATGGAGATGGTGACACTGGAGAATACCTGGACGAACAACACGGCGATACCGAGCATGATGCCGTTCATGACCGTCGTCGAGATGCCGACGGCCGGACACATGGACAGGGCCAGCCTGAAAATCGGGTTTTCACTGAGAACGCCGCGAGCGATCAGCTGCATGGGGGTTTTATCGTTGGCCACGTCGACTTCCTCTCACTGGTGTTAGAAAGAAACAGTCAGCTGCTGTTCTTTCAGGATCTTATCGAGCACGTTGATACGGTAAGCGAACTTGGTGACGATGCCCTTGACGCCATCGGCCACCGCCCTGGTGGAGATGGTGGCGCCGGTGAGGGCGTAGACCGCCTTATCCTTGTACTGTTCGCGGAACTTCTGCACATCCTCCTCGCCGACCTTGCCATTGAGGGCCTGGAGATAATCATCGGGAATGGGCGCCTTCAGCACATCGATATTCTTCAGCGCCTCGAAGGGCTTGCCCTTGAACTGGTTCTTGAAGTAATCCTGATCGATCTCCGCGCCAAGACCCGGATCTTCCTCATGCTCGAGCACATCGAGGCCAAGGATGGTGAAGGCCGGATCGACCGCCAGCATGACATTGACGAAAGTTTTGAAACCCTGGAACTTGCCACCGAGGATGTAGGCGATGCGCTTGCCGTCCTTGGTGACGACGATGGTCTGATCGGCGAAAATGACCGTCGCCCCCGGCTCGGCCGCCGCAGTGACCGCCGCCAGACGGGCCTTGGCATCGAGGGCCTGGGCCTCGCTCAGCGGCAGCTCCTTCTGTGCCGCCATGGTGCCATCGAGGTTGATACTGACAAACAGGGAGCCTTCCTTGCCGCCACCCTGGGGCACCACATAGGCGATGGTCTGCTTGCCGCCGGCGGTGACCACATAGCGATAGACTTCGTGCAGGGCCATGGACGAGGGGATTTCTGCGCCGGCCTTGAAGCCGAGCAGCTCATACATGACCCGTTGTTCCTGGACATGTTCGTTATGTTTCTTGGCGCCGCTGGTGAAAATGAAGCAGATGCCCATGACCGTCGCGGCAAGGAGGCAGGATACGGTCAGACGGATGACGATGGTGATGATATTTTTCATTTGGCACCTCCAACAGGCGGTGCAAAACGCTTCAGTTTGAACCAGCCGTCAAGCACGGTGCTGAGGGGGTTCATGAGCAGGATGGCATAGCAGATGCCCTCCGGGTAACCGCCTTTCAGCCGAATGAGAACAGTGAGCGCCCCGATGGCACAGCCGAAGACCAGCTTGGCCGGCTTGTTGCTGGGGCTGGTGACATAGTCGGTAGCCATGAAGAAGGCCCCGAGGATGGCGCCGCCGGAGAGCACCGCGAGGAGCGGGTCGCCACCGAAATAGCCCTCCCCGCCGAATATCCAGGAGAGGGCCGCGATGGTTCCCAGCAGGGATACCGGGATATGCCAGGTGATATAGCCGCGATAGAGCAGATAGAGCCCGCCCAGCACGATGAGGAGTCCCGAGGTCTCGCCGATGGAACCGGGCCGCCAGCCGAGGAAGAAATTGGTGTAGAGGTTGGCTCCCACGCCGAACTGCTCGCTGAAGGCGCCAAGCCCTTGGGTCTTGAGCACGGCCAGCGGAGTGGCGGTGGCCACGGCGTCGATGGGGGTGCCCAGATAGGAAAAGATCGC
>JANJUM010000163.1 GCA_024710585.1 Desulforhopalus sp.
GAGGCGAGAATGACCACCGGGGTGGCGTAGCGGCGGCCGATGTCGACGGCGATGGCGGCGGCCTCGAGCATCTCCTGGTGGCTGGTCGGCTCGAACACCGGCACGAAGCAGCTCTTGAAGAGGTAGCGCGGGTCGACGAGGTGCTGGGTGGAACTCGGGGTAAAGTCGCTGGCGATGAAGTAGATCAGGGCGCCGCGCGGTTCGGTGAAGAAGGAGGCGCTGGTGAAGAGGTCGCCGGCCTGGAAGAGGCCGGGGATCTTCATGGTCACCACCGCGTCGCGCCCGGCCAGGGTGTGGCCGAGGCCGACGCCCACCGCCACCGCCTCGTTGACCGACCAGCCGACGGTGATGAGGTCCTGCACCTGGGAGAGTCCGCGGTCGATGACCTCGGTGCTCGGCGTTCCCGGGTAGCCGTCGGCGGCGTGAATGCCGGCGCGTACGCAGCCGACGGCAAAAGCGATGTTGCCCTGCAGCACTTCGGCTTTCCCGGCGTCAAGGTGGCAAAGTTGGGCGATCTTGTTGCGTTTCATGGGGACTCCTTTGGCCACGGTATCCCGTTGGCGAGATGGTGATGGGGTGGTGTATGCCTTGCGCGGGGCGTCGCTTGGCCTCGCCCCGCGGAGGTGTCTCGGTCGATATCGGCGAGGGTTTTTTTCCTGTTCAGCGGCGCAGGCTCTCCGCCAGCCTCTCGATGGGGTGCAAGGCCCGGCGGCCGGTGCCGTCCTTGATCTGCTCGCGGCACGAGGTGCCGGCGGCGATGATGGTGGTCTGTTGGTCCGCGGCACGTACTGCCGGGAAGAGCACCTGCTCGCCGATGGCCATCGAGATCTCGTAATGTTCCTTTTCGTGCCCGAAGGCCCCGGCCATGCCGCAGCAGCCGCTGGGGATTTCCTCGACGACGCTGCCGGGGATGAGGCGAAGCATGTCGAGCACCAGGCCGCTGGTGCCCATGGACTTCTGGTAGCAGTGGCTGTGCACGAGGATTTTCGCCCCCGCTGCCCCGCCGTCGAGCTTCTCGGCCAGGGCGGCACGGTTCTCCGGGCGGGAGACGAATTCCTCGAAGAAGAAGCTGTTGTCGGCCACCAGCCGCGCCTCCTCGCTGCGCAGAAGGTCCGGGTATTCGTCGCGGAAACAGGCGATGCAACTCGGCTCGACGCCGACGATGGGCGTGCCGCGCCGGGCGTGGGCGACGAGCAGGGCGACGTTGTGGCGGGCGTTCTTTTTCGCCTCGGCGAGCAACCCTTTTGAGATCATTGGCCGGCCGCAGCACTGGCGGTCCTTCTCGCAGATGACCTCGAAGCCCATGGCGCGCAGCACCTCGACAGCCGCCTGCCCAAGCTCGGGGCGGTGGTAGCTGAGGTAGCAGTCGTCCCAGAGCAGCACCGGCCCGCGCGTCGCCGGCCGCGCCGCAACGGAGGTGGTGAACCAGTGCTGGAAGCTCTGCCGGGCGAGCAGCGGCAGCTCGCGGCGTTGGTCGAAGCCGAGGCTTACCTCGAGCAGGCGCTTGAACAAGGGGTTGCGGTAGAGGGCGTTGGCCAGCTGCGGTACTGACGAGCCGAGCTTCGACGAGGTGCCCATCATGCCCACCACCCGGCTGCGCAGGGGCACGCCGTGCTTTTTCTGGTAGATGGCGAGGAATTCGTACTTGAGCTTGGCCATGTCGACGCGGGTGGAGCACTCCTGGCGGCAGGCCTTGCAGGCCAGGCACAGGTCGAGGGCTTCGTAGACCTCGGGGGAAGTCAGGCCGTCCGGGCCGAGCTGGCCGGTGATGGCGGCGCGGAGGATATTGGCGCGGCCACGGGTGGTGTCCTTCTCGTCGCGGGTGACGCGGTAGGAAGGGCACATGGTTCCCGAGACCTGGGAGCGGCAGATTCCCTGGCCGTTGCACATCTCCACCAGGCCAGCGAAGCCGCCGTAGTGGGAGAAGTCGAGGTGCGTGGTTTGCGGTGCCAGGGGAGTCGTGTAGCCGGGAGCGTACTTGAGCCAGTCGGTGTCCCAGGGGGCGATGAGCTTGCCCACCACCTTGCCGGGGTTGAGCAGGTTGTCGGGGTCGAAGCAGCGTTTGACCTCGGTGAAAGCCTGGTGAAGACGCTCGCCATAGAGTTGCTCGTTGAACCAGCTCCGCGCCAGGCCTTCACCATGCTCCCCGGTGGTCGAGCCGCCGTGGGCGATGGCGATGGTCATGATCTCGCGGCAGAGCAGCTCCATGGTCTTCAGGCCCTGGGGCGTGCGCAGGTTGATGTCGAGGCCCATATGCAGGCAGCCGGCGGAGGCGTGGGCGTCGAAGTTGATCTCCATGCCGAACTTTCTCCCGGCGGCGATGACGTCCCGGGTGTAGCCGTTCATCTCCTCCACCGGCACGCTGGCGTCGTCGATGACCCAGACGCGCTTGTCGTCCCCCGGCTTGCTCATGATGAGACCGAAGATCGACTTGCGGATATGCCAGACGTTGCCGATCTCTTCCGCGGTGGCGCAGTGGCTTATGCGCGACGAGAGTCCCTTGCCCTGCAGCAGTTCCTCCACCGCCCTGGCTCGGTCGGCGAGGAGCTGGCCATCGTTGCCGGAAAACTCGACGATGAGGATGGCCCCGGGCAGGCCGTGTACGAAGCGGCGGAGCCGGTCGCCGATGATCGGGTGATCGGCGGCGAGGCGCAGGGTTGGAGCGGTCATCAGTTCCACCGCCGCCACCCCCTGCTGCAGGATGAGCGGCACCGAGCGCAGGGCGGTGTCGAGGTCGTTGAAGTGGGGGATGGCGAGGCGCACCTGGCGAGGTCGTTCCACCAGCCCAAGGCGCACCCTGGTAATGGTCGCCAGGGTGCCTTCGCTGCCCACCACCAGCGGGGCGAGGTTGAAGGGCAGGCCGGCGTCGAGGCGCTTTTTGATGCGGTCGAGGCCATAGCCGGCGACATTGCGCCAGGTCCGTGGGTAGTTGCTTTCGATGTCAGGGCCATATTCGGTGACGAGCGCCGGGATGCGGCGATAAAGCCCACCGAGCAGCGTCTTGGCCGACGCCAGGCGCGCCACTTCCTCGGCGCTCTTGTCGTCGAAACGGGCCAGGCTGCCGTCGGCGAGCACCACCTCGAGGGCGGTGACGTGGTCGGCGGTCATGCCATAGAGAAAAGAGTGCGAGCCGGTGGAGTTGTTGCCGGCCATGCCGCCCATGGTGGCGACGGCGCTGGACGAGGGGTCGGGGCCGACCATCAGGCCATGCGGGGCGAGATGCCGGTTGAGGACGTCGAGGACCACCCCGGTCTCCACCTCGACCCAGCGCTCGGCGACATTGAGCTCGACGATGCGGTTGAGGTACTTGGAAAGATCGAGCACCAGCCCGGTGCCCACCGTCTGTCCGGAGACGCTCGAGCCGCCGCCGCGGGGGATGACCGCGATATGGTGGCGGGCGGCGATGGCCACCGTCGCCTGGACGTCGGCCACCGTGCGTGGAATTACCACGCCGAGTGGCTCCTTGCGGAAGTCCGAGGCGTCGGTGCTGTAGAGCTGGCGGCTCAAGGCATCGAAGCGTATCTCGCCGCTGACGGCCTGGCGCAGTTCGCGCTGCAGTGAGGCCAGCGGGGTGTCGGTGGCGGTGGAGTCGGTGTGGCTCATGGCATTGTCGGCGGTGATGGTGTTAGAGGATACGGGTCAGCCAGAGGGAAATTTCAGGGATATAGGTGATCATCATCAATCCGAGCAGGATCAGGCCCATGAAGGGCAGCACCGATCGGCCGATCTCGGTCAGAGACTTGCCGGTAATGCCCATGGCGACGAAGAGGTTGAGGCCGAAGGGAAAGGTGAGAAAGCCGAGTTCGATGTTGACGATCATCATGATGCCGAAGTGGATGAGGTCGATGTCGTACTGCTGCAGGGCGATGAAGAGGATCGGCGAGATGACCACCACCGCCGAGACGATGTCCATGAAACAGCCGACGAGGATGAAGAAGATGTTGATGACCAGCAGGAAGAGGTACTTGTTTTCGATGTGGCTGACGATGAACTCGGCGGCCAGGGCGGGCAGCTTCTCCCTGGTCAGCAGCCAGATGAAGGTCATGGCGCAGGCGATGATGAACAATAGCACCGAGGAAAGGATCACTGACTCCTTGAGCACCTCGTTGAGCTTCTTCATGTCCATGTCCTTGTAGATGAAGAACTCGACGAAGAGGGCGTAGATGACGGCGATGGCCGAGGCCTCGGTGGGCGTGAAGATGCCGAAGTAGATGCCGCCGAGGATGATCACCGGCATGGCGATGCCCCAGGAGGCGCTGCACAGCAGGCGCCAGCGCTCCCCCTTGGCGTAGACTACCGTGGTTTTCCAGCCATGGCGGCTGGCGAGGATGAAGGAGTAGGCGATGAGGATGGCGCCGATGAGCAGGCCGGGAACTATGCCGGCCATGAACAGCTTGCCCACCGAGACGTTCATCACCAGGGCGTAGAGCACCATGGGGATGGAGGGCGGGATGAGGATGCCGAGGGAGCCGGTGGAGGTGAGCAGGCCGATGCTGAAGCGCTCGTCATAGCCGTGGCGGATGAGGGCGGGGATCATGATCGAGCCGATGGCGATGACTGTCGCCGGGCTCGAGCCGGAGATGGCGGCAAAGAAGATGCAGGCGAGGATGGCGGCGATGGCCATGCCCCCCGGCAGATGTCCGACCATGAGTTGCATTACCTCGACCAGCTTCTTGGAGATCGACCCCCTGGCCATGATGTTGCCGGAGAGGATGAAGAAGGGGATGGCGAGGAGGATGAAGTTGTCCATGCCGTTGAACAGCTGCTGCACCACGGCCTGCAGGGGGACCGGCAGGTAGAAGTGCACCGTGGCGGTGGTCACGCCAAGCATGACGATGGCCACCGGGGTGGAGATGAGCAGCAGGGCGACGAAGAGAAACGCCATGAAGACTAGCATAGGTGACCTCCTTTCCTGCCGGCGGGGGCCGTTCCGGAGAAGAGGTCGCGCAAGCGCAGGCAGCCCTGAAGGAAGAAGCGAACGGTCATCAGGCAGGCGAAGATGGCGATGGGCAGATAGGGCACGTACATCGGCAGGTGCAGCACCGGGGTGGTGGCGCCGAACTTGGCCAGCTTGCCCACCTGGATCCAGCCGTACCAGCCGACCACCCCCATGGTCAGGGCGGAAACGAACATGGCCAGGGCCTGGCACAGAAACCTGCCCCGCGACGGCAAGGCGTTGACCAGGGCGTCCATGGCGAAATGCGAGCCGCGGCGGATGCACATGCCCGCCCCGACAAAGGTGATGAGGACGGTGATATAGCGGGAGCTTTCCTCGACCCAGTCGAAGGACATGCCGAAGGCATAGCGGAACAGGACCTGGATGCTGGTGATCAAGGCGATCAGCAGCAGGGCGTAGCCGATGAACGTCTCTTCGATCTTGTTGAGAAGGGCGATAAGCGAGTTCATGCTCGACCTCGGGGCTAGGGGGGTATAGACACGGGGCTCATGGCGGGGAGGAGCCCCATGGCGGGAAGCATCGTCCTTTTGGGGAGAATGCTTCCCGCCCCTTTCTCTCTACTTGTTGTATTGCGTGATCTTCTCCTGAATCATCTGCAGGTAGCTCATGCCGGCGAAGCGCCCGTATTCGGGCTTGTTGGGAATGTTGCCGACCTCTTTTTCAAACTTGGCGTGTACCGGCTTGACCGCCTGATGGAAGGCGTCGCGTTCTTCCTTGGAAAGACGAACGATTTTCACCTTGCCCTCGGCCTCGAGCTTGGCAGTGATCTCGGCCAGCATCTTCATGCCGCCCTCGCGGTTGAGCTTGATCATCAACTCGGAGGCTTCGCGGAAGATCTGCTGCTGCTCGGGGGTCAGGCTCTTCCACAGGTCGATATTCATCAGGCGGATGGTTTCGGTGAGCGAGTAGTTGGTGATGGTGGCGTAGGGGCAGACCTCGGTGAACTTCATCAGCGCCGAGGTGAGGATGGGGTTCTCCTGGGCGTCGATGACCCCCTGCTGCAAGGCGTTATAGACCTCGGGGAAGGGCATGGGCACCGGGCTGGCGCCGAGGGTCCGCCAGGTCTCGAGGAACACCGGAGACTCGATGACCCTGATCTTCAGGCCCTTGACGTCTTCGGGCTTGCGCACTTCGCGCTTGGTGTTGGTGAGGTCGCGCATCTCGTTTTCCCCGTAGCCGAGGAACATCATGCCCTTGTCGGGGAAGATGTCCCCGTACATCTTGAAAAACTCGGCGTCGGCCAGGACGGAATAGGCCACCTCGCGCGACGGCCACAGGAAGGGCAGGTCGAACAGGGCGACCTGGGGGACGAAGTTGGAGAGCACCGCTGTGGTGCAGTCCATCATGTCGAGGGTGCCGCTCTGCACCTGCTCGACCATGGAGCGTTCGCTGCCCAGCTGGCCGAGGGGAAAGAGGTCGATGGTGATTTCTCCCTTGGTCTTGTCCTTGACGTAGGCGGCAAACGCCTCGCCGGCCTTGACCTCGGGGTGGGTCGGCGGGGCGATGAAGCCGTACTTGAGGTTCATCTTGGCGGCCGCGGGACCGGCGACGCCCAAGAGGATGCAACAGGTGGCGATGACGGAAGCAATCTTCTTCATTCCTCTTCCTCCATAGAAGGGGTTGGCCCGGCAGCGCCGGGGTTTGGGTGTGTCTCCAACGCGTTACGAACGAGAGGCTGGAGACCGTATCGACACTCTTGGTGGCCGCCCCTGCCGGGAGAGGCGGTGGTGATCTGTCCTGGTCCTGCGTTCTTCATTGGCAGGCCAGCACCGGCAGGATGACGCCCCCGGCGGGAACGACATTGACTGTCGTTGTCGGGTGCTTGGCGGCGGCGAGGGCTATCGCGTCATCCAGGGTCGCCGCCGGCACAAAGCCGAGGCGGCCGATATGCCTCGCGGGCATATC
>JANJUM010000165.1 GCA_024710585.1 Desulforhopalus sp.
TCGCCCGGCCGTCGATGTCCGGCTTCGGCATCGACGTCGGCCATCTCATGAAGCAGGCCGGCTGGGAGCGGCAGATGGGCCGACTGGCGGCCACGGACACTATCGGCAGCACCGCCTCGGTGTGCGGCCTGGTGCTGCTCGGCTGAATACGGTCTGCCGCAACGAAAAAAAACGCGAGGGCCGCTGCCGAAGAGTCGGCAGGGGTCCTCGCGTTTTTTAGCGTCTCTCGTCTCTTACTTGAAGCTCACCAATTCGACATCGAAGAGCATATAGGCGTTGGGGGGGATGGGGCCGCGACCGGACGGCCCATAGCCGAGCTGCGGCGGGATGATGAGGACGCGCTTCTCGCCTTTCTTCATGGAGAGCAAGGCCTCGTCCCAGCCTTTGATGACCTGGCCACGGCCAACCGGGAATTCGATGGGCTGGCCTCTCTCGACGGAGCTGTCGAACTTCTTGCCGTTCAAAAGCTTGCCGGTGTAGTGCACGGAGACCATCGCCCCCTTGGCCGGAGTCTCGCCGGAGCCTTCGGCGACCACCACGTACTTGAGGCCGGAGGGGGTGGTGACGGCGTTGGGCCACTCCTTCTTGATAGCCTGCTGTTCGGCCTCGACGGCCGCCTGCTCCCTGGCCTTCTTGTTCTTTTCGAAGTTGGCCAGCAGATCGTCGAAGGCTTTCTGGTCGGCCTTGAAGGCCTCGGCCGCGGCACCGACGCGGAGGATCACCACCGATTCGAGGACATCTCCGCCGGCGATCTTGTTGACCACATCCTGCCCGGAGACGACATGGCCGAAGACGGTGTGCTTGCCGTCCAGCCAGGGGGTCGGCACGTGGGTGATGAAGAACTGGCTGCCGTTGGTGTTCGGGCCGGCGTTGGCCATGGAAAGGATGCCGGGGCCGGAGTGCACCAGGCTCGGGTCGATCTCGTCGGGGAAGGTATAGCCGGGGCCGCCGGTGCCGGTGCCCAGGGGGCAGCCGCCCTGAATCATGAAGTCGGGGATGACGCGGTGGAACTTGAGTCCATCGTAGAATTTGTCGCCCTTCATCTTGGCGCCACCGCCAAGCTCCTTGGTGCCTTCGGCGAGGCCGACGAAGTTGGTCACGGTGAGCGGGGTCTTGGTGTATTCGAGCATGCAGACAATCTCACCCTTGCTGGTGTTGAATTGTGCATACAGGCCGTCTTTCAGCTTGCTTTTGGTCATTGCGGCTTCTCCCGGAAATGGGGTTGAAAAGAGGGTTAACAGTACCAATAACGTGCAGATCTTATACATCGATTCTCCTTTGGCAATGGTTGCGGGTGAAAAATAGGGCACCCTCCCTGTGGGCTTCGGCCACCTTTCAGGGGTGGAAGGATGGCCTGGCGGCGGTCAGCTGCACGGCGAGATTATGCACGCCGCTGACCTCCTCCCGCTCGCGGCGTACGGTCACCGTGGCGCTCTCCCCAACCCGTGCGTCGAGCAGGGCGATCTGGATGTCGGCGAACTCCTCTATCGGGTGGCCGTTGACCGCGAGGAGGTTATCGCCGATCTCGAGCCCTCCCTGGGCCGCCTTGCCATGGGGGCTGAGTTCGGTGATGACCAGGGCCGCGTCCTCTCGGCCGGAGGTCGGCTCGAGGGTGATGCCGATCTTTGCCGCCTCGGGCAGGCTCGCCTGCTGCGAGAGAAAATAAAAATCGGCGATTTTGTCAAGCTCGGTGACGTTCACCCCTTCACCGAGGTTGATCGCCACCAGCTGGGTCCGCCCTGTGCGGCGCGCCACCCGTGGCGGGATGCCGTTGTCCTTGCGGGCATGCTGGGTGCCGGCGAGGACCACCAGGCGCGTCTCGGGGTGGCTCCTGGCATAGTCGGCGACCGTCGCCGCCATGGTCTCGTCCCACAATGCCTGGGCCTGCAGGAAACCGGCGGCCGGGCCCTGGCCGTGGCCGGCCTGGCGGTGCATGGCGTGGCTTGCGGCGAGGCGCTGGGCGTAGCCGGGCATGTCGAGGTCGCGATCGCCGGGCAGGGACGCCAGGGCCGCCGGGTCGAGGTGGTCACTGCCGCCGCTGCGGGCGACCTGGGAGACGATCTCCTGGGGCAGGTTGAGGGCGACCACCGGTATGCGCTTCTCCCTGGCGAAGGTGAGGATGTCGCGGTAGAGGCGGTAGTCGAAACGCCAGTGGCGAAAATACCCGGACTCCTTTAAAAACTCGCGCTCGCTGCTGCGCTCTGCCGCCGTCAGGTAGCGGTCGAGGCTGGGCTGCGCCAGGCGCGGGAACATCTCCATGGCGATGGCCAGGCGCGGGTCGCGGCGATACAGGGCCTCGATGACCCTGAGCTGCATGAGGTGGTCGCCGTAGGCGGTATGGGTCTCGCCGAGGTAGACGACAGCGGCTTCGGCGAGCCGCTCGACCACCGCCGCGAAGGGGGAGAGTGCCGCTGTGGCCCCGCCCTGGGGCAGAGTCTCGAGGTCGACACGGATGCCGTGCTGCACCCTGGCGATGTCTTTGTCGACATTGATCCCATCGCGGAAGGAAAGGGCGCTGTAGCGCCCGTAGTGGGAGAGTCGGGAGAGCAGGGGCCGCTCACGGTCGCCTGGCGCCAGCTGCAGCAGCACGGCGACATGGCCGGGCGACAAGGGGTTGCGGCGCACCTCGAGGATCAGGCCACTGTCGCTGAGAGGCGGCGGGCCGAAGAGACGGCGCGCTGGCGGCTGGTTCACGCCGAGAAAGAGCAGGTGACCGCCAGCCAGGCGCCGGTCGCTGGCCTCCCTGGCGGTGATCACCTCGAGAGGCTCGCCAAGGGCCTGCAGCAACGGCTGGTAGCGCTGCCGGTCCCCTTCGTCGGCGAGGATCGCCAGCCGCTGCCGGCCGCCGAGGAAGCGCGACCAGGTCGGTGCCGTCTCCGCCTCGGCGAGGCGGCGCAGCAGGCTGTGGCCAGGGTCGATGGTGAGGGCCAGGGGCCGTTTCGCAAGGCGCAGGGTGAGCGGGGTTGCTGTCTGCTCGATATCCACGTCCATGGCGAGATCCCCGGTGGCGGTGGCGATGGCCAGCGGCACCCGCAAGGAGAAGGGCTGTTCGGTCTTCTGCACGAGGGTGAAGGAGAGCAGCCAACCGGAATCGGCGGCGGCCACGGCGACCTCGGTCAGCGCCAGCTCGGGGATCTCCGGCCGCGTCAGGCGTTCATCGAAAAAGCGCGACAGGTCGGTTCCGGCCGCGGCCGAAAAGCTCTCGCCGAGCTCCTGCCAGGAGGCCTGCCGGAAGCGGTAATCGCTGGCGAAGCGGCGCAGGGCGCGGGAGAAGGCCTCGTGGCCGATGCGCTGGCGCAGCTCGTGGAAGAGCATGGCGCCGCGGTTGTAGCCGACAACGCGCCGCAGGTCGGCCTCCTCCTGGCGGTGGTCGGCGGAGACGAAGTCCCGCAGGGCGAAAGTCTTGCCCTCGTCGGCGTAGGCCAGGTACCTGCTGATGGTCTCGTGACGGTGTGCGACCCCTTCGCCGCGGTCTTCGCGCTGGCGGTGGTCGGCAAGATAGGCGGTCAGCCCCTCGCACCAGTTGCCCTTGCGGGCGTCGATCTCGACGGCGTTGCCGAACCAGGAATGGACGATCTCGTGCGGGAGGGAGGTGTCCTTGATGAAGGGCAGGCGCAGCACCGTGCGGCCGAGGAGGGCGAAGGTGGGGATGCCGAGGCCGCTGGGCAGGCGGTTGGCGACGATGACGTAGTGGTTGTAGGGGTAGGGGCCGAGCTCCCCCTCGTAGCGCCGTAGAGAGGCCGCGGCGGCGTCGAGATAGCCCGCGGCGAGTTTGGCGTCCTCGGGGAAGAACAGGGCGTGGACGTCGAGGCCGTCGCGCACCTGCCGCTTCTCGTGGCGATAGGGTCCGGCGGCGAAGTGCATGGCGGTGAGTGGCTGCGAGAATGTGGCCTCGACCAGGTTGCCCTGCTGCGTCAAGGGGAAGCGGTCCGACTCGCAGATGGCGGAAAAGCCCGGCGGCAGCTCGGCGCTGAGGGAGAAGCGCAGTGGGTGGTCGGGCCGGGGATGCCAGGTGGAGGTGAGGGCGATTCCGTCTGCGTCAAGGCGGTTGTCGCCTTCGCCGGAAAGACGCTTCTCGTAAGTGAGTCGCAGGGTTCGGCGCTCAGCTGCCGGCGGCAGGAGGAGCCTGTCGCCGAGGTGGCTGTGGCCGTCGAGGGCGTCCGCCGTGCTGCGTTCGCTCAGGCCGCTGTGGTCTTCCTCCGTGCTGCGGCCGCTCTGGTCGCCCGGTTCGACCTGCCCTGCAAGCCAGCCCTCGCTGCTCAGCTCGCTGTGGCGGCCCTGATCGTCGGCGAGGGTTGCCCCGGTCACCTCCAGGCCGGACAGCCTGAGGGCGAGGCGCTGGCCGGGGGGGATGGTCAGGGTGGCCACCGCTCTGAGCAGGCCGGGATGGTTTTGGGGGTCGAGGTGCAGTCGCAGATGCATCGCGGCGGTCTCCTCCCTTTCGGCGGCGGTCGCGGCGGGGGAAGGGAGGTGGCAGAGCAGTGCCAGGAGCAGGGCGAGGAGGCGGGTCATGGGGTGTGGCGGTGGCTGGTCCTGGCGGGAAGCGGGCGGATCCCGTTCAGGACCAGCGATGGCGGGGCCTTGCGCCCGCTCAGAGGTTCTGCGGCGGCATGCCGCGCAGACGCCGGTAGTCTTCGCGCAGGCGGTTGGTGGCCTCGAGCACGTTCTGCATGTAGAAGCGCTCTTTCTCGGAGATGAAGCGCAGCTGGCGCAGCTCCTTGCCGGAGCGGATGACCCGTCCGGTGGGGACGTAGGAGTAGGTTTCGAGGGTGATCTTCATTATCGAGGCATTCATGCCCACCCACACGAAGTCCTCGAGGTTGGCGCGGTAGATGGTGCAGCGCATGGCGAGAAAGCAGTCGCAGCCGATGTTGCAGGGCCCATGGATGCACGCCCCGTGGCCCACCGAGGTGCGGGCGCCGATGCGCACGCTGTCGCCGCCGTGGCTGTGGATGATGACCCCGTCCTGGATATTGCACTCCTCCTCGAGGATGATCGGCAGCACCTTGCCTTCCGGGCCGGGCTCGTCGGACCTGATCACCGCCAGGGGGGCGATGAAGACGTTCTTGCCGATCTTGACATTGCCGATGATCTGCGCCGAGGGGTCGATCAGGGCTGAGGGGTGGATTTCGGGGTAATCGCCGATGAGGTTCGGCCGGATGTTGGGAGCGTGGCTGTTCATGGTCTTCCTCGGAGATGATGGGTCTGGGGAACGACGGGCCTGTGCCGCTGGTGACATCTGAACTCTTTGGAACGGCAAGATATGGTAGCCTCTACAGCCCGGGGGCGCAACGGTTTTAGCGGCGCGGGGCGGTCTGGCCGCCCCGTCGATGGCTCGTCGCCTGCGGAAAACTCTGTTGTCGGCCGGGGGAGCTTGGGGTAGGATGCGCCGGTCGTGAAGAGGCGAAGGCGGCCCCGCCAGGGTTTCGGGCTGCGGGCGGGGGCGGCAGGGGCCCCAGGGAGAGAGGGTCATGCTGGTCAAGCTTGTCGGTATCAACGCGCGGTTTTCCCATTCCACCCTGGCGCTCTTCTATGTGCGCAACGAACTCGAAGGCCGCTGCCCGCAGCTTCGCTGCGAGATCTGCCAGCTGACCATCAACGACAACTACTACGAGACCCTGCTGCGCCTCTGCGAAGGCCAACCGTCGCTGATCTGTTTCTCGGCGGCCATCTGGAATACCGCCCTCGTCGCCCGCCTCTGCCGCGACCTGCACCGCTGCCTGCCGTCCTGCCAGGTGGTGATCGGCGGCCCCCAGGCCGGGGCGCTGCGCGGGAGCCTGGCCGACATCCCCTGCACCATCGTCCTCGGGGAGATTGAAGCGGTGGCGGAGGAATTCTGCCGCGACCTCGCCTCGGGAAGGCTCGCCCCCTGCTACGAGGGCTCCATCTTCCACGGCGGGCCGCGCACCTTCTCCTTTCCCTACCGCGACGAAGACTTCGCCGCCCACCTCGCCCACCGCCACGTCTACTACGAGAGCTCGCGCGGCTGCCCCTTCTCCTGCAGCTACTGCCTGTCGGCGGCGGAGAGCGGCGTCATCCGCAAGGAGGTGGCGGTGGTACGCGAGGAGCTGCGCCACATCCTTCGCCACCGCCCCAAGGTGGTGCGTTTCATCGACCGTACCTTCAACGACCTGCCACGCCGCGCGCTCGACATCTGGCGCTTTCTTGCCGCCGAGGGCGGGGAGACGCTCTTTCACTTCGAGATGGCCCCGGACCGCTTCGACGACGACATGCTGCGCTTTCTCGCCACCTTGCCGCCGGGGCGCTTCCAGTTCGAGCTGGGCATCCAGTCCACCAACCCGGCGACCCTGCGCGCGGTGCGGCGGCCGATAGACACCGATCGCGCCCATGACACCCTGCGGCGGCTGGCCAGCCTGGGCACCATCCACCTCCATGTCGACCTCATCCTTGGCCTGCCCCACGAGAGCGCGGCCAGCTTCGCCGATTCCTTTCGCCGCGTTTTCGCCATGGAGGCCCACCATATCCAGATGGGCCTGCTCAAGCTGCTGCCGGGAGCGCCCATCGCCTCCGAGACCGCTGCTTGCGGCTATGTCGCCTGTGCCGAGCCCCCTTACGAGGTGCTGTGCAGCCGCTGGCTCTCCCGAACCGAGCTGGCCGAGCTCTACTGGTTCTCCGAGGTGGTGGAGAAGTTCTGCAACACCCGCTATTTTCCCACCCTGTGGCGCTACCTGCGCCAGAGTGGCGACGACCCCTTTGCCTTCTTTCACGGGCTGCTCCACCTTTGCCGGGAGCGGGGTCTCTTCGCCCGCGCCGCCACCCAGGAAGTGCTCTGCGTTCTCCTCTGCGAGATGATCGCCGGCCGCGACGATGCCGGGTTGCTCGGTGATGTGCTGCGCTATGACTGGCTGCGCTGCGGCTTCCGCTTCCTGCCCGAGTGCCTTAGCGAGGGCCTGGCGGAAAGCCCGGAGGAGACGCGCAGCCGGCTCTATCAGCGCCTGCCCGGGGAACTGCCCGGCCTCTATGACCGTGCCGGGCGTAACCACTTCTTCCGCAAGGCCTTCTTCCTGCGCTGGCGGCCGGAGACGGTTGCGGCGGCCGCAGCCCTTGGCCTGCCCCCGGGGGAGGTGTGCTGCGTTCTGCCGGACAGGGACGGGGGGCTGTTCGCCCTGCAGCGGGTCGCCGGGCTGCCAGAAACCTCGCGCGAGTTGGACAGTTTTTAAAGGGAAATTCATTGACCCCGGCAGAGGCCGGGCTATAGTAGCCGATGTCTTTGCGCCCCATGGAGCTTTGCCTGAGAACACTTCGAGGAGATATGTCATGCCGTCCTACAAGATCAAGAAGATCAACAAGATAGCCGAGGAGGGCCTGCGGCTCTTCAACGGCAGCTTCGTCGTCTCGGCCGAGGAAAACGACCCCGACGGCATCGTGCTGCGCAGTTCCAAAATCGATGTCGATCAGTATCCGTCGCTGCTGGCGGTGGCCCGCGCCGGGGCCGGCACCAATAATATCAACGTCGAGCGCGCCACCGAAAGGGGCGTCTGCGTCTTCAACACCCCCGGCGCCAACGCCAACGCCGTCGTCGACCTGGTCTTCCCAATGATCGGCGTGTGGCGGCGCAATATCTACAGTGGCATCGAGTTCTGCCGCTCCCTGGCCAATATGGATCCGAGCCTGGTCTCCGCTGAGGTCGAGGCGCGCAAGAGCCTCTTCAAGGGCGAGGAGATCGCCGGCAAGACCCTCGGTGTCATCGGCCTCGGGCAGATCGGCGTGCGCCTCGCCAACGGCGGCGTGTTCCGCCATATGCACGTCAACGGCTTCGACCCCGCCCCGGCGCTGGCCAATATCCATCAGCTGTCGCCGGAAGTGCGCATCTGCCGCACGGTGCGCGAGGCAGTGGGCGAGGCCGACTTCGTCTCCCTCCATCTGCCCCTCATCGACCGCACGCGAAACCTCGTCAACCGCGACTTCATCGCCCGCATGAAGAAGGGCGCGGTGCTGATCAACTACGCCCGTGGGCCGATCGTCGACGAGGAGGCGGTGCTCGAGGCCCTCGATGAGGGCTATCTCGATGCCTATATCTGCGATTTTCCGACGCCGCAGTTGGTGCGCCATAGCCGGGTGCTGACCACTCCGCACCTCGGCGCCTCGACCGCCGAGTCGGAGGAGAACTGCGCCACCATGGCGGTCAAGGAGCTGATCAACTACTTCAAGTACGGCAATGTCGTGCACAGCGTCAACTTCCCCAATATCGAGTCGACCCCTGCCGACAGCATCCACAGCCGGCTGATCGTCATCAACCGCGACGTGCCGGGGATGATCGCCCTGGTTTCCAACATCTTCGGCCACCACCATGTCAACATCGCCAGTTATTTGAACCAGTCCAACGGCCGGGTCGGCTATAATATCATCGATGTCGAGTCCCCCATCCCCGCTGCGGTAGTCGAAGAAATCTCGCAAAACAAGGATGTTATCAGGACCAGGGTGATTTCCCTCAAAGAGGAGGCGGCCGCCGCGGCGGGCAGGGTATAAAAATTGACACCCCTGTTTCCCGCGAGTTTTGCCGGTATTGGGCGCAGAGGTGGTCAAGTCGGGCGCCTCTGGTTCAAAAACTTGAACGGAGGGGGCAGGGTCAGGGGCGGCTGCAGGGGGTGTCCTTCTTGGCAACAAATTGATATTATTATGCAAATCGGAATTTGCCAGGAAGTGGCACGCTATCTGCTAAAAGGATGGTGCTTTATCTCTTCTCTCTTTTCTCCTGAGAAAAACCGGACTTCTGCGCGGGGGTCCGGTTTTTCGCTTTTCTCCACCCCCCATTTCCCTCTGTGGCGATGAACGGCCCCCCCAGCCAGGTGCTGCTGCGCCGCTCGACCGCGTACGAACACCAGCCTCTGGCAGGCTTCGTCGAAGAGAGCCTCCGCCTTGTGCTCGGCTCCAGCCTCCTGCACGGGCGCACGGTGCTGCTCAAGCCCAACCTGATCAGCGCCGGCGGCCCCGACCATGCCGTGACGGACCCGCGGTTTATCGCCGTGGCGGCGACGGTGCTGCGCGACTGTGGCGCCCGCGTGCGTCTCGGCGACTCGCCGGCCTTCGGCAGCGCCTCCCGGGTCTGCGCCCGGCGCGGTATCGATCGCGCCCTCTCCGGCCTGGGCGTGGAGATCGTCGATTTCGACCATGCCGAGCCCTGCACGCTCTCCTCGGGCCTGCAGCTGCCGGTGGCGCGGGAGGCCCTGCACTGCGACCTGCTGGTCGGCCTGCCCAAGGTCAAAGCCCATAACCAGATGTATGTCACCCTCGCGGTGAAAAATCTTTTCGGCATCGTAAAAGGCGTGCGCAAGGCGATGCTGCACATGAGCCACGGGGCAAGTCAGCAGGGTTTCGCCGAGATTCTCTGCGAGTTGCCGGCGCTGCTGCCGAGGCAGCTCCACCTCGCCGACGGCATCGTTGCCATGCACCGCTCCGGGCCCCTTGACGGCGAACCGCTGCCACTCTACTGTATGGCCGCCGCCGCTCTGCCGGTGGCCCTCGACACGGCGCTGCTCGCCGTGCTCGAACTCGATCCCCGGCGGAGTCCCCTGTGGCAGGCGGCCGTGCGAGGCGCGCTGCCCGGCGCCGACCCCCGCCATCTCGTCTTTCCGGGGGAGTCCCCCGGTGTTTTCCACGGGCACGGCTTCGTCGCTCCGGCCGAGCTCAACCCGGTCCGCTTCAGCCTGCTGCGCCTGGTGCGGGGCATGGCGCGACGTGCCCTGCTGCGGCTCGGTCGCGGCTGAGGGCAAGGCGTTCCCGGGAATTATCGATTCATTTTTCTCTTACAAGGAAGTGTCATGTTTGATCTGCAAGGAAAAGTCGCCCTGATCACCGGCGGCTCCCGTGGTATCGGCCGGGCCATTGCCCTGCGCCTCGCCGGAGCGGGCGCCGATGTCGTCGTCAACTATGTGCGCCACCGCAAGGATGCCGAAGAGACCGCCCAGGCGGTGGAGGCCTGCGGGCGGCGCTGCCTGATCGTCAAGGCCAACGTCGCCGGCAACGACGACGTCGCGGCGATGATGGAGACCCTCGGCAAGACCTTTGGTCGTCTCGATATCCTGGTCAGCAACGCCGCCTCCGGGGTGCTCAAGCCGGCCCTCGAGCTCACCGAGCGCCACTGGAACTGGGCCATGGACATCAACGCCAGGGCCCTGCTCACCCTCGTGCAGCGCGCCCTGCCGCTGATGGGGAGCGGCGCTCGGGTCATGGCGGTGTCGAGCCTCGGTTCGGTGCGGGCCATCGAGAACTACACCACCGTGGGCGCCTCCAAGGCGGCGCTGGAGTCATTGGTGCGCCATCTCGCCGTTGAGTTGGGGCCGCGTCGCATCAACGTTAATACCATCAGTGCCGGGGCGGTGGACACCGACGCCCTCAAACACTTTCCCAACCGCGACGAGATCCTTCGCGCGGCCATCGAGCGCACCCCGCTGGGGCGTCTCACCACCCCCGGCGACGTCGCCGATGTCGCCCTCTTCCTGTGCAGCGACCTGGCGGGCATGATCCAGGGCCAGGTGATCACCGTCGACGGCGGCTATGCCATCAGGGGCTGAACCCGGCAGAACTGCAGGGAGACCCCGTTGACGGAGGTGCAGGTGCCGAAACGCTTGCAAGGACTCTGCGGGGTGAGGAGTGCGGTGCTCATAAAACTTTTTTCCTGTCACTTCTGACAAAATTTGTCAGTTCGTCCCGTCGGCGAGCGCCTCGACGGCGAGGAGGTCGGGCGTGGCCCCGTCCATGGCCATGGCCTTGAACTTGGGCTCCTTCCGGAAGACGAAGCCGGAGTGGGACTCCTTCATGATCACGGTGCCCTCGTCGTTCAGCATATGTTTACACGGGCCCCGCAAAAGGACTCGACAAAGTGGTGTAATTTTTGCAAACTTCGGTTGATGAAGACGCTCTCCAGGCGCAGTCGCCGCCTGCCCTCGCCGTCTTTGTCGAAAAGGCTGACGGCAAAGCCAATTTTCTCAAGAGCGGCGGCAGGTGCGCCGCGGCGCACGACGCAAGCTAATGTATCGCAATATTGATGAATTGATTCTTGCCTCGGCCTCGCCGCGGCGGCGGCGCTTTCTCGACGATCTCGGCCTCAGTTTCCGGGTGGAGGCGGCGAGCATCGTCGAGGAGCCGCAGGCAGGGGAGAGCCCTTCGCAGTTCGTCTGTCGCATGGCCCTCGAGAAGGCGCGGGCAGTTTCCGTCAAGCACCCACAGACATGGGTGGTCAGCGGCGACACCGTGGTCTCCCTGGGGGAGCGCATCCTCGGCAAGCCGCGTCATTTCGAGGAAGCGGTGGCCATGCTTCTCGCGCTTTCCGGCCGGGAACACCTCGTTGAAACCGCCTTCTGCGTCTGCCGGCGCAGGCCGCGGGTGGAGGTAGTGCGCTCGGTGGTCACCAGAGTGCGCTTCGCCCCCTTCGACGAGGCCACGGCGCGGGCCTATGCCGCCACCGACGAATGTCTCGATAAAGCAGGTGCTTACGGAATCCAGGGACGTGGGGCGGTGCTGGTGCGGTCCATCGACGGCTCCTCGTCGAATGTCGTCGGTCTGCCCCTCTGGGAACTGCTGGAGACCTTACTGGCACAGGGGGTAATTCGGCTTGCCGGGGGGGCTCCGGGCAAAGATAGCGACGGAGGTTGACATGTATAGTCAATTCCTGTATTTATCAAATAGCTCGATGTTTTTTCAAATAGTGGGCTGAAGGCGGCGTTTTTTCTGGGGTTGTGGGGCGAGTTCGGGGGGAGCAGGTCAGCCGAAAAAGGTAGTGAGCGGTGGTGCCCATGGGTCAGATCGTGCAGCGGCAGAAACGCGTTGAAGCACTGAAACTATTGAATAACGCCATTGTGACCAGCCGTCTCTATCCGCCGGACGCCCCCCAGGTCGGGACGGCCGTGGAAAGGGGCTACAAGGGGCTCAAGGTGCTGTTGCGCGACCAGGGTCAGCTGCGCTTTTCCCTGAAAAACGACTGGCCCTGGCTTGGTGACGAACCCCTCGACCAGGAGACCCTCGACACCTTTCCCAACCTCGTCGTTTACCGGCAGCTGCGCCTGCTCGGCCTGCCCCAGATGCTGCTTGGCGCGGAGATGGACCGCTTCGCCTTCGGGCAGATCCTCCTTGTCTTCAACACACCCCAGGAAAAGGCCAAAAAAGCCGGGGGAGGTTTCGCCTACATCACCGGTCTCGGCCTGAGCGGCTTCTTCCCTGAAGATGGTGGTGACGAAGGGCCTAAGAAGGGCGGCGATGATGAGGGCGAGGTCAAGAAGCGCAAGCTCGTCAAGGCCAAGCCGGAACTGCTCGCCTGCCTCTTCGGGCGTGATCAGCGGCCAGCGGTGGAGGCGGAGCTGAGAAAACAGCTGGCCGCAACCGAGAGCGGCGTCGACCTGCTCGCCGCGGCCATCGGCCATGTCCTCCAGGATATCCTCAAAAAAGGGGTCAATGCCGCCTCACCACATTTTCCAGTCTTGATCGAGGGCGTTGCCGCGCGCCTTGGCGATAACGACAACCGCGCCATCGTCACCAGCCTCGCCCGTGTTCTCGTCGACTATCTCCGCGAGCCGGCGCTTTCCGTACTGTTGTCGCAACACTATCCGCCGGGGCTCGGTGATCGACTCTACGAGGCTCTGGTGTCCGCTCTGAGCACCGAAAGCCTCGGCCGCATCTATGTCCTCTTCCGCGAGCAGATCGCCCGCGAGCGCCTCGCCGGCGGGGACGCCTCGCCGCGCATGGCCCATCTCGGCGCCGCCTTCAAGCGGCTGATGAGCACCACCAAGGGCAAACAGTACCTGAGCAGTGAGCGCGCCAAGGCGATTATTCACGAGGGCGAGGCGAGTCGTCGCGCACGGCGTATCGAAACCGGCATCGGCCTCCTCCTGCAGGGGCGCCTCGAGGTGCTGCGCAGCGAGGAACTGCTGCAGGCCTTGCCCGAGACCATCGCCGCCCGTCTGGCCGCCGCGCCCCCCGGGCCGAAGGAAGCGGAAACGCTGCTGGCGCGATTCATCGACTACCTGCCCGGCAACGAGGCCGGGGAGAGCCCCTACCTCGCCCTGGTGCGTCTCGGCGAGATGCTGCTCGCCGCCGATCGGTGGCAGACCATCGACACCTTTCTGCCCCTGTTGGCCGATCTCCTCAAGCGCGCCATTCTCAGTGAGGAGTCTGCTCACAAGGTGGTGAACTTTCTCCACCAGCTGATGCAGGCGAGCTGGGAGCGTGGCGAGAACGCCCGCGGCGACGCCATCCTCGCCCTCTTCCATGGGGTGCGCAGCGGCAGGATCGGCCGCTCGCCGCTGCTCCAGGCGGTGGTCGGCACAGTCCAGGACAAGGGCATTCAACGCGCCAAACTACCCGAACTGCTTGCCGAATGCCTTGCCTCGCCCCTCGACGAGGAGGTGGGGCGGCGCCTGGCACAGCAGGGGCCGGTGGCCCTGCGCTTCCTCGTCGAGTCCCTCATCAATACCGAGGACATGGACGATCGGATGCGCATCATCGATCTGCTCATCGACCATGTCGCCTTCCTCACCCCGATCATCCTCGAGCGCCTCGGGGAGCACATGCCCTGGTACGGCAAGCGCAATCTCCTCAAGCTGCTCGGTGAGGCCGGCCGCGAGGAGGACGCCGAACATGCCCTGCCTTATCTGCGCCACGAGGATTTCCGCGTGCAGCGCGAGGCCTTCGTGTGCCTCTACAAGATCGGCGGCAAGAGACGCAAGAAACTCTTCCTCGATGCCCTGACCGACTCTTCCGAGCTCATCAAGCTGCAGATTATCGAGGCACTTGGCGGGCTCTGCGACCAGGAAGTGGCGACTCGGCTCTGCGAACTGCTCCTCGACAACCAGCAGTTCAGCGAAAAATACCGCGGCGAAATCGTGCTCCAGCTGCTCGATACCCTTGGCCGCAGCGGCACCTCGGCAGCCTATAAGGGCGTCGAGACCTTCATCGAGAATCAGGGTCAGCGCGGTTTCAAAAAATTGCCCGAGCAGGTGTGGGGCGCCGCCGCAAGGGCTTTGGAAAACCTCGACAGCGACCTCCAGGAGCAGCGCCGCAAGCACCTTCACGCCGGGCAGCTGCGCAAGAGCGCCATGAAGCAGGCAGCCCGGCTGCAGAACCTCGGCAAGGAGCAGCGCGTCATCACCGGCCTGGCCCAGGAGCAGACGGTGCGCGCCCTGCTCGCCCAGGGTGACCGTGAGGGCGCCCGGCAGCAGTTGCTGCGTCTGGTGGAGAAGACCGCCCGGACCCGCAACTTCGTGCAGGCGGAGAGCCTGCGCGAGTGGCTGATCGAGATCGATCCCACCGCCTTCAAGGAGATCATCGCGGTAGCGGAGATCATCGACCGCGAGAAGATGGCGGCCATCGACCAGGGCCACCTGGAGATCTGGGCCAAGCTCTACGAGCGCCTCACTTCGGATGAGTTCGCCGCCCTTTACCACTCCCAGAAGCACAAGCAGTACCGTGACGGCGAGGTCATCGTCGGCCAGGGGGCGATGCAGACCTCGCTGTTCTTCATCAACCGCGGCAGGGTCAAGCTCTATTTCGACGAGCGCGGCCAAGAAGTGCTGATCAAGACCCTCGGGCCGGGGGAGATCTTCGGCGCCGGGAGTTTCTTTAACGCCTCGGTATGGACCCTGTCGGTGGCGGCGGTGGGGTCTGCTGATATCTCCACTTTGAAGCTTGACCGATTGGGCGAATGGAACGAGCAGTTTCCCGGCCTGGAAGGTAAGCTGCGCGAGTTCTGCGCCGACTTCGAGCGGGTCGAGGACCTCGTTCGCGAGGGTGGCTGGGACCGGCGCGCCCAGGAACGGCTGCCGATCAACGGGTGGGTGTCCACCACCATGCTCGACGAGCGCGGGCAGAGCCTCGGCATCAACGCCATGGTGGAACTGTGCGACATCTCCCTTGGCGGCATGTGTTTTCAGCAGCGCATCTCGAGGAAAGAAAACATCCGCCTTCTTCTTGGTCGCAAGGTGCAGGTGAAGATGCCGGTGGGGGAGAAGCCTGGCGAGTTTGTCTCGCTCAGTGGCGATGTGCTTGCCGTGCGCAGCGTCCACCTGGTGGAGAGCGATTACTCGGTGCATGTCAGGTTCAACCAGCCGCTCGAAGAGGCGCGGCTGCGCGAGATCCACAAAGCCGTCGGG